>JBDGSK010000031.1:0-52862 GCA_042217575.1 Candidatus Nanohaloarchaea archaeon | reverse complement strand
AGTTCGTTGCTGAACACGGTGCCGACGATGAGTACGACGTGGTTTCCGCGGCTTCTATCGCAGCGAAGTCGGCCCGTGAAAGACACGTTGAGAAGCTGAAGCAGAAGTACGGTTACGACTTTAAGTCAGGCTATCCGCACGACTCGCCGACCATCGAGTTCCTGGAGAAGTACGTTGAGCAGGAGGGAGAGCTTCCCGATGAGACGAGACGTTCATGGTCTACTGCGGAGCGCATTCTGGAGAAGCACGAGCAGTCAAGCGTGGGCGACTTCTGAATCCGATATAAAAATCACGAGGTTGAAGAACTAACCATGAAGAACGGAAAGCTTGCGGACACCAGCGTCAAGGTCTGGGATGAGGAAGAGGCGGAAGAGGTTCACTCCGAGCTCTACTACGGCAAGTTTATGGAGGATCATCTCAGGCTTTCGCTTGTCGAGGCTCTGCATCTTGTCGAGCGGGACGAGTTAGAGGTTGAAGTCGATGGTAAAGTTGAGGAGAAGGAAGAGCTGTTCCACAGGTTTTCAGAGCTCGATGATGACTTTGAGCACAAGTACGCCGTTTACACTGATCTGAGGGAGCGCGGCTACGTTGTCAAGACCGGGTTCAAGTTCGGCGCCCACTTCCGTGTCTATCCTCGAGGCGTAAACCCGTACAAGGAAGGGCCGAAAGAGGATCGTGAGCACACAAAATGGATTGTCCACGCGGTACCTGAAAACTACAACCAGGACTACCAGGATATGGCCCGCGCGGTGCGTCTCGCTCAGAACATCCGGGCGAAGATGCTGTGGGGTGTCGTCGACTCCGAGAACCAGGTAACATATTTCGAGGTAGAGCGGGCGAAGCCTTAATAGCCCAGAAGATCCAGTACTCCGGAGCCGGTTCTATGTCTTTCGCGCAGCTTTCTCCCGTAGTAGACTCCGAACACCATTCCGGCGATGTGAGCTGAAGACGCGAAGTTGCCGATAACGGGCAGGTAGACGCCGAGCGATTTCGCGACCATGTTGAAACCTTCCATCGCTGCGAAAAGGTACAGCCCGGTTCTAATCTTCATCGGGATAACGAAGTAGAGCAGGATTTCTGCCTCAGGATAGAGCACGGAGACCGCGGCAAACATCGCCACTACTGCGCCTGAAGCCCCTACGGCTGGCTCGAGGACACCGGAGCCCTGGGATATCGCGAGCAGGTTGCGGAACGCCACGTATCCCAGGCTGGCGAAAAGACCGGCGCTGAAGTAGAATTTCAGGAACTCCTTACCTCCTGTGATCCGTTCTACAGGCGTTCCGAAGAAGTAGAGCGTGATCATGTTTGCGAACAGATGGAACGTGCCTCCGTGCAGGAACATCACCGTTATCAGGGTCCAGGGCTGAGCCAGCACCTCTCCCAGGCCGGGCTGAAGCACAAATAGCTGGTAAAAAACGTTTGAGGTCGGTGACTCTCCGAGGAACGCCTGGACTGAGAATACTGCGACTGTGAAAAGTATTATGCCGACAGTGTAGTTCTGCACCAGCGCGCTCTTCAGTTCTTCCCCGAGTGAGGGCCGCCTGTACCGTCTTTCAGGAGTTTCCCGGTTCCTCCGCGAGCCGCTGCTGTTCTTTGAGACAGGGGACTTCGCCTCATCGATATTGCTGCAGTCGTGGTTCTCCGGTAGCTGGTGCTCCGCGCAGAAGGTGTCTCCACAGTAGTTACATGTAAAAGTAAGATCTTCTTTGCCACAGGCGGAGCACTTACCCATGTAGGAACGTGCGGAAGCGGTTTTTATCAAATGACCGAAGCAGGCGATTTATACTTCTGGAAGCCTAAATGTTGATCAGGTGATAACTTGACAACAGAACTGCTTGTACTCGCGGGTAGAATCCTCTTCGGAGGCTACTTCGCGTTCAACGGCTTCAACCACTTCAAAAACTCCGGGCAGATGACTGGCTACGCCGAGAGCAAGGGCGTCCCGTATGCTTCAGCAGCAGTGTACCTTACAGGTCTGATGCTGCTCGCCGGAGGGCTCGGCGTCGCGGCAGGTGCATATCCTGCGATCAGTCTCGGATTGATCGGAGCGTTCCTCCTGGTTGTCACGCCGAAGATGCACGACTTCTATAACATGGAAGGCGAGCAGCGCCAGGAGCAGATGACCCACTTCATGAAGAACACTGCTCTGCTCGGCGCCGCTCTCGCATTGACCGGCATCAGCTGGTCAACCTACGCCGTCGGAACAGGGCTCGGACTTCTCTAGTCCGGGCCTTTCACCTTTTTTTACAGCCCGCGCTCCTCGACAAAGTCCCCGATTTCTGCACTTAGCTCCGATGAGTGTACGCGTACCTGCTCAGTAGTGTCTCTGTCACGCAGCGTGACCGTTCCGTCTTCAAGCGTCTCGTAGTCGACAGTTACGCAGACAGGTGTGCCGACCTCGTCCTGCCTCCTGTAGCGCTTGCCGACACTACCGCTGGCGTCGAACGAAACAGCAAAGCCCTCTTCGCGCAGTTCAGATGCGAGCTTGCGAGCTTTCTCGCCCATTCCGTCTTTGTCCATCATCGGCATGACCGCGACCTCTGTCGGCGCGACCTCGTACGGAAGCCGCAGAACGCTGCGTTCCTCGCCTTCGACCTCGTCTTCTTCAAGGCTGTGAGCGAGGGAAGTGTAGACCACTCGGCCGATACCGAACGAAGGCTCGACAACGTGCGGCGTGATGTGTTCTCCTGGCTTTTCGACTTCTTCGCGCTCGAAGCCTGTCTTTTCCAGCGGAACTTCGTAGGTTTCCTCGTTGACTTCGACTTCTACAGGGTCTGAATCAAATCGTTTCGGCTCTTCCTTTGCGAGGTGTTCAAGCTCTTCCGCGATTCTTCCTGCTGTGTCGCCGTATTCTGGTCCGAGGAAGCCCATGTCGGGCGAAACCGTTTCCTCTACGACTTCTTTCGGTTCGTCGTACTGCCTGAAGACCGTGAACTCGTCCTGTGAGTGCTCGCCGTGCTTCTTCAGGTCGTAGCAGCCTCTGTAGGCGAAACCTGCGAGTTCAATCCAGTCGCCGTCAATCTCTGCCTCTGCGTCCCAGCAGTCGGTAGCGTAGTGGGCGCGCTCACCCTCGTTGTGCTGCCGGAACCGGAAGCGTTCCATGTCGACGCCGACCTTTTCGAACCACGGCTTGGCGAGTCCGAGGTAGTAGGCAACCCAGTCGCTCTCTATAACTTCTTCCTCGACCGCTTCTCTGACGGTCATCTCGAGGTGTTCGCCGCCTCCCTGCTCTTCGACAGGGTAGAGTTCTAGCTCGACGTCTTCGACTTTTTCGAGCTCCGGTTCGTCTTCATCCGGGTCGATGAACAGTTCAAGCTCTGCCTGGGTGAACTCTCGAACCCTGACAAGCGCGTTGCGGGGACTGATTTCGTTCCGGTATGCTTTTCCTATCTGGGTGATGCCGAACGGCAGCTGGCCGCGGGCGTACTCCTTCAGCCGCGGGAACTCGACGAAGATACCCTGCGCCGTCTCCGGTCGGAGGTAGCCGGGCTGCGAGTCGCCGGGCCCGATGCTGGTTTCGAACATCAGGTTGAAGTCGTTAACCTCGACTCCTTCGAGCTCTTCGCCGCACGCAGGACAGACAAGTTCTTTCTCCGCTATGATTTCCGCGATTTTCTCGGTGGAGAAACCTTCCGCCTCTTCTACCTCGGTGTTGTCTTCGACGAGGTGGTCGGCGCGCGAGTTCTTCCCGCACTCCGGGCACTCGATTATCATGTCGTCGAAGCCGTCGAGATGTCCTGAGGCCTCGAAGACTGGTTCAGGCATGATTGTCGGCGCCTCGATTTCCCGGTGTCCTTCTTTCAGGGAGAACCGGGTTCTCCACGCGTCTTCTATCTTCTGTTTTACCTCTGCTCCTTCAGGTCCGAAGGTGTAGAAGCCGGATACGCCGCCATAGGCCTTTGAGGACTGGAAGAAGAATCCGCGGCGTTTCGCTACTTCGTCAATTTTCTCTGCGTCGCTCACGTCTCGCACCTGTCAGAAGTAGAGCAGAAGCTCTCTGTAAGGGTTTTGAAATTATTTCTCGGCTTCGAGTGCCGAAAGTCGTTGTCCAAAACGTCCACCCTTCATTGGTGCCACGCAAGAACTTCCGACCGCAGTCTTTTATACGCTGCGTTTTCTGGTCCTGCGGACCGCTAAGATCAACAACGCGACTGCAGCGATGCTTGCCGTCCAGAGAAGTGAGCCGGGCGCCGCCAGTACTAGCGTAGAGAGGGCGACTGCGAAACCGGATGTTGCCGCGATACCTCTGTAACTGGCTTTTTCGGTGAAAAGGAATACGCTGGAGGTGCCGGCAGCCATCCCTCCGAGATGTGCAAGCGTCGCGGCAGAAGTGCCTTCGAGGGCTAACTCGATATTGACGAGTATGGCTACTGCTGACCAGAGGGAAACGTTGAACAACCCTCTCAGGCCGGGCAGAGGCAGATCCCGGATCAACGGAACTTCATCGATCAGGGACTTGCCGGGCGAGATCACCATGTTGGCCGCCATCACCGCAGAAGTCGCCGCCGAGGCCCCAGAGACAGTGACGCCGGCGTTGAAGATAAGCCAGGTGACGCCTCCTCCTATCATTCCTCCGAGGTAGATTGCGGCCATCTTCACGCTCCCGACAGTTTTCTCCAGTAGTTTGCCCTGGAGGAAGAGAGATGCGAGATTCCCGGCCAGATGCGTAAAGCCTGAGTGCAGGAAGCCGTAGGTGACGAGGACGTAGCCGCTTTCCAACAGGTTTTTACGGCTTAGAACGTATTCTCTCGCAGCCTCGATGCCTATACCGATCTCTATCACGAAGCCGATAATGGTCGCGGCTAACAGGATGTAGGTCGCCTTGACCGAAGTTTTTTGTTCTGATCTCACGAATCCGGTTTCACGGAGTTAAATTAAAAACCGGCCGATAATACTCTGTAATACAGTGGTCTGCCGTGAGGAAAGTGGAAGATGCCGACATCGAGGGAAAGAATGTACTTCTCAGGACTGATATCAACCTGCCGGTGGAGGACGGTGACCCGCAGCCAACGGTGCGTTTCAGGCGTTACATGGAGACGATAAGAGACTTCAGCGAGAGAGGTGCTCGAGTCCTTGTCGTCGCGCACCAGGGACGGCCGGCGAGGAACGACTTCCTGTCGCTTGAGACGCATGCAGAACTTATGGAAGAGGAACTCGATTCCAAGGTCAACTTTGTACAGAGCTTCTTCGGAAGCGAACTCGGCGAAGCGGTCGCCTCGATGGATAACGGCGATGTGACTCTACTTGAGAATATACGCTTCCTCTCAGAAGAACTTCAGAACGCGCCGCCGGAGACACATGGAAGAGACTACTTCGTGGAGAACATTGCACGCTACTTCGACCTCTATGTCGACGATGCGTTCTCGGCCGCGCACCGCTCTCACGGTTCCATGGTCGGCTTCACAGAACATCTTGACTCCTACGCCGGTCCGGTAATGCAGAGAGAGCTTGAAAGCTGCGGAAAAGTGCGTGACAGGTTTGAGAACGGTGTTCTCGTGCTCGGCGGCGAGAAACCCTCGGATATTATCGGGATGCTGCAGCACATGATAGAAGATGCTGAGAAAGTCTTGCTGGGCGGCATACCCGGCGAACTTGCGCTGATGGTTGAAGGCTATGAGCTCGGCGAGAAGTCGGACTGGATAGAGGAAAACGGTTTTGACTCCCGCCGCGAAGAAATGGAACAGCTGCTCGAAGAACACGGGGAGAAGTTTGTACTCCCGCAGGATCTTGAAACCGGTTCAGGCAGCTACACTCCTGGCGAAGTACCGGAAGGCGAGATGACCTGGGACATCGGAGAAGAAACCGCGGAGAGGTACTCAGATATAATCGAAGAAGCGGACTCGGTCGTGATGAAAGGGCCGATGGGTGCTTTCGACCAGGGACACGAAAAAGGCTCTCGGAAAGTCGTTGAGGCGCTGGCGGAAACCGACGCCTACACGGTTATCGGAGGAGGCCACACGTCTTCGCTCGTGCAGCGCTTCAACCGTTCGCTTGACGACTTCTCCCACGTTTCGATCGCTGGCGGCGCGTTCGTCCGCTACATGAGCGGTGAAGAACTGGCAGCGGTAGAGGCGCTTGAGTAAGAGTTTTAATTTTTGACTCGGCTGTGGCAAATATGTCAACCGTCCTGTTTGAAGGGCTTCCCGGAACGGGCAAGACTACGATAACCTCCCGGCTGGCTGAGGAGTACGATAACGTTGAGCGCATCGGCGAGGTGCTTGACGGCGACTACCGCGAAGTACCCCAGGAAGAGCACAGCGAAAAGTCGGTCGACTTCTTCGTTGACAGTGAGTACAATAAGAAGGATTACGCCGCTGAACAGGACGCGGACATTACAGTTTTCGACCGCGGTTTCCCTTCAACTGTCTCGCATACTTTTGCGCGGGAGGTTGTCGATAGTGACTCGCCGTTCCGGCAAACAGTGGAAGAGTTCGAGGACTACCTGGAGGATGTGGACGACGCGCACTATGTCTACCTTGAATCTGATGTTGATACCAGTCTCGAGCGCTCTTTCCACGAGGAGGACGATATCTGGGGTGCACGGCAGTTCCTCGAGGCAACGCAGATGTTCTACGATGTCTTCTTCCTCGGGAGGGATGACGTTCACCGGGTTGACGCTGCGGAGAACTCGGAGGATGAGGTCTATGACTACTGCAGTGAGATAATCGAAGAACTCGGTGGTGAAAGATGAGCCGCGCAGTGATACAGGTGACGTATGACGGCGTCACCAGCAGGTACTGTGGCGTAGGAACCGTTTCACACGCGATCACGAAGTCGGTCGGAACCGCCGCGGAGGAGACAGGAGATTTCAGTTATTACGTCGTGACCCCGCTGAACCATGAAGGATGCCTCGGCTACGATCCGGAACTGCTTGAAGATACTGTGGAAGCCTGCCGCGAAACCGGGGGAGAGGTGAGGTACATATCTGACGGCTCCAAGGGCCTGGAACAGTTCGGCGGGGTTAAGCGCTGGGAAACCGCTTCCGCGTCGGCCGCGGGACAGATAATAGACATAGCCCTGAGACACGAGAAGACGCTCGTCATATGTCAGGACACGCCGTACATGAAGGCTTGCTGGCTCGCTGACCAGCAGCTAAAAGATACAGAAATCGACATAGTCTGGGTTCCCCACGGCACTGGCAGGAACCAGCAGCAGGGCATGGACGTTTCATACGACGACTGGATAGAGTTTGAGGACAGTAACATGGAGAAACTGCTCAGGTCGGAGAGTATCTCTGTAGGGGCTATAAGCAGGTTTATGAGGAGCCATCTCAGGGAAAAATACGGCATCCCGGAGGAGAAAATAGTGGATTTCACGGACGGCATACACCCTGAAATGTATGAGACGGATGAAATGCCGGAAGACGTCTTCAGCGAGTTAGGTCTGGATCGGAAACCGACATTTCTCGCCTTCGGGCGAGCAGAGCGCTACAAGGGTTTACAGGACGTAGTTTCAGGCTTCCAGCAGAAGGCCCAGCTCCTGGTGGTTGCGAACGACCAGACATCCCTCGACCCGAACACTGACGAGCTCAGAGAGGCCGCGGAGAGGAGAGATAATATCAGGATCGTTGATGGCTTCCTGGAAGACGAGAAGCTGCACGCGTTGATGAAGCACCCGGAGATGATAGGGGTCGTGGTTTCCTCTCTTGCCGAGCCTTTCGGACTGATACCTGAGGAAGTCCGGATCCTATGCAGGGAATCCGGCGCAGTACCTATAGTTTCGGACGTGGACGGCCTATCGGAGCAGGTTGAGGACGGGCTTGACGGTTTCAAGTTTGAAGCTGGGAACGCCGAAAGCCTTAACTCTGCCCTTGAGCGGGCGCTCGAACTCGACGAGAAGGAAAGACAGGAGATGAGGAAAAAAGGATATGAGAAGTTCTCGGAGCGCTACGATATGCGGAAGAACTTCTCCAGATTGCTCAGGCAGTGGCTCTAAGCTCAGCCCAGGTCAATCTTTCTGTCCCACATCTCCTGTGCAAGGTCGCCGTCGTACATCATTTTTTGTACGAGTTCATCAGCGTTCTCCTTCCGTTCTTGATGCTTCTGCAGGAACTCGGTGAGTTCTTCAATCAGGATCTCCTTGATTTCTCCTGTGGTCATCTCGCCGCTTGAGTACTCCCTGGCGATGCGTTCGAGTTCTTCGTCGTCTTCCATGAACAGGTTGTGGAGCCACTGGTAGGAGACATCAACCGACAGGTCTGCGCCTTCTTCGCGGTGTTCTTCCAGGGTGTCGCCTCCGCCGGAGTAGGCGTGCTGCTGCACCTTTTCCTCGATCTCTTCCGGAGAGTCGTCAAGCATGATTGCGGTGCTGGGCTTCGAGCTGCTCATCTTTCCTTCCGGCCCTGTCAGTGCAGGGATGAACTTTGAGTGGATTGCCGCGGTCTTCTGGTAGCCGAGTTTCGGCGCGATGTCGCGTTGAATCCTCCAGTAGGGATCCTGGTCGATAGCCGCCGGGATCAGGCAGCGGTTCTCCTCGAAGAAGGTCGGGATGCACTGGATCGCGGGCCAGAAGTTCATGCCGATATTGGTCGAGCCCTCAAACCCGAAGACTGACTTGGCGGTCGAGTTGTTTATCCTTCTCGCGACCTTGACGATGCCGTCGTACATGTTGCCCATGTACTCCCGGTTCCGGAAGATGAAGGTCTTGTCGGGGTCGAAGCCCACCGCCGCTATCTGACGGATGTTCCTCTTCGCGTTCTTGTCGATTTCCTCGTAGCTCATGCCGCGGTCCCAGTGTTTTTCGTCGTCGGTCACCTGAATGTAGACGTTGGCGTCGAACGCTTCCTGCAGCCACTTGGTGAAGTAGAACGAGATGATGTGGCCGATATGCATCTTTCCGGAAGGGCCTAACCCGGTGTAGAGGAAGAAGTCTTCCCCGTCCTCGTAGCTTTCAAGCACCTCGTCCATGTCTCGATGAGAAAACACGAAGTCGCGCCGCAGGTAAAGATTATCCTCTCCGGCTGCTTCCATTATATCTTTCTTGAGTTCTTCGTCGATCCTCTCGGTTCCGAACTTTTCTATCAGTTTGCTGTAGTTGACGTTGCCCTCAACATCCCAGGGCGTAACCTCGAAATCCTCTTCTTCCGGCATGGTATGGTCTACGCAGATTAAGCCGACCGATTTTTATCAATCTACCCGGTGGAGGTTTAAAGCACCGGAGAAAGTTTTTCTACGTGCTGCCGGAACTGATCTACCGCGAAGAGCGCATGCAGGACTACTCGCTTCTGATGGTGCTCGGCGCTATTTCAGGGCTCGCCGGTTTCATACTGGCGTCGCACTTCTACCCATCGCAGTCGGATATCCTTGCGGTAGTTTTCGCCTCTATCCCTCTGATTTATCCTCTGACGGAGTTCTTCCTGGAGGATGAGAAACGTGGGAAGCCGCATCTTCCCGAGGTAAAGGTCTACGGCTCGCTCTTCATCGGCGAAGTGTTCGCGTTCTTCGCGCTCGGACACGCATTCCCCGAGGCGTTCCAGCTCCAGTACAGCACCATAACCGCTATCTCGGGAGCTGCTACATCTCTCGGACCGTTCTTCTCGATACTTGTGAACAACCTCATAGTTTTCGCCGCCATCCTGCTTCTATCAGCTGTAATCGGGTCAGCAGGCGCGTTTGTCCTGACCTGGAACGCCTCCGTTTTAGGAGTGTTCTTCGCGAAAATGGCGCGTTCGATCGAGAGCGGCAGCGGTTTCCTGACATGTACCCCGAACCCGAGTCCGCTCTGCTACCTCCCGCACGCCACCCTGGAAATGACAGGTTTCATAGTCGCAGGCATTTCCGGATCTCTGGTCTCTGCCGCAGTGTACAGAGAGCACTTTGACAGAGAGACCTGGAAGGATTACACAAAGCTTGTTACGCTGGGAGTACTGCTGATAGTTGCCGGGGCGTTGCTGGAATCGGCCTAATTATTAAAGCTTCAATGCCTAAAACCGCGTTGTGAAACTTTCCCGTCAGGCACTCCAGATACTTGAGGAACTGAAGGAGCAGTCGCCGCGCAGGGTTTCTTCGCTTGAAAAAGAAGGATACGACCAGAGCATGGTCAACCGGGCCGGACTTGAACTCCAGGAAGAAGGACTCGCAGAGATCAACGAGGAAGAGGAGGTAGAGCAGCGTCTCACTGATAAAGGGGATAAAGTCGTCGAAAACGGGTCGCCCGAGAATCAGCTGGTAGAAGAGCTCGAGGAAGGTGACAAACCTGTCCGGGAACTTGAACTTGAAGACGCGGACGTTGCGCTGGGCAAGGCAAGAAGAAAGGGCTGGATAGACATACAGGACGGCGAGGTCGGACTGACGAAAGAGGGGCGTGAAGCAGTCGGAAAAGACGAGATCAGAGAACGCCTGGAGGCTGGCAACTTTACGAGCGAGGACGAGAACCGCGGACTTGTCGAAACGGTCACGAATACAGAACAGGTCGTAGAACTCACCTCGAAAGGAGAGGAAGTTTCCCTCGACGATATCGAGGAAGAATTCAGGATCGACAGGGTGAAGACACCGAGGACAGGGAAAAAGCACTTCTACAGGAATATAATCGACTACGCCCGCGATAAATGGATCGAGATGGGCTTCGAGGAGATGAACGGCGACTTCGTGGTGCCGTCACTCCTCAACTTCGACGCGCTATACACGCCGCAGGATCACCCGGCGCGGGAGCTGCACGACACGTTCTTTATCGAGAATCCTGCCGCATCTGACCTTGAGGAGTTCGGCGAGAAAGTCGAGCACGTCAAAGAGACGCATGAAGACGGCTGGACGACCGGCAGCGACGGCTGGAACTATGACTGGTCTGAGGAAGAAGCCACCAGAAACGTTTTGAGAACACATACTACCGCAGTCTCGGCGAGAAAGCTGCACGAGCTTGAAGAAGACGAGCTCCCGAAGAAGTTCTTCACAGTCGCACGCAACTTCAGAAATGAGACGGTCGATAGGAGCCACCTTGCCGAGTTCTATCAAACAGACGGTATTGTAGTAGGCAAGGGACTCACGTTCCCGCACCTGAAAGGATATATCAGCGAGTTCTTCGAGAAGATGGGTTACAGCGAGTTCCGGTTGATCCCCTCGTATTATCCCTACACCGAGATGAGCGTCGAGGTGCAGGTATACGATGAGGACGCCGAGGAATGGCTTGAGATGGGGGGAGCGGGAATGTTCCGGCCCGAGGTCGTCAAGCCATTGCTCGGCTTCGAGGCATCGGTACTGGCCTGGGGGCTCGGCATCGGAAGGATCGCGATGGGAGCCGCCGGCCTCAGCGACATCAGGGAGCTGTACAGGAACGACATCGAAATCCTTGAACAGACACCGGTATGGAGGCCGGACAGGAGGTAATACGAGTGGCGCACATAAAGATAAACATAAACGAGTTCCAGGAACTTCTCGGCGAAGAAGTAGAGCTTGAAAATCTCGGCGAAAGAGCGTCGTTCCTCGGCGCCCACTGGAACCACGTTGAAGGCGATAAATGGGACGTGGAACAGTACCCTAACCGTCCTGACCTTCTAAGTGTTGAAGGCCTTGCCAGAGCGTACCGCGGCTTCTTCGGCGTCAATCCGGGAAGGGAGGAATACGAGGTAGAAGACGGAGAGATAAGTGTAGAAGTCGACGGTTCTGTCGAAGACGTAAGACCATACATCGGCGGGGCCGTGGTGAGGAACGTCGAACTGACCCAGCGCCTGATCAACGGCCTCATCCAGCTTCAGGAAAAGATGCACGAGACCATGGGAAGAAGGCGCGACAAACTCGCTATAGGACTCCACGACCTTTCAGCGGTCGAGCCTGACTTCACCTACAGAGCGGTAGAACCTGAAAAAGTCTCTTTCACGCCTCTCGAATACGACAGAGAGCTTGCGTTAGGTGAAATACTTGAAGAACACGAGAAGGGCCGGGAATACGCCTGGATTCTCGATGACGAAGACCGCTATCCTGTCATTGAGGACGCTGGAGGCAAAATTCTCAGCTTTCCCCCGATAATCAACAATCAATTGACAGAAGTCCACACCGGGACTGATGACATATTCATCGACGTTACCGGGAAGGACGAGGAAACGGTCAGGAAAGCTCTCAACATACTTGTGACAGCGCTCGCCGAACGCGGAGGCGAGATAGAATCTGTGGAGATTGAAGGTGAAGAACTGCCGGATCTCTCTCCCGAGATCAGAGAGCTTGACGTGGAGTACTTCAAAGAGGTCTCAGGACTCGACCTCTCCGCCGCGCAGATAGCCAGGAAGCTTGAAGAGATGAAGCACGGCGCAGAGAAAAAGGATTCAGGCACCGTGAGTGTAGAGGTTCCATGCTACAGAACCGATGTGATGCACCAGTACGACCTGATCGAAGATGTGGTGATCGCGCACGGCTACGACAACATAGAACCGCAGCGACCTGAGATCGATCAGGAAGCGAAGGAGAAAGATATCGAAGACCTCGCGAGAATAGTCCGTGAAGCAGTCGTCGGAACAGGCGCGCTGGAAACAAACACATTCATACTTTCAAGCCCGGAGAAACTTTCCGGCATGATGCAGAGAGACGAAAAAGACTTCGTAGAGATGGAGAACGCGCTCACAGAGAGCTACTCTGCAGTGCGGAACTGGCTTCTTCCATCGCTTATGGGTGTCCTGAACCGTAACAGGCACAGGGCTTATCCACAGGAGTTCTTCGAGGTCGAAGAAGTTTCGGAACTCGATGATTCCTATGTAGGTGCTTCGAACACGAAAAAACTGGCCTACGTCGTCTCGGATGGCGGCGTCGACTTCAACGACGCCCGGGAAGTGCTGCAGGTTCTGGAGAGGGAACTTGGCGTGGATATGAACGTGGAACGCGAGGAGAAACCGTTCTTCAGGCAGCAGCGCTCGGCGAAAATAGAGCTGAACGGCGAAGAAGTAGGCTTCATAGGCCAGTTCTCCGAGAAAGTCAGGGAGAACTGGGAGCTTGAGCACCCGGTCGCTGGCTTCGAGCTTGACCTGGACAGGTTAAACCGGATGCTTTAAGCTAAACCAGCCGAACCTGGCTGGTTTCTTAGACCGCTCGAACTCATAAGAGTTCGGTGGGAAGCGGCGGATGACGAGCCCTGCGGGACGAACTTCCGAGGATAAGTTCGATCAATCCGAGACGGTTGCTCCGCAACCGACTTCTGGAAGTTTCTTTGAGTGCTGACGCCGCTTTTTAATCATTCTTCTTTCTGGCAATCGACGCTATCGAACTTCTTCTTCGTGCGCGACTTCGAAGTCGTGAAGTTCGTCTTCCTCGAACCAGATCTCTATCTCGCGTTCGGCCTCTCCCGGCTCGGAGGCGTGTACAAGGTTCTTGTGGAGCGCCCCGTCACCTTCGTCTGCGTGTGCGAACGACATGTGACCGTATCGTCCTCTAAGTGTCGCCGGGTGAGCATCCTTCGGGTTTGTGTCGCCGACGATTTTCCTGACGTTCTCTGCAGCTTCAACTCCTTCGAGAACCATAGCGACCACAGGACCCTGCTTCATATACGTGGTCAGGCGGTCGTAGAACGGTTTGTCGACGTGTTCTTCGTAGTGTTCTTCCAGCAATTGGTCGTCGGCCTGTACCATCTTCATCCCGCAGATCTTGAATCCTGCGTCTTCAAAACGTGCGGTTATCTCGCCGACAAGTCCTCTTTTTACTGCGTCGGGTTTGAGAGCGACAAAAGTTCTTTCAACGTATTTTGACATTTCAGGTCACCTCTGGACAATTCTATCCGCGGGAAGCTTTTAAACACCGCTGCCAGGGCTAGCCTGTCATGTTCCTGAAGAATGTCTTCTCACAGGGCAGCAGCTGAACATTCTTGTTCTGAAGCCACTCCGCAGCGGTTCTGTTCCGGTACTCAACTTTCGAGACCCACTCCATTCCACTCATTTCTTCTGTGCATGTATTGTATGCCTTCATCATGAGTTCGGCTTCAACCCTCCTGTAGAAGTTTTCTGTTCCCGGCTCCGGCTCGGTGTAGTTATCGTAGTTGATCGTGTCGTGAGTCTGCCTCTGAATCCCGAGACACATACCTGCGTCAATCCCGACACATCTTGCATCGATTGTTACGTAGCCGACGTCTTTCGGGTCTTCAGGCGTCGCAAGATTGTGCGCCCCCACTATGACAGTTACGAGCAGGATGCTGAGGCCTATGTAGAACGCGTCCTCCTTCAGACCCTTCATCTCCGGAAGCTCCGGCTTTTCCATGTTTAACTCCTCCGGCTGTATCTTCTTAAATCAAGGGTGTGGCTGTTGAATTTATCAATTTACTTCTGGAAACTTTGCCCATGCAGTTAGGAACCATTGAGGGAGAGGTGGACACTTCGTCTTTCAAGTTTCGCGCCACCGAGGAGGTAAGGAAGTTCGACTTCGTATCGGTGAAGAGCAACGAGAAATGGATTCTCGCCCAGGTGGAGGAAGTTACGAAGCATCCTGACGGCGAAACGCTTGCAAAGGCGAACATAATCGGATACCGCGACAAAGGTCTTACGAAGGCGCCTCGACGGGTAATCGAGCCGGACTCTATAGTCTACAGCGCCGATCAGGAGCTTATCTCCGACACGCTCGGGCTTGAAGACGCAGGCCTCAACATCGGGACGCTTGAAACCAACCCGGATATCGATATCTTTGTCGACCAGGAAGACTTCTACAAGCACTTCGCGGTGCTTGCACAGACCGGCGCAGGAAAGTCGTACCTCACAGGAGTGTTAATTGAAGAACTGCTGGAGCAGGAGTTCCCTGTGCTTGTGGTCGATCCGCACGGAGAGTACTCGTCGCTCGGCCAGCCGAACCCGGAGTCTGAAAACCCGCAGCGTTACCGTGTCACAGAGTACTCGCCGAACACAGACGTCAACCAGGAGGCGAGGCCGCTAAGGTTCTCCTCTCTCAACATGGAGAAGAAGGAACTGCTTGAAGTCATCCCTGACTCATTGACTAACTCGCAGATGGGCGTCCTCTACAACGCGTTGAAGCGTTTGAGGGAGAAAGACGAGGACTACGGACTGAATGATATCATGGACGCGGTCTCTCAGGAAGACTCGACCGCGAAGTGGAATCTGCTGAATTCGCTGGAGCAGGTCGAACAGTCAGGACTGTTCTCAAAGGATTCGATGGATCTGGAGGATCTTATAGAGCCGGGAGAGGCATCCGTGATAAATCTTCGTGCCGTCGAGCCTGAAAACGCGGAGATGACGGTCTACTCGCTCGCAAAACGTCTTTTCGAGCTGCGGAAGCGAAACATGGTGCCGCCCTTCATAATGATATTCGAGGAGGCTCACAACTTCGCCCCGGAGAAAGGATTCCAGCAGGCGCTTTCAAACGATATCCTGCGGAAGATTGCCTCCGAGGGCAGGAAGTTCGGGCTCGGAATCGGAGTGATATCCCAGCGGCCGGCGAGGATAGACAAGAACGTGCTTTCACAGTGCAACACCCAGTTTATTCTCAGGGTGACCAACCCGAACGATCTGAAGGCGATCTCGAAGTCGTTCGAAGGAGTTACGAGCGAGGTAGAATCGATGATAAAGTCGCTTCCGCCCGGCGTCGCGTTCGTGCTCGGAAACGAGTACCCGGTCATGACCGATGTAAGGACGCGGAAGTCGAAGCACGGTGGCGAGACAGAGACTTCGGACAGTTACGTAGAGAAACAGAAAATCAATATGTTCCGACCGAGGACGGAGAAAGAGGAGCTTGAAGACGGCGACAGGTACGGAACCGCTTACTACCCTGTATACCGCGTTGAAGACGGCGAGAGACTGAAGCTGATTGACGGTGTCAACGGCGAGGTAAAGGCAGAGGAGCAGAAGCTATCGGAGTCTGAAAAAGAGGTATTCGAGCTTTTGAAAAAGGGTAAGGGCCGCTCTGAGATACTCGACGAGCTGGACATGAAGATCTCAAAGCTGACCTCGCTCCTGGACTCGATGCGGGAGAAAGGTCGTGTGAAGCAGGAAGAGTTAGAGCCGGAGCAAAGCGCTTTCGAGTTAGAAGTCATCGAGCGGCGTGTGCCGGAGGAAGACCTTATCGACATCGAACATGAGGAGGATGCCGAACTGGTATATTATCCCTACTTTTCGCACGGCGAGGATGTCTACGACCCGGTGCTCGATGAGAAGCTTTAACAGAGAAGTTATAAGAATTACCGCGTCGTGTTATGCTGTACGCGGGTTCGTGGTCTAGTTGGTTATGACGTCGCCCTTACAAGCGCATCGTGCGCGATGCCCAGCGACGGTACTGGGATCGTACACAGCGTGTACGAGAGGCGAAGATCCCCGGTTCGAACCCGGGCGAACCCATACAGGGACAGCCGCGAGAGGAAGTTTGTCACCAGTATGTACTTAAAATCTGTATGTGGCTGTTTGAACGAGTTAGAAGATGCCCTCTTACAAGCAGGTAATTGTCGTAAGCGACGATACAGGAATGTCTACAGGAAAGATGATATCACAGGCGTGCCACGCATCACTCAAGGCGGCTGAAAAAGCCTCTGATGAGGCGAGGGGTGAATGGGAGAGTTCCGGCGCAAAGAAGGTTGCTCTGTCCGCCGGAGGAAAAAGTCTGGAAGACCTTTTCCGTCAAGCCAAACGTAATAAACTACCAGCCTACTTAGTAAAGGATGCAGGGCTTACAGAGGTGGAGAGCGGCACCAAGACCGCGCTTGGCATAGGTCCTGCGGAAGAGTCGAAAATCGACAAGATCACGGGAGAACTTGGTCTGATAGAATGAGCGAAGAAGATGAAGCCAGCATAAGAGAAGACATAATCGAATGGTCGTACTTTACCGACACGCCGGGCATAAAGGGAGAGCTCAAGGAGCAGGTAAACGACTTCATAGTTGAAGAACTGGCATCTCACGAGACCGGCGAAGGAGACCATCTTGTGGTCAAGCTGAGGAAGCAGAACATGACCACCATGGAGGCGATCTCGAAGCTCTCCAACATGCTCCACATCTCAAAGGACAGGATAGGCTACGCCGGCAACAAGGACAAGAGAGCGGTCACCGAACAGTATATCTCTATACAGGGCGTAACGCCTGAAGAAGTCAACCAGGTGTTCACGGACGAGTTCGACCTTGAAGTGGTCGGAAAGAACGGGTACATCGGTCTGGGAGACCTCGACGCCAACAGGTTCGAAATCACAGTGCGGCAGCTGGGACTGCCGAAGGATGATCTACAGCAGAGAACTGAAAAGATAGTTGAGGAACTGGACGGCAAGTTCCCGAACTACTTCGGAAGACAGCGTTTCGGCTCCCAGAGACCCATCACGCACCAGGTCGGCCGCCACATACTTCGAGGAGAGTACGAGGAGGCGGTCTGGACGTATATAGCGAAGCCTTACGACCAGGAGTACAAAAGCATCAGGAAGATAAGAGATGAACTCTGGGAGACGCGAGATCCTGAAGATGCTGCCGAGAAATTCCCGAAGCAGTACAGGTACGAAAAAGCACTTCTGTACCATCTGACCAAAAACCCGGAGGACTACAAAGGAGCATTGAAACGGCTTCCAGAAGGACTCCAAAGGCTTTTCATCCACGCCTACCAGTCGTGGATATTCAACAGGGTTCTGTCCGAGCTTATAGAGGAAGGCTGGTACGAGCCAGGTTACGAACTGCCCCTGGTAGGTTACAAGACCGACCTGAAGGATGAGAAGCCTGAGAACAAGGTTGAAAAAGTGCTTGCAGAGGAGGGCGTCTCCCAGGAGGATTTCCGACTACAGGACTTCCCTGAGCTTCGATCGGAGGGAACCTACAGGCGGGCGTTCGCCGACTTCAGGAACTTCGGAGTTCTCTCGGTCGAGGAGGACGATCTCAACATGTCGAAGAACAAGATGCGCGTGAAGTTCGACCTTCCAAAAGGTTCTTACGCCACGATGCTCCTTCGGGAAGTCATGAAGAGCGGATAGCAACTTCTATTAATCTGGCGGAGGACTGTGATTCAGGATGCAACTCATTGAGTGGATATATCTTGGGATCTTCGGGGTGATGCTCTACTCGACAGTTCTCTGGCTGATAGTTTACCTGGATAATAGAGAGGACGTACACAAAGATCCGGAGCCGTCCTACTTTCCGGGCGTAACCTTTCTCGTTCCCGCTTACAACGAAGAGGACTACATAGCTGGTACACTCGAGTCTCTGCTGGAGCAGAATTATCCCTCGGAGAAGATAGAGATCATAGCGATCAATGACGGGTCAGAGGATAATACTCTGGAAGAGATGAAGAAGTACGAGGATAGGATAGAGATAATCGACAAGGAGAACTCTGGAAAGTCGAACTCCATGAACCAGGCCTTGGAAAGAGTGGACACTGAAGTCGTGGCGTGCATGGACGCCGACTCAAGGCCGGAAAAGGACTTTTTGAAAAAGATGGTGGGGTATCTCGAAGAAGATGGCGTTAAGGGAGTTACTCCGGCGATGATGATCGAGGATCCGGAGACGACAGCCCAGAGGGTTGTATGGTTCGAGTACGTCTACAACCTTTTCCTCAGAAAGCTGTTCTCCATCTTTGACTCGCAGTTCGTCATGCCTGGCCCCGGAAGCCTCTACGAGACGAAGCATTTGAAGGAGATAGGTGGCTGGGACGAGGACACGCTGACGGAGGATATGGAGGTTGTTTTCCGGATGATGGAGGCGGGAGCCAAGATAAGGAACAGTACCAACGCCAAGGTGAAGACTCACTCGCCTCCGGACTTCAGGGGTTTGCTGCGGCAGAGATCGCGGTGGTATAGAGGAAACCTCAACAACGCGTTCCGCTACAGGAACGTCTTCCTGAATCCAAAGTTCGGCAACTTCGGTATGGTAGTCATACCGTTTAACCTTGTATGGGCAGCCCTTGTGATGTTCATCTTTGGACACTTCTTCTACCGGCTGTCAACTTCCCTTTTCGACATGGCCGCTTCCATCTGGCAGTACGGCCTCCAGTTCTCGATGCCCATGATATCAGTTCAAAGCCTTTCCCTTTTCCACCTTTTCAACGTGGCGTTGGCAGCGCTCGGTGTATTCATGCTTTACATGAGCATCTCGGTATCGGAGATAGACCTGGGGGAGAGAGCAAGGAAACTGGATGTCGTTTTCTTTTTAATAATGTACGCCTTCTTATATTCTGTATTCTGGATAAAGGCACTGGCCGACAAGTTCAGAGGTTCGAAAGCATGGTAGAGAGAAAAGTCGAATGGAAATACCTTATAGCAGCTCTCCTGGTAACCTCTGTCCTTTTTGTAGGCATCTTCATGGTCGGAACCGAGTTGAGTCAGTACAAGATTCAGGATCTCCAGTCGGAGATCTCTAACCTGCAGATAGAACAGCAATCAACGGTTCTCACCTACCTACTGGCGGAGAACATGGAGACGGGAAGCCGATGCGCGGCGCAGAGCATACTTGCGGAGCAGAACATGGATGATCTCTACGAGGTCCGGAAGAAGCTTGAACAGCACAGGAACTCAAGGAAGATAGAGGATCCGCGTTACCGGAATCTGAAGAGCCGGTACATACTTACTTTGATCGAGAACTATCTGCGGAGACAGTCACTGGAGAGCGACTGCACGAACCAGACTGTAGAGGTGCTTTACTTCCACAGGGACTCCTGTGACTCCTGCAGCGGACAGGGACGGGTCCTGACCGATCTGAGGCATGAGTACTCTGATAGGCTGCTGGTATACCCTATAGACTCTGACTACTCGCTGGAACCGGTGCGTTTCCTGGAGAAGTATTACGGCGTCCAGAGGTTCCCTACTATAGTGATGGAGGGAGAGAAGTTCGAGGGATACACCTCCAGGAAGAGACTTGAGGAAAGACTGAAAAACCTGTTCAGGAGCAGGAACTCGACTCTCAACTCTACCGGGTCCCGATGAATCGGAGACTGTTCCTGTCAGTGGTGCTGGCCGCATTCATAATCGGGGTTGCTACAGCTTATGTCACGGCGCCTTCCGGGGAGAAGTGCAAGAAGATCGAGGAACAGGTGCAGCAGAGCCGAAACTTCACGGGGACTATCTCCTGTTACCCGCCGGGCGTCATCAAGGTTAACCTGTCCAGTAAGGTGGAAGAGAACTCTCAGCTGAAATGCGTCTGCAGGGGCGTACAGCACGGCAGGATAAAGATATTTCCTATAACTGTGGCAGGCTGACTCAGCCCTGGTACTTCTTCGCGACCTTTAACCTGTTGCTTCTACCTTCTTTCTCCTTCTCCAGGACTCCTTTCTCGACCAGGCCCTTGACCAGCCCTGAAATCTTGGCCTTCGAGTAATCCGACTGCTTGACTATATCCTTCTGCAGCATCTGGCTGTCGTTATCCTTCAAAAGTTCAAGCACGGCTTTTTCATCTTCGTCGACTTCGCCGTAGACCGATTCGAGTGGCTGACGCGTGTAGCGTATCCAGCCGAGGTAGCCCAGGATCAGCAGTATCGCGGCGCCGACCGCGCCCGCAATTATTCCCCGGTAACCTTTGCTCCGTGAAAGGGTCTCATAACTTGCCTGGAAACTGAGCATTTCTCCCAGCTGTGGCTTTAAACTCCATTTTACGTAGATGTTTCTGCCTCCGACCGTCCCGGTCGAGTACTCTCCAGGGACGACGACCGAGGTAGTTGTGTTGCCGGGCCGCAGTATGCCCTTGCCTGCGGGCAGTATAACCTTGAGGTTGAAGCGGTCCGTGGGTCGAAACACTGAGTGCCGGTAACTGAAGGTCGAAAAGCCGGTTCTCTCGGTCACAAGGCCGCTGCTCTCGAACTGCAGTTCAACGGAGAAATTGCTCTTCTGCTGTGTGTCGCATGTGATCTCCGATCCCAGCTGTAGATCCTGAACCTCGCATCCGGTTCTTTTTCCTGCTATCCAGCCCTCTACATCGCTTACCTGGTAGGTCGTGATATAGCTGAAGCTTGAAGATGTAAGTTCCTCTACATGCATCTGTACATGCACGGATGAATCCCGCAGGTCGACAGTTACGTTTTCCACCCCTATAGAAGTGCCGGCCGCAGTGGAAGCAGCCATTACCAGAAGTACAGCCGGCAGAAGCTTTCTCATGCCGAACCCTGCGGTTTTTAACAATAAATAGCTTATGAGTCGTTTTCCTTGGCGCTGCGTCCTATAAGGACTCCTCCAGTTCCCATCTGGGCGTACTGGTGCATGGTGTTCGCAACGCTCTGAAGCACGTTCTGCGACTCTGCAAGGTTCATACTGTAGTTGTCAGGCCCCTGGAACTGTACGTAGGTAGGGCCGTAGTTGATAACCGCTTCAACTGCTTTCTGGAAGTCTTCCATCTCCAGTTCTGCCTCGACCACCTGAGAATAACCTTTCTCCAGTCCGGGGTGAGGGTTTTCCATCTCCGTTGCTTCATCTCTCTCGATCTCGAGCACTTCCACGCCTTTTTCCTCGTTCCTCAATGTTTCGACGTGTTCATCCAGAGAGTTCTCTACTCCCTCCTTTTCAGGTCCGACGGCTTCGAAGACCATCCATACTTCTACGCCCATGCAGAAACCGTGGAACTGGATTCTTTTAAACAGTACCGTAGCGCACACGATTTAAACCATGAAAAGGAAGGATTCAACATGGAACTGGAGAAGCTGAAAGACCTGCAGGGCTCGCTTGCAGTGGACAGGCAGGAGTTCGGCAAGATGATGATACTGGTCTCGGTGACGCTTCTCCTGGTATCGATCCATTCATACACTGCGCTTGAAGAGGCGAGGGCAGAGGTTGCGGACGCGAACAGCCAGCTTTCACGTGCAGAGGCCATCCTTGAGAGCGACAGCTTCCAGCAGAGCCTGAAGGCTGTCAAGAGCATAGGCGGCTATAACTCAGGGCAGCAGTTCCAGCAGGCCGTCTCTGCCATGGAAAACGTGGGTTCGGCCATCAATTCCACAGAAGAGGCAGAGCAGGTGCTCGAACAGAGGAAGAAGACCTACCAGTGGTATTCCCTGATCGGCATACTGGGCGCAGTTGCCGGTGTGGCGGTCATCTACTCCTGACCGTAGGTTATTAAGTCTGAGACAGCCTAAAACTATACAGGCCTGTGCGAAGTAAAGCTTTCACTTCAGGGATGCTCGCAGCTGTTTTACTGGTCTCGTTGAGCAGTACAGCCGCCAAGTCTACCTTCGGCACCGGTACCAACGAACCGCTGCCAAATCTGGTCGACATCGAAATCTACAACGTTACAGGTCTTTCAGAGACTGAGCAACGCACGGGCGGCACGCTGATAGCCTCCGGGCTGAACACGACCTTCCAGAATCAACCAGTCTTCGGAGTCGGAGTACCGGTTCAGCTTCGCCATCAGGAATGACGGGGATCAGGCCTGGAACATAAACGCCTCGGACACGCTTTTCCATGAGGGCCTGAACTCGACCTGGAATGTCACCCAGGTATGGTACCGGATCTCCTCGACGTATAGCGGCGGAAATTTCAGCAGCGGCAGGGTTTCATGGAACACTTCTAAAGGAGGAAGCCTGGCCAGCGGTTCCACCATGACTGCAAGCTACGTGGTTCGAATACAGACTAATACCTCCCAGCAGTTCCGGCAGAAGTTCAAGGTCAACGACACCTCGGAAAACGCCGGTTCCAGGGACTATCACCGCCTCGACCTGAACAAGCTTGGCTTCCTGGATCTGAACTTTACTGCGCCTCCCGAGGGAACTATACTTACACAGAACCAGACGTTCTTCATCAACGCCTCCGCAGGGTGTGTAAACGGAGAGTGCGGCACGATCAGGGCGACGCCTCGCTACAACGAGTCTTCATCCGCGGACACCCTGATACCGGGCAGCTCAGGCACGCCTTTCAGTGTTGAAGACCAGAGAGTGAAAAGCTGCGACCTCGGCACTGGCAGCTGCAATCTTTCCTGGACTGTAAACGCGACGGGGGACGTAGAGTCCTACCATTTGCTGGACGTGAACGCTTCCTCCAGTTACAGTGAAGTGGAATCGAACGACACGTCAGACACCCGGGTTCAGATAAACACTCCGATAGTCTTCGACCTGGACTTCAATGTGGTTGACTTCGGGCCGGTATCACCCGGCGACAGGAACGTCTCCGCCAGGAGGAACGATGCAGGTTACAACATCACAGTAAACGAGCAGAGCAGCACTATAGATAGGCTCTGGATACGTTTCACAGGCCTCGACAACGCATCCAACAGTTATACCATACCGCCGTCTAACATGTCCTACGCCTTCCAGAAAGACATCTCGGCAGCACACAAACTCTCGGACAGCTACCAGCTCGCAAAGAGCAATGTACAGCCCGGAACGATTCTGAGCACGTTCTACTGGCTTGACGTGCCGACAGGGATAGCCCAGGCAAGCTACACTGGAACGCTGTTCTTCAAGGCTAACAGCACGGGGTGAAAGAGTGAGAAAAATAACCATGATACTGGCGGCGCTGCTCGTGATGTCGCCGCTGGCCAGTTCAGCCCTGGGAAGCTTTGTCTATGACTCCTCGAAGAAGACTCAGGGACTGGAAGCCGTGTACACTCTCGGACTGATCAATACAGGGGACGAACCGGTCGAGGTAACTCTCGCCGCCGAGGAGACCGGTAACTACTCTGTCCAACTTCCTGCCAGTGTCAGTGTTCCGGCCGCGAACGGAAGTCTGACTCCCTCGGGCGCCGGATGGT
Organism: Candidatus Nanohaloarchaea archaeon; assembly: GCA_042217575.1. Lineage (GTDB taxonomy): Archaea > Nanohalarchaeota > Nanosalinia > Nanosalinales > Nanosalinaceae > JBDGSK01. The sequence goes on along the minus strand of JBDGSK010000031.1, from coordinate 29,322 downwards.
ATGCTCTCAGTGGAAAGTACTATCCTGTGAAGAAAGTCGACATAGTTTTCCGGGCAGATGAGAAAAGGGTCTCGAACAGTTTCAGGATACCCCTGACCGTTACCACTGCTGCCTCCGGAACGGGAGGACTTCTCTTCTCAAGGGTTTTACAGAGCCGGGAATACACTCTGACCGCCGATGTGACAGAGCCTTTACCCGAGATAGGAGGTGAAGAAACCCGTAACAGGTTCTGGAGAGAGGAGCAAGAGTTTAACACCAGCCAGGAGAAAAACGTTACAGATGTACAGCAGCCAAAAACCGTGGAAGACGCGGCCCGGGAAACACGCCGCAGCCGTCACCCGAGGGACGGTGGAGGCCTGAATGCCTTGAGCTACCTTCTTATCGCGGGCACCGCTCTCTCTGCGCTCTACATCTGGAGGATGATCTGATGCAGATTCCACAGATCGCGGCCGCAACCCTGGCAGCGTTCTTGCTTCTTCAACCGGTGATCGCGACCGACGAAGATACAAACGTCGCCGTAAGCGTCGACTATTCGTGTTCAACATCAGTTTTAACGTTCTCACCTCCCGGAGACGGCATAATCTCGAAGAACTCCACAGGCTACTTCAACTCAGACATTGAGAACACAGGCAATTTTCCCTCGAATGTGACTGTAGAGTACCTGAACGTCACGAAACAGAACGAAACCTATGACCCCGGCGCTGATGGGCTGGGGCCGGTAGTAGAGTACTACAACGGGTCTAACGTCACGAACCTGCCGGTCGACGACAATCTTTCAACGCAGATGATCGACGAGGACAGCTTCACGTACCAGACGCAGTTCAACGCCACTTATGAGATCGGGCACTATGCGGCACACATGAACGTCAGTACTTCCTGCGATCTTTCCAAGGCCAACAACGAGACAAGAGATTTCGAGAACTTCAGTATAGTTGTCCACAACAACTTCAGGATTGTCGAAGCGTATGGTGAAGGCGGGGGAGTGAACACTACAGGTAACAAGACGACGAACCAGACGTTCCCTGAGGATATCAATACTACAGGCAACCAGAGCATCAACGATACTCTGCCACAGAACGTTACACGGCCGGGAGAGGAGACCAACCAGCCGCTGGCTGGTAATAATGATGCTCCGGGCGTGACGCCGCAGCCTGAACCAGAGCCGGAGCCGGAACCAGAACCTGTGGTCGTGGTTGATGTGGAGCCGGTGAACCGCACGTATCCTGCGACGAGAGGCATGTACGCTCCGGCCAGGCTAAGGATAAGGAATATCGGAAATATCCCTGTAAACGATCTGAGGATCACGCCAGCGCTTGAAGGGATACGCCCTGGTTGGGATTTCCGGGCTGCCGAGGTGGCGAATCTGTCCGTGAATGAGACGGTCAGCAGGGAAGTATTCGTCAGACCGCCAGGTAACACTACTCCGGGTATGTACGTTGTTCCGGTGGAGGCAAGGGATGCTGAGGGAAGGGTTGACCTGGACTTCTTCACGCTGGAGGTGCGTAAGGCGAACTTTACGCCCCGCCTGCAGATACTGGAGTCGCCGAGAGCTGTCACTATTGAGGCGAACTCCACTCAGGAAATACCTGTGCTGCTGGAGAACACCGGCCGACGCAAGCTTACAGGTGTTCGCGCGGAGCTGCAGAATGTTGAGGACTGCGGTTCGGCCGAGATCGCTCCGGCCAAGACGATACCTGTCAACGCGACTGATTCTCTTTCGATCAACTTTTCAGCAGCCGGCTCCACCGGTTCCTGTAACGCGACACTGATCGTTTCCACTGAGGAGGGGGCGTACGCGTTTTCCAGTATAAACTTTGATGTCATACCTGCGGCGGGGGGATTGATCCCGCCGGAACAACGCGTACCATTCATAGCGATAGCCTGGACCGCTGTGCTTGTAGCGTACGCGCTACTGAGAAAGAGGTACCAGCTTGACATGATATTCGTCCAGGTGCCGTTCATCATGCTGCTGGTCGGTGAAACGCTGATACTGCTTTACATGGTGGTCAACTACTACGGCATCGTGCAGCTTTCATTCCTGCCATTCTGATAGCAGCAGTTCCAGCGATTCAAGCCCGAAGTACAGCGTGACCAGTATGCCGACTACAAGCACAGGAACCAGTCGGCTTCCGTAGCCCATCACTTCGAGAGCGTTTGCGATATCGCCGCGCCAGCCTGCGCTGACAGCGACCGATAGCAGCAACCCGAGCGCCGCGGAAAGAACAGTTTTCCGGTACTCCTCGATGTTCGTGGCGGAGAACTCCAGCGCTGCCCCTGCCAAAACAGTAGCGGTGTATCCGGACAGGTAGAAGAAGGCGAGAGAGCGGCCCCCGATGCTACAGAGAGGCTTGATATTGGCCCTGAAACCTGCCATGTTCCATCCGAGATCTGCTGTGAACCGGCAGTTCTCCCAGAGTAAAACAGCGGCGTGCGTGGCCTCGTGTATCAAAGGACCTATCACGAAGAGCGATAAAAGAAAGGCTGACGTCATCAGGGCCAGGTGAAAACTTTTCTCCTTCCGTGACGACTTCTCGAGATCTGTGAAATGTTTCCTGGGATACATCAGCTTTTAACTGCTTCTTGGGCAGCCTCTATGATCTCGTCCATATCGTCTCCGTGCTGGATTTTGCCGGTGTACTGATCCTTGTTCATTGTTGAGAAGAAGTCCTTCAGGGTCTGCATGTAGTCTTCATCACCCTCAAGTTCATCCGCAAGCTCTCCGTAGGTAAGTTCTCTGTCAATGTTCTGGCTGTACTCGAGGTAAGCCTTCATTATGTGGGCGGTCTTGATGGCTGCTTCCTGTGAGTCAAGATCCCTGTACTCCTCAAGTTTTTCGACAACCTCTGATTCCTCGAAGACATTCTCTTGCGCTTCCTCATCGCCTCCCCGGTCAAGGATGTCTGACATTGCTTCTTTCACCTGCCGGATCTCATCGAACGTGCCTGAATCATCTTCCTCCTCTTCCTCGTCCGACTTTACTGCACCTTTCAGCATCTCAAGATCTTCCCTGGCCTCCTTTTTTATCTCCTCGTCGCTTTTCTCTTCCTCATCGTCTTCCTCCATCTCGCTCGCGAGTTTCTCCATGTCGGATGTCGAGGTATTCTCCAGTTCCTCCGGGTCGAACTGATCTGAAAGCTCCTGGAGAAGTCTCTGACGTCGATCGCGTTCATCCCTGATCTGTCTGAGCTGCTGTGTCTCAACCTCTTCAAGTTCCTCATCGCTCATCTCAAGGTCAAGTTCCTCGATCAGCTCTTCTCGCTCGGTCTTTTCAGCCTCTGCGTCATCTTCTTCGCTATCCTCATCCTCTCTATCTTCATCTTCCTCATTCTTCTCATCACCGCTCTCTCCCCCACCTTCCTCTTCTGCGCCGCTTTCTCCCTCATCTGCCTCTTCCACCTCTTTTTCATCGCTCTCCTCGCTTTCAGCGTCCTCTGCGTTCTGTTCTTTTTCTATAGCCTCTGCTGCGGAATCCGCTTCTTCAAGTTTTTCCAGGTCTTTCTCGAGTTCTTTGGCATCCTCTTCTGCCCTGGAGACTTCTTCGCCGATTTTCAGATGGTGGATCTGGTCTTCAAGAAAATCTACGGCGGTTTTCCGGTTCTTGTAGGCTTTTTCAGCTTTTTCCAGTGCTTCGAGCTGTTCTTCTCCGAGCCGGTGGCTGTTTACGTACTCTTTAAGCTGCTTGACTGTTCCGTTGACCGCAGACATCACTTCTTCTGCTTCCAGGTGTTCTGGCTCTCCGAGGTCTCTGAGGCTTTCGATGTCGTCAAGTTCGTCGAGTATCTGTTCTATCTCTTCTATGTCTTTTTCCGCTGTCTCCAGTTTCTCTCCTATATCCCTCTTCTCTATCTCACGTTCCAGCAGCTTCCTGGCAGTCTTCCTGTTCTTTCCTTTCTTCTCGGCTTCCAGTAGTTTGTGGAGATCCTCGTATGAGAGCTCTTTCTGTTCAATAAAGTCTTTGAGGTCGGTTACTGTTCCGCTGACGGCTTTTACCGTCTCCACTGTCCCGAGTTTTTCGTCTGCCATGACTGGGTTTTGTTGACTCTCAGTTAAGGGTTTAGGGTAGGATGCTGTATCTCGTGGTTCCCAGTATCCACTCCAGGAGCATAAGTACCAGTGCACCGGCTATGAAGTAGATCGAGATGTCAGTCCTGACCTTCCGATCCTGTATGTTGAGGAAGGCTTTCCGGAGGCTCTTCCTGTCGGAGACGGTGGTAAGGTTTCCGCCGGTTCTGTTGGTCAGGCGGAAGAGTGCTTCTGTGTCAAGGTTGGGATAGTCCGCGCGGGAGGCGTTGAATCCGTTGATCATGCCGTACTCCCTATTTGTCCGGTTAGTCTCTCCTATGCCGATCGCATGGACGGTAACGTTTGTCCTCTTGAGCCGCTTGATGGATCTGTTGAGCGGTATACCTCTGTTGCTCCGGCCGTCTGTTATCAGGATGGTGGTCTTTGACCTGTTGGTCGGCTTGAAGAGCGTGGCTGATGTGTAAAGTGCGCTTCCGATCGCTGTACCTGCGGTCTCGCCGACGGACAGGTTTTCGATCCGGGCTTTAACGATCTTCCTGTTCCCGGTGGTCGCGAGAGTACTGTCGACCGCGCCGGAGAACGCAACTATACCTATGCGGGTATTGTTCGAGGTCTGCGATATGAACTTGCTGGAGACAGACTTGGCTGCCCTGAGCCTTGTCGGTTCGATGTCGCCGGCAAGCATGGAGGAGGATGTGTCTATCGCGAGCACGTAGTCTGACTGTGTTGAAGGCTGTTCGCTGACAAGTACCGGATGAGATATACCGATTATCAGCGCGGTGAGTGCGAGCATCCGGGTCAGGAGCACGATGTTGCTTGATTTCAGGAAGTTTTTGCCGGCGACTTTCTGCAGGGTCTCGTAGTTGCCGAACTTCATCGCCCGCTCCTTCTTCCTTTTCTTGGCTCCTATGTAGAACAGCAGCGCTATGCCGTTCGCAAGGAAAAGAAACTCGGCATACTCTGAAGCGAATACGAGCTCCATCACCAGCCTCCCTCGCTCTGGTCGAAGAACTCCGCGAACTCTGCGGAGAACTTGTCCCGGGTATCGATTTTAAGGAAGGATGCGCCACCTTCCTCCAGCTTGTTTTTGATCTGTTCCTCCTGCTTCGCGGCCTCCCGGTCGAACTCTTCTTTTACCCTGTTCGTGTTCACCACCATCTGTTCGCCACCCCGTTCGAACCGGAAATTTCCTGCTTCCGGGAGTTTGTAGTCTCTAAGATCTCTTACCATGACCGCCATCACGTGCCTGAACTTCTCCGATGCAAGCTGCATCTTGGCCTTCCACTCTCCCTCAACCTCGAGAAAGTCAGATACGATGAATATCGCGGTGTTATCCTTTATCTGTCCTATAGTATCGTTCAGGGCGTCTTCAAGGTCAAAGGTTCCACCGTAGTTTTCGTACTTCGTGGTCTCATGCAGTACGCGCTGGTACTGGTCGTCTCCTCCTTTAGGTGTAAGCACCATGCCTTCCTCGCCGAACATGCCGATACCTGCGTTTATACCTGCGTCTATCGATGCGTAGGCCAGTGCGGAGGCTACGGTGGCAGCGTATTCTGACTTCAGTTTGTCGGCAGTCCCGAACATCATGGTGTCGGAGACGTCAAGCACTATGAATACGTCCATGTCGATCTCTTCGTCGTACTGCTTGACGTAAAGATCCGGTTTTCCTGCCGAGATCTTCCAGTCGATCCGGGATGCATCGTCGCTGGGAAGGTACTGTCGAAGCCCGGAGAACTCGACGCCGGAGGGCTGGAACTGCCGCTTGTACTTCAGTACAAACCGGAAAAGGTCGGAGACTCGCTTGACCTCTGCATCTAGGCTCTGTCGGAGTTCTTCCTGGTCGATGAGATCTTCACGCTGCAAGTTTTCACCTCACCGGTACCCTGTCAACAATGTTCTGTATCGCGTCCTCTACTTCGAGTCCCTGGGCCTCGCCCTCGTAGTTCAGTATTATCCTGTGGATGAACACGTCCTTGATGACCGAACGGATGTCCTCGGGAGTGACGTAGTGCCTCCCGTTGTAGAGCGCGTTCGCTCTACCCGCGAGCGCAAGGTTAATCGATGCTCTCGGCGTACAACCCCATTCGATGTAGTCCGAGTACTCGAGGCCGTAGTCCTCAGGATTCCTCGAGGCATCAACAAGGTCAACGATATATGCCTTGATCTCGTCGCTGACCTTCACCATCTTGGAGAACTCCTGTATGTTCAGTATATCCTGCTTCTTCAGGACTGGCTGGACATCGAAGTCTTCCTCGTCCATGATGTTCGCGTTCATGTCGATAATCTTCTGCTCGTTGTGCTTCTCCGGGTAGTCAAGGTAGACCTTGAAGATAAACCTGTCGATCTGCGCTTCAGGCAGAGGATAGGTTCCGCCCTGCTCGACAGGGTTCTGCGTTGCCATGGTGAAGAACGGCTCGGGAAGATCGAATGTGTCGTCGCCGATCGAGACCTTGTGCTCTTGCATCGCCTCAAGCATAGCGGATTGAACCTTCGGTGGCGCACGGTTGATCTCGTCGGCAAGGATGAAGTTTGCGAAAATAGGGCCTTTCTCAACGTAGAAGCCCCTGTCCTCGTTGTACGCCTCTGTACCCACGATGTCGCTTGGGAGCAGGTCGGGAGTGAACTGTATGCGGTGCATCTCCGTGTTTTCCACGGTTCTCGACAGTGTTTCTACGAGGAACGACTTTCCGAGGCCAGGCACGCCTTCAAGTAAAATGTTTCCGCCGGCGACAATCGAGAGCAGAACCTTGTGTATGACATCTTCCTGACCGATGAAGCCTTTCTGGATTTCCTTCTCCATCGTGTGAATCTGGTTGGAGAGTTCCTCAGCCTTCGCGTCCATCTCTTCCTCTGACAGGTCGGCGTACTTGTTCGTCATTACAACGAGGGATTGGCTGTACTTGAATAAAAAAGTCGTAGCGCGGTAGAGAAGAAAAAGAAAAGAAGAGGAGTGAGGACGTTAGTCCTCAGTTAGTCAGTTCATCATGTCAGGCTTGTGTCAGCCGTCGCGATGAACCTGACCTTGCCGTCTCCGACCTGGCCCTGTGCGACTCCCTGCGGCACTTCAATTGCCGTCTGGACTGTTACAGATGAACCAGGTGCGAGAGCGAGGTCGCTGTTACCGTTGGCGTAGATAAGCCGTTCGACAGCGGTACCGTCGCTGACAAGGTTGGGGTTTCCACCTGCCTGCGTGTTGTAGCGAGTCCTGATGACTCTCGGGTTGCTACCACTACAGTGGGTAAGCACGTCGTAGGTCCTGTTGACTTCGCTTGCTGTTCCTCTGTTCTTGTAGAGGTTGACTCCGTTTGGAGTTGTAGGACCGGCTTCTGTGACTCCGTAAGGTCCGTTGCTGGTTGTTGTGATGTTGTACTGTGTCCAGTCAGTGCCGGAGTCTGTGAAGTCGATTGTTCCTCTCTGCGTGTCTGTCTTCGACGTGTTAGCTACTCTCATAAGGCCGAAAGTACCTGTGCCGTCGCAGACGTCTCCTGAACCTGTCGGGATTGCGAAGAATCTTTCTTCGTCTCCCATGCGGAAGCGTCCTACGAAGACGTTGTTGGCGTTTGCACCGTCGAACTGTCCGCTGACGTCAATGTAGGACGGTACGTCTCCGTTGTTCGTTGATTCTAGGAACTCAACTCTGTTAACGTAGTGGAAGTCGTCGGTGTCGCCGTTCAGGATTCCTGATTGGTTCGTAGGTCGGATCTGGAAGAAGTTACCAGCGTTGTAGTTGGATTCCTGTCCTGTTCCGAACGGGTCGGAAGTGTGGATTGTGGAGTTTGCGTAAAGCTGTGCAATGTACTCCGAACCCGTGTTCTCAATGTCGATTGCTGTGTAACCCTTGTCAGATGTGGTTACCTGCGAACCAACGCTTGCGCTTGGGAATGTGAAGTTGGTCGGCTTGACGTCGATGGCAACTGTACTGGTTACTGTGGCGTTTACGTCTGAACTTTCAGTTGCTGCCGAGCCAGATGCGACCATTCCAAGCGCTACTGCGACGAGAAAGGCTGTAAGAAGCTCTTTTCTCATGTTTAGATTTTCACCTCCGTGTCAGTGATAGAAGATTTTGAACTCGAAACTGGATGTCCCAGCCCTATAGGGTTTCTGGGTTCTGCGAGGTAACTTAATGGAAGTTCCTCTATCAGAACAGAAAAAGAATATAGCTGCCTTTGGGAGAGAGACCTGTCTTCTGGACGGGCTGTTTTATCCATTATGATACCACTTCAGTGTCTCCTCCCCTTGAACTCCCCTACTACCGTTTTTACGGAGCCGGTATAAAAAGCTTAACCGGTCTGCGGCATGGTTCGATCCCTGAGACCTGGGACAAACCTATAAAGAAGCCTTCTTACAAACTTTCGTTAGATGAATAAATTCGTAGTCATGGCCCTGCTTCTTGCGGCTTTCGTCGGAACTGCTGCGGCGCCTTCTATAGGTGCTACGCCCTCGCTGAGAGACTTCGGCAGCATAAATCGGGGTGGCTCGAAAGAGGTCACTTTCTACATCACCAGCGATGCTCAGAACACCTTTACGCTGAACCCTATCGCGCAGCCGGTCGGGCAGTCAACGCTGATGAACAACGCGCCTGACAAGGACATGGTGTCTGAACAGGATGTAAGCGACTGGATAAAGTTCTCGAAGGACACCTACACGATCAATCCCGACACTACAGAGACATATACCCTGCCGGGCGGGGCCAAGGTTGAGGCCCAGGGAACGATCAACGTGACCGTTAATGTACCTTTCCTACCTGGACAGGCTGAACCGGGTTTCCACATGGCCCAGATAAGATTGAACCCGGACTTCGGAGTCGGGGAAGGCGGAGGATTCGGTGCCGCGGCTATCGGGCTGTCGGTTCCCCGCGTCATGTTTACAGTTCCCGGGAATGCAAGGCGCGAGATACAGCTCAACAATGCAGAGGCTCTAAGGGTCGGCCCTGACAGGGTACAGGTCATCCTCCAGTTCCAGAACACTGGAACGGTGACTACATCCTTCGAGAACACGAACCTGCCTATTTACCAGGATGGTCGAAGGGTAGGCCAGTTGAATGTCGACAATATGAAGCTGGCCCCGGGAGAAACACAGGAGATGAGCCTTTTCTGGACGCCCTCAGACCTCGAAGGCGGAACATACAGGCTGGAAGGCACTGTTGACTACACTTCAGGCCAGTTCCTCATCGACGGGACTATAGCATTTACTGACACGCCTCAACCGGTCAGGCAGGTGGAACAGCCTTCAGGAGACGGTGAAGGAGAAAAAGGTTCTGTGCCGCTCTGGCTTTTCGCCCTGTTTGTGGTGGCGCTTGCAGCGGTTCTGTACACCTTCGAGGTTTCGCTCTTCTGGATGATGCTCATAATCGGAGGAGTATCGATCGCTTTCTTCATCCTGACAACCTCGGCCTCGAACTTCCTGTTGCTGGTACTTTTAACAAGTTTTGTGGGGATAATATACTACGGAGGTCTTTAACCATCAAGAGAAACAATCTCCTGGCGTTATCAGTCGTAACTCTCAGCTTTGCTGTAGGCCTTATGCCTCACGCTGTACAGGCAACCTCGGTCGAACACTCGCAGAAGACTTTCAATGCTTCTGCAACGGTGCTTCCTCCCGGCGGCCCGAACAAGACGCTGGGACTCAACGCCGACAAGACTCTAGAGTTCGGCAAGATCGCACAGGGAACGGAGATAACCAAGTTTATACGGATAAGTGCGGCCGAACCGGTTCTGGTAGAGGTCTCGGCGAACGGCAACATTTCAAAGCACATGGTTTTTGACAGGAATCACTACTTCAGCGGAGAGAAGAAGATCAGCCTGGAGGTCGAAAGCGGTTCCCCTGGATACTACCGGGGCCAGGTAGTTATGGACATGTACACGGCCGAGAACCGTGCCGGTGAACTGTGGCTCAGGATGAAATCCCTTATCTGACCGAGGGGAGAATGATAGGCATGGGCATGGCGGAGACAATCCTGAATCTTCCGCAGTACGTGACAGTGCGGTCGTACGGCGTGTCAGAAAGGTATGAGGTCTGGATAGCTGTGATCGCTGTCACCGTGCTTGCTGTCACGTTCTACTCGTTTGACATAGACCCGTCCTGGGCTGCGCTGCTGGTGGTTTCTGCAGGCGTCTCTGCACTGGCCTATGCGACCGGTTTCACGATCTACGCCGGCCTGGCTACCTTTTTATTGGGAGCTGTCGCAATGCTTTACAGGCGGTTGAGATGAAAAAGATCCTGGCAGTGCTGAGCTTGATAGCGGTTGCGTCGACTGCTGCAGCCCTTACCTTTGAGGTAGGTGTTCCCCCGAGGATTTCGGGAAACGAGTACGCTCTCAGCTACGAAAATAATACCTCTTCGATCCACAGGACAGAGCTGGTGGTCGAGAACGATGGCTCGGTCGGGTGTCTCTACCGGCTGGAAGGCACTTACCGCTACGGCAATTCTTCCGTGGAACGTTACTCACCGCCTCTGAGACTGTGGCCCGGCGAGACAGGAAAAGCGGTTCTGAAGTTCGTGGCGGTCAACTACACTGGGGAAATCACTGCCTCGATCAATCTCAGTTACTGTGGGAGAGAGGATCAGCTCAAAGAGTTTAGCTTCAACTATACTGAGAAGGTATCGCCTGCGGCCAGGTATGACTCCGTAACCGTGGAGGCCAACCGTTCGGCCGCGAAGATAAAGCTGGAATCATTCAAGGAAGCCGTGCTGGTGCCCGTCGAGGCTCCACCGAAGTGGAAGCCCTCCTCCGCCACCCTGAACCAGAGCAAAGCAGTCATCGAATACAGCCCACCTCTCTTCGCCAGAGATGAAAAGATGACATATGCCGTCGTTTCCGGCGGCCAGGTGGTCGGAAGCACGCAGATCGGGCTTCACGAGCAGAAGACGCTGCTTGAACGGATAGGAAGAGACGACATCGCGATACTTCTCGCAGTCTCACTTCTATTCAACATGCTTTCAGCGGTCAAGCTCTCAGAACGGGAAAAATAAAGTTTTAAACCAGTTAAGACACAAACAATCTGTAGATGTTGCCCGCCGCCAAAAAATCTGGGATCGGACTGCTGCTTCTCGCGCTCACAGTATCTACAGCTGCGGCGGCCTCCCTAGATGTAAGAGACGGCGAAGTCTGGCTCAACCAGGTCGACCAGCAAAAGGTGGAGCTGACCTACGACTGCGGAGCAAACGCATCTATAGTAAATCTTACTCTGGCCGGCACAGAAATAGGCGTTTCCGGCGACAACGGCAGCGTTACGACCGCCGAGATACCCTCCGGTCTCAAAGAGTCTTCAGGGAAACAGCTGGTGCTCAGGTGCCAAGGTAGCGGTTCAGTTTTTAACAGGACTGCAGAACTCGACCTCCGGTATCTTGATGTCAGTACTAGTGGCGGCGAGGGATTCGTCGGCACGGTTCTCGGCAAGCGCAGGTTTACTTCGGCGCCAACGGTTACTTTCAACGATAGCAGCGATGGCGTGGACAGGGTTCAGTCGAATACCCGGTTTGAACCCGGTTCCGACCTGGAGATAGTGACGGAGGGAGTCCAGTCATGGAAGAATGAGAACTCGCAGACGGTTGTGCGTATCTTCACGAGGGTTGAAGAAGGATACCCTGTGCAGCGCGATCGTTCAGTATTCAGGTTCGAGCATCGCGGCCAATGGTTCAAGATACCTTTCTCAATGAACATACATCCGTGGAGGGCGGATATACTTGAAGGGCCTTCTTCCAAGCTGGAGTACAAGAACCTGCAGGAGAGGTACGTTTACGAGTTGGATGTAGAGTATGACGGAACTGATTCGTCGAAGACCGGCAACTCTCTCGGGGCCGACAACTTCTATTTGACTATAGAGAAGAAGAATGAGGACGGAGTCTACGAGCCTTTCCACAGCAACGGCAAGACTTACTCGAAGCTGGATGGAGGCGACTGGTTCGATGTCTCGGTTCCGAAAGGGGCTGCGAACTACAGGATAAGTTTGAGCAAGACCCCGGATCTACCGCTCGGCAAGTACAGGTTCAAGCTTGGCGTGAAGTATGACGGCGGCAGCTTTCTCGTCGACCAGATAAAGGTTGATCGCGCGCTTGAACTTTCCGGGAGGGTCACGGACGGCCAGAAAAGCGGGGTTCTCACCGAGTTCACGCTGAGGCAGAGTGACGGCGGCCAGATATCTTTCAGGACCGATAACTCCGGTTTTTACTCACAGGAGCGGCACCAGGCCAGCTTTGATATCTCGAGCGCGGTGATGGATTTCTTCTACAACCGTCCGGGCAGGGACGCCCGTGTCAAAGTCGGCAATCCTGACTTTACCGGGGAGTCGACGGGCGGGGAAGCTGTCAGGTTCCAGTACTGGGGCAGTCCGAACGTGAACATCAGAGGGGTCAAGCCGGCGAATATGATGGCTGTGAAGTTTGCCTATCACATAAAGGGCGGCGCCAAGGCCAGGATGAAGTTTGACACAGGGGAGCTGAATCCGAGCAAGCTCAAAGTATATGAATGCACTAACTGGAACTTTGACTCAGGTTTCTGCAGGGCCGACTGGTCAAAGGTGAATCCGAACAGGGTCTCGATTAATTACAGGCAGGACACGGTCCAGGTGAGGAACCTTGAGCTGCATCACGTTCCCGCGAACCTGACAGGCGGGGAGGCGAAGAATCTGCTGCTTAACGCGTATGTTGTCGGCAAGAACCAGGCGATGAAACTTGAAAACGGTATTGCGATCTCTGGTCCGGAGAACGGACGCGCGCCTGTCGGCAAGCAGATCAAGGTGTCGGGCAGACTGCTCTCTGAGAACGGCAAACCTGTAGAATCGGCGAATGTGACAGTGAAGTTCCTTGACAGCCTGGGCGTGGTGGAGACCTTTTCAGGTACTACAGATGCCAGCGGCCAGTTCAGTATATCTGGCGAGGCTCCGGAGAACCCGGGCAACTTCACTGTAGCGGTTGAGGCAGAGCACAGGATATTCCAGGACTTTTCCGTCAACTATGCCAATCGTTTCGAGACTTATGTGAAAGAATCGGTCAGTATACAGCTTCCACCGGAGATCTCATCTACAGGATTCGCGATCGCGGAGGGTGAGAAGAGAAGCTTCGACTTCAAGGTGAAGAACACCGGGCAGCGAGAGGCAGAGATACTCAGTGTTGAGGCGAAAGGCATGAACGAGGACTTCCTGACGCTGAAAGGCGAGAGCATGGGAACGCTTAAACCGGGAGAGTCGTCCTCTGCGACAGTATCGATCGATCTGCCGAGGAGCTACTGTGGAAGCTGTAGTGACTGGCCTTCCTTTGAGATCGTTGTAAATGCCAGGTCAAACGGCGAAAGCCTCAAAACATCAGAGAAGGTGCAGACACAGGTGTCCGCGGCCTCGGCTTCGACAGGGAACAGTTCTCAGAGTTCGACATCCGGTGTGAGCGAAAACAGGAGTGGAGGCGGCATGAAGTTCAATACTCCTGATCTCGCCGAGGCCACGGGAGAGTTCCTTGCATCACAGAGCAGTGTAAACATCGCGCTCGCGCTTATAATGCTGTTTACGATGGTTCTCGCGGGAGCGGTCAAGAAGAATAGGGATGGTGGTTCTGACCGCAGGATGAGATCTGGACGCATGGGTGATGGTTCCCGGCCCTCAGTTCAGAAACCGGAGCTTTCAAGCGACGACGATGACGAGGTTGACTCGAAGATAGAGGAGATGGCTGACAGGATGAAGCAGGATCAGGTCGATGAACTGGCAGAATCTGTGAAGGAGTCGGAAGAAGTCGAGGAAGAAGACAGGGAAGGCGAAACCGGGGATGGATCGGACTCTTCTGGAGAAAAAGGTGAAGAAAACTCCTCAACAGAGTGCAGCGTCTGCGGAGAGGAGTTCGACACTGAAACGGCGAGAAAGTTGCACGAACAGGCAATCCACGACCAGGCTTAACGGCTTACAGCGTCCTTGAACTCGTTGATCTTTCTCTTCAGCCCTGCGAACTTTGGCTTCTCGAACTGGACTCCTTCAAGGTTCGCGGCCAGGCGTTTTATCTCAAGTGAGGCCTCTGAAAGCGGTTCGTAGAGCACAAGAGGTGTGTTCTGGAAGAGACTCTCCTTCATCTTCTGGTCGTAAGGTATCTTGGCAATGGTGTCTGATTCGGTCATCATCTCGACTTCGCGCTCCACAAGCTCCATCTCTGGGTCATCCTCCAGCTTATTGATGACCGTTCCCAGTATCGGCTGGCGTCTCTCCTTGGCTTTCTCTATTATCTGGGCTGCGTTCAGGCCGGCTGTCTGGGTCGGCATCGTCACTATAAGGAGTTCGTCGCAGGCTTCCATTATGGACTCGACGGTTGAATCAAGTCCTGGCGGGCAGTCCACAAGGACATAGTCCGAGTCCTGAGCGGCGTATTCAAGAAGGTTGCGGAGCTTGGAAGTATCGGGTTCAGTGTAGTCTATTTCGTTTGACGACACAATCGCTTTTATCCCGGTAGGATGCCTGAAGACTGCGGTTTCAGGCTCTGCCTCTTCATGAAGGACGTGCTGTATCTTGACAGGGTGATCGTACCGTCCCAGGTAGACTCCGAGGTTGGAGGCGGCGAAGTCTGTGTCAACTATGGTGACGTCGGCTCCTGTCTGCTGGAGTGCGACTCCAAGGTTGACGCAGAGACTGGTCTTCCCCACTCCTCCCTTTCCTGATATGAGTCCTATGATCCTGCCGTCGCTCATTACACTTCAAAATGGATTTTACCGGTTAATAAAATCACCGAGCCATCCGGGAGCGGTTAGAGGGTTTCAGACGCCTGAAAATACATCTGACAGAGGTTTTTAACCGTTACAGCTGTGACGTTATCCCGGCTTTTCAGGGATCCCCCGGAAGATGCGGCTCAGTTCTTCAGGCCGTACTTGACCTTTCCGTCCTCCGTCTTGACCTCTACCTTGCCCTCTTTTGCGAGCCATCCGAGCGACTGGTGCAGCGATTCGACATCCACTTTCTGCGATGTGAGGTTCTTGAGTCGTTCCGCTGTCGCCCTGCCGTGGCTGCTCAGTGCATCGTATACTTCTCCGGCAGGGTTTCCTACCATCGATTCCACATCGAACTGGTAGCCTTCGCTGCCGTTTTCTTCCTCCTCCGCGTCGGCAACCTTCATAATTGTCTCCAGTGCAACGTCGGGGGAGACAGAGACTGCGTCGATATCCTGTTCAACGAGGAACTCTGCGTAGCCTTCGTGCGTTGACGGTGCGTCTCCGCAGATACCGACGTGGGCGTTCTTGTGGTGGGCCTTTGAGATCAGGGTTCTTATCGATTCCTTGACCGCGCGGTCGCGCTCGTCGAACAGCGAGCTTAGCTTGTCGCTGTTCCTGTCGACTCCGAGCGTCAGCTGTGTCAGGTCGTTCGTTCCTATCGAGAAGCCGTCGAACACGTCCGCGAATTCTTCGGCTCGTATTATGTTGGCCGGTATCTCTGCCATGACGTAGACCTCGACATCTCCCTGGTCGAGTCCGTACTCCTTCATCTTGGCGCGGACATTGTTTGCTTCTTCGACCGTGCGGCAGAAAGGAACCATGATTGTTATATTGTCGAGCTCAAGCTCGTCGATTGTTCGCCTGAGCGCCTTGCATTCAAGCTCGAATGCCTGTGAGAACTGTTCGTCGTAGTAACGCGAGGCGCCTCTGAAGCCGAGCATCGGGTTGGCCTCGTCTGGCTCGTACTCTTCACCGCCTTCAAGTTCGGCGTACTCGTCCGATTTGAAATCGCTCAGCCTTACTACAACCTGGTCGGGATAGAACGCCGCGGCGATTTTTCCCAGTCCTTCTCTCAGGGCCTCAACGTACTCGTCTTCACGGCCCTCTTCCATCAGTTTCAATGGATGCACGCCGACGTGGCTGGAGATTATGAACTCTTCTCTCGCAAGCCCTACTCCGTCGACCGGTAGCTGTGCGATCTGGAAGGCTTCGCTTGGCTCACCTATGTTGACCTGTACCGCTGTATCCGTCTCCGGTATGGATTCGAGGTGGTGTTCTTCAACATTGAACTCGAGTGCTCCCTCCCAGATCTTTCCTGTTGAGGAGGAGCAGTCGACAGTGACGTCCTGGCCGTCCTTCAGCTTTGAGGTAGCGTTCTCAGTTCCTATTATTGCGGGAACTCCGATTTCCCGTGATACAATTGCTGCGTGAGAGGTTCTTCCTCCCTTGTTTGTTATTATGGCGCCCGCCTTCTTCATGATGGGCTCCCAGTCAGGATCCGTCATGTCGGTTACCAGTACTTCGCCTTCCTCGAACTTGTCGATCTGCTTTGCGGAGTCCAGTACGTGTACCTCTCCGCTACCTATCTTGGAGCCGATCGCCTGGCCTTCGAGCAGTACCTCTGACTCTTCCTCCATGCTGTACTCCTCGATCACGTTCTCGTCTTCTTCTGCGTGGACGGTCTCTGGACGTGCCTGGACGATGTACATCTGCTTGGTCTGTGCGTCGTAAAGCCATTCTATATCCATCGGCTGGTCGTAGTGTTCCTCGATCCTCATGCCGTACTTCGCCAGTTCCTTTACCTGGTTGTCACTTATGGAGAACTTCTCTCGCTCGCTCATCGGGACTTTTTCATGGACATTCTCCTTTCCGTCCTCCTGCTCGTGTTCGTCGTTCTGTACAAGCTTGACCTCCTTGTCCCCGAGCTTCTTCTCTATTATGCCGAAGTTGCGTTTGTAGACCTTGAACTCGTCAGGATTGACTTCTCCAGCCACGACAAGATCTCCCAATCCGTAGCTTGAATTGATAGTGATGACCTCGTCGAAACCGGAGTCAGGGTCAAGTGTAAACATTACTCCTGCAGCGCCTTCGTCGCTCCTGCCCATCTTTTGAACCACTGCGGAGAGCTTGACATCGAAGTGTGAGAAGCCCTTGTCCTCCCGGTAGCTGATAGCGCGGTTGGTGAAGAGGGAGGCGTAGCAGTCCTTGATCCTCTTTACCAGGTCTTTCTTTCCTGAAACATTGAGGAAAGTATCCTGCTGGCCGGCGAAAGATGCCCCGGGCAGATCCTCAGCGGTTGCAGAGCTTCTGACAGCCACTTCGGGGTTTTCGACGCCGATACGGTCTTCAAGTTCTTCGTAGGCTTCTATAAAGTCTTCGCGCAGCGATTCAGGCATGTCTGCCTCCTGTATCTCCGCTCTTATCTGTTTTCCACGTCTCTGTATGTTTTCAACGTCGTCAGTGTCAAGTCCTTCGAGGATGTTCCTGATCTTGTCCTTGAGGCCGGTCTCCTGCATGAACTTATCGTAGGCATCAGAAGTGGTGGAGAATCCTGGCAGTACAGGCACTTCCACCTCGTTGCTGAGTTCTCCCAGGTTTGCCCCTTTCCCGCCTACGTTAGAGGTGTCGTCGGCATCGATTTCCTCGAACCAGAGCACGTTTGTCATAGACAAAGCTTCCCTGCGCTCTCATTTAAAAAGAGCGTTGTGATTGATGAGTGGCTATGAATGTAGGCAAGCTGATTTTAACGTCTTCCGGGAAATGTGTGCTGTGAAACTCCAGAGCTGGAAGGGCCAGGCGGCTATAGAGTACATGACTGTTTTCGGCATCGCACTTCTGCTGGCCGCACCGTTCGTTTTAAAGGCTCAGCAGTCAATAGTGGAGCTTCAGTCTGGCTCGAACAAGATAGCCGTCCAGGATTCTCTGAACGACATAGAGACCGCCGTCAGAACAGTCAGCGCTGCCGGCGAACCGGCCCTGACACGTTTCACTGTGAGTATACCAAGGACTGTCAACAGCACAGAGGTCAATACTAACTCTGTGGAGATAGTCCTTGATACGCCTTCGGGCTATTCGACCTCCCGACGTTTCTTCAACTTCAATCTCACCGGCGAGCTCCCCTCCGAGCCAGGCCTCTACGTCCTGGAGGCGCAGGCGGTCAATGGCTCGGTCAATATAGAGGTGGTTTCGTGAAGGCGCAGAGTTCGCTGGAGTTCATGTCGTTCATCTCGCTTTCGATGCTGATGCTCGCAGTTCTTTACGGGGTCATAGCCGAGAGACAGGTGGCAACGGTCAACCGGAGGGTGGAGCAGGACGCGAGGGCAACAGCTGACAAGATAGCCTTTAACCTTGAGATGGCGCAGGTGCAGGGAGAGGGCTATTCGAGAGTTATCTCGCTATATCCGTCCATAGGCGGCGGCAACTATACCGTAATCGCTGAAGAGGATGGTGTGAAGGTTGACTGGGGAGAGGCCAGTGCACTGCGTTCCACGCGTTACACCGGCAGGAGGATCAAAATCCATGTGGATGAAAACAATGTTTTCCGGGTCGTGAACAATGCGTCAGGGATCTACACGGTGCCGAAGTAAGGCTCAAGCATTCATGCCCGATTTTCTGGGCAGCATAGTGGTGTTCACCGTGGTGATATCGCTTTTCCTGTTCTCCTGGAACGCCGTAACCCAGCAACAGGTTGGGGCCTCCAGCTTCAAACTGATGCGTGAGGACGCCCGTTACACGATGTCTCTCCTGGCCTCGACCCCGGGATACCCTGAGAACTGGACGAATGAGACCGTAGAGATACCGGGTTTCGCGACAGAGGATAACGTGGTTTCCGCCCGGAAGATCGAAGAGTTCGCCGCGCTCAACTATTCCCAGAAGTCGAAGCTTCTCCAGGCGGGGAACTTCAACCTGACGCTTTCAAACAGTTCGGGAGTGATGACGTTCAGGGGAGTCCGGGCCTCCTTCGGAAGAAGCCCGGAAAACGCTTCTGTGATAGTTCCTGTAGAGAGAAGCGTGCTTGTAAACCTGTCAGGCGACATGATCTCGGCTGAACTGAGGCTGGTAACGTGGCGTTGAACAAGGGTTTCTACTTTTCCTTTGACGCATTCCTGGCCCTGACCATAATGGCGGCGACGCTCGCGGTTGTCGGGCAGTCAACAGACATCGCCTCGACCGGTTTCGAGGTCGCATCTATAGAGTACCAGCAGGCCAGCACCACTGGAAGAGATGCGATGAAGCTTGCCTCGCGCCAGAGTTTCCGGGTTTTAAACGAGTCGATGCGCCAGGAACTTGTGGAGAAGACTGTGATGGAGCAGAAAGATCTTGACCGGTCAATAATCGATGGTATAGCACTTCTCTGGGCGGCAAGAAACTTTAGTTACGCCAGGGAGGTCGCAAGAGAGTACTTCGGTTCAAAGATCCAGGGCTACGAGTACAGGATCCAGGTGAACGAGGGCGGCAGTCCCCGGGTCATATACGCGTCATCGCCGCTGAAGTCTCCTGACTCGGTTTCAAGCATATCGCGCATGGTCTCCGGTTACAGGATCGACCGTCCGAGCGAGGGATTCAGGGCGAGAGCGAGAGCGACATCGATCGAGAAGAATGAGACGAAAGTGGTGTCGATACCTGCGATGGGAAGCGCCAACTCCAACGGAAAACTGGAGGTTGTGAAGAAGTTCAGGATGCCGAACTTCACGGAGAAACACTATGCCTACTTCTACCTGAACGAGGAATACAACGGCGACACGAAGTTTGAACAGTTGACCGTCAACGGAAAGCAGGTGAAGAACGATTACACCGTACTCCAGGATAACGGCGACACAGTATACGCCCGTTGGGACTTTACGGAGGAGCTGCGTGAAGGCATGAACAGGATTTACATCCGTGTGAAAGGCGATGCAAGTGCCGAGGAACCTACAGAGTTCCAGCCCGGCTCCAAGCTCGAGATAAAGTACTCTACCGACTCCGAGAACCTGATCTCCAGCCGCCGCCACAGAAGGATTTACTTTGAAAACATGACTTCTGAGGCGCAGGGACAGACAAAGTCCGGTATCTTCAAGGTCGAAAGCTTTGAACTGCCGAGAGGTGCAGAGTTCATCAACGCCTCGCTCCACTTCAACGCCAGGGCGCTCGATACAGACTATACCTGGTTCGGAAACGAGTACTGCTACGATGGCTGGAACGTCTACCTGATCTTCAATGGTGAAAAACTGGATGATGCCTGCGTCAACGGCGGCTTTGAGAGGGAGTACCGGTTGGACGCGTCCGATGTGGTAAACGGTACAAACATCGTGACTGCCTACCTGGAGCACTACGGCAACAATTTCTACGGTGACGGGCCGACAGGGATATACTCCGACTTTAAAACCAAGTCTTTATCCCACATCGATTTATGGTACAACTTATCCAGCTCCCGGCTGCGCTACGGCAAGATAAAGGTCTCTGCGCTCCAAAAGTTCGGAGGAACGATGTCTAACCCCAAAACGCTCCAGAAAGAGTTTGAGCATCCGGACATCTTCTCCTCAGAGGTCTACCTGGTCGAACGCTACAGCAACGAGGTGGAAGTATCCGTAAATGACGGCTCCGGCTACAAATCCGTGTTCAGGTCTCCTGGTGTCAGGGCGACGCCGACCAGGGTGTCGATTCCGCCAGAGTACTATGACACAGACAGCGTCAACACGATCCGGCTCTACGACTACTACAAGCAGAAGGTATCGGAGGCGGGCAGCGAGGATGACATAGGAGAAGATACTGATGGAGACGGCGCTCCAGATGATGAGGACGCTGTCAAGTTCCTGCCTTACTCTACTTTCCGCTGGTCTGCCTGGGTGGATTCACAGGTCGGTTATGGAAAAGTCTTCTCAAACCGTTCCGCGGCCCTGAAGGACGCCCGGCAACGTTTAAACCAGACGCTCGGAGACTTCGTGGACGCGACGCAGCTCGACACAGGTACGGTTTCCACAGGGTCGCAGCCCTACCTCTGGGGGCCTGCACAGGTAAAACTGGTGGTCTGGGATGGGTAAAGCGCTGGCCTACACTACTTTTGCCCTGCTTGCCTCGTCCATGATACTTGCGCTGGCAGCATTCCCTGTAGTTAACTCTGACGAGGGTTCCACGACCTCTGAAAGGATAGGAGAGGCGGCGTTCTTCCTTGAAACGGTAACATCGGATATGGACAGAGCGCTCCGGATCGCAACGCGCAGAGCTATATCTTCAGCGGCTAACTACGTAGTGGAGAACGGCGAGCCTCTTCAAAACCCTGCGCAAAACCTTACTTCGCTGGCGGTTAACGGCACGGTCGCGGGCGAGAGGAGAGAGGGAATGGGGAATGCCACGTTAAAAGTCTGGAAGTCCAGGGTGTCCGACATCGCCTCGCGTTCAGGTTACAGTATAGAGCTTGAAGTCACGAACTACACCCTCGAAACCCAGGGGATGCAGCTAGAGGCATCATTCCAGGTTTTCACACGGCTGAAGGATCCTGTGGCCCGTACAGCGTTCAACAGGACGGTGCGCAAAAATGCAGCGGTCTCAATCGCCGGTTCCGAAGATACGATGCTGCTGCTGCGGTCAAGGGGAAGATACGTTAACAAATACACCCGCTGCAGCTTCGATGTTCCCGCGGAACAGCTTTACCAGGGCACGCAGGGCTCTAACGGGTACGTGCAAGGATACGCCGAGAAAAACCCCGGTGATCCGCAGTCGGTCAGCAATATCTCAAGCAAGATCCTGGTGGTAGACGACGCTGACAGCTACCAGCCCTCAGCGTTCGACGGTTACGCGGGCATAGTATCGGCGGATGAATCCAGCTACAACGACACGGTAACTCAGGAATACGTCTTTGGCACCGGCTCTATAAGCCGTATAAGACAGAACGAATCCCTGATACTTGAAGAGGAGAGGGTGTGGCGCAGCAACTTCGGGAAGATGATAGAGACCGGCTGCTACATCTCTGATCCGAGAGGCCCGGGATACCTTGACAGGCTGTCAAACAATCTTACCAGTGAGGAAGGAGGTATAGCCACGCTGATCGATGTTTCCCGGCTTCCCCAGGAACTGCAGTTCGAGAGATCCTCGGTAGGGTACGTCTACTTCAACAGTTCAGGCTACGGCCCTGTAAACCAGGTTCAGGGAGTCACGGACAGGTATCCCTGGTTCAGGCTTGACCGGTTCCATGTGGAGTACTGGGACCTCGGAGAACTTGTAGAATAAAAAAGAAGGGTTGGGTGTCAGAAAGACCTTAAGTGGACATCTGTCCCTTGAGCTGCCCGTTCAGTGTTGCCGGGAGGTCTCCCTGACGGTACGATACCGTGACGTCGTACGTGTTGCAGCTGTCCGAGGCACCGGTAACTCCTGAGATGCCTGTGACTGTTGCGGTATCTCCGAACCCGACCGTTGTCGAGGTCGAGGTGTTGGTGATCTCTGTTCCGTTCGTGTAGCTTACCTGGATCCAGTTGAGGGTAACGTCCTCCTGCTGGTTGTTCCTGAACTGGATGTTCAGGCCGTTGGAGGTAGCTGAGAAATCGGAGACACCGAAGGACTGCGTTGTTGCCTTGAAGTTTGTTATCTGCTTCCTGCAGCTTTGCTGCTGGTTCTGGACGGTCGTGATCACTGCCCCGCCGACGATGGCGACTACGAGCAGCATCCATCCGTACGTCATCAGGTACTCTATCGCTGACTGACCTTTAGAGCTGTGGAATTTCATGCTTTAACACCTGATAAAAGCCATTTATCGAACTCTATATAAAAAGTCTTTCCGAGTCAGACAAACCCGCCTACGAGGCCGCCGATGCTGTTCCTTATAAGTATGAACAGTGTGACGGAGACGGCTATCAGTACCGGGATGTACTTCGCGCCTTCCTTGATGTTAGCGTTCTTTATCTCGGATATTATCAGGCCGGCGAAGAAGTTGATCGTGATTATCGCCATTATAGCGAATCTCTCGAAGAAGGCGGTGTCGATCTGTGGTTTTGAAAAGGTCATCCCTCCCAGGGTGCCGCTGCTGACATCGCCCATACTTTTCAGGTTGACATTGGACCACATGTTGGCTGTAGTCTCCGACATGTATACGCTGATCGAGAACAGGAGTGGCGCGCCAACAACTGCCGCCATCAGGATGAAGATGACGTACATCCGGATGTTTGCGCTGATCTCCTTGCTGATCTCCAGGGAGTTCCTTATGTCCTCGGCGCTTGACTCGAGAAGTTTGGCAGTGTTGCCCCCAGACTGTATCCCGTCGACAAGAAGTTTCAGCGTCTCCCTGAAGAGCTCTGATTTCACCCTCTCCTCCATGTCGCCCAGCGCCTCTTCTACAGGTTTCCCGCCGAACATCTCCATTGCGGTCTGTCTCAACTCCTCGGCAAGGGGTCCGAACTCGTCTCTCGCACTCAGGAGGAAGGCTTTCTCTATGCTCAGTCCTGATTTCAGGTTCGCGCTGATCAGGAGCAGTGCGTCAGGAAGTACTTTCTCCATCTCCTTCTTCCTGTTCTCAGCCGCGATAGATACTACTATATACGGCACCAGGGGAGGCACTACGATGGCAAGTACTCCGAACGTTGCCAGGCGCACCATCACGCTGAAGGGCAGCAGTGCCGACAGCAGCAGGACGGCGAAGAACGAGGCCGCCATGAAGCTTGTCACAAGCCGTGGAGTATCAGTGAGCGCGGCGTACATGGCCTCTTCCTCCACCCTGTTGCGGTAGCGCTCCGGAAGGTTCTCGTAGAATATTTTTGCCGCGTCAGTCATCACGTCTTCACCTCCGGCCTTTTCGACCTGACGAAGTTCAGGAAGAATACCTGGAAAAGTATCAGCCCGCCCAGGATCTGGTAGAAGGTGAAGTTGGTCAGTCCTACCCCGGTGAATGTTGAAAGCACTATAAGGAATGTAACGCCGAGCGAGGGCATGATAACTGCTATCATGAGGTAGACAAGGATGTACGGGTTAAGCTCTTTGCCGTATCTCTCGACTTCAAGTTTCTGCTGTTTCACCATCGATTCCACGAGAGATTCAAGAGTATTTGAGACATCGGTACCTGACTTCAGGGCGTTTATCATCTGCCACATAGCCCGCCTGTACTGCTCGCTTGGATTCCTGACTATAGAGTCCTCCAGGGCGTCTATCTGGGGTTTGCCGCCGTTTATGTCCTCTACGATCCTGGTGAACTCTTCCGATGCTTCGCCGTACCCCTCGCTGACAGATACCATGGCCTCGTAGAGCGATATCCCGGAGCGAACCTCGATAAGCATGTGCCTCAACGCGTAAGGCAGGTCTTTCTCCAGCTCGCGTGAGATCTTCCGTGTCTGCACTTTGGGATAGTTAGCAAAGGTGAAGAACCCGAATATGGAGAGCAGCGGCATCGCTGCTATCCCGCCGCCTATCAGCGCCCGGTTCTGGAGCATGTATCCTGAAGCAACCATCGAAATCGACACCGCGAGACCTACCTGGAGGCCTCTCACGATCGCCGAAGCAAGGAACTCCTCCGGGTCTTCTTCCATCCTTGCCCGTTTCAGATCCCTGTTGATGTTGGGAACAAGTCTTTTCATTCTCTGTGCCGCAGGCAGGAAGAATTTCAGGTAACGCTCCGACACGGTTATATCCATCAGTTGAAAACTGTGCTGGCTTAAATAAAAAGTCGCGTCAGCTTGACCTTTTATATAGAGGTTTTCAAACCTACTTTATGGGATTCTTCAATCTGTTCCTGCCAGCGACCGCTTTTCTTCTGTCAGTCGTTTCGCTCGCTGTTTTTTACTGGATTGTGAAGCGGTGCCAGGAGGATATCTTCCTGTCAACTTACTATTTCCTGGGTCTTTCTCTGCTTGCGGTCATGGTTTTTTCGGCGTCTCGCATCGTGGAAGTGCTCGGTGCCGGAGGTTTCAACTATGGTCTGGTCAAGGATCTTGCCATATCTTACGTGGCGCTGTTCCTGTTCGGTGCTCTCTGGCAGAGTTATGAGACCGAGATATGTATGCCTCCTGACTGGATGAGAGAATAGGCTTCAGAGAAGTTCTTCAGGCTCGCTGTTTTCCTCTACTACAGTGTTTACTTCATCCGGATTCGAGTAGTATTCTGCCACGATTTTGCCCACATTGTCGACTCCTTCTACATCGTTGTCTATCATCCATCTCAGTATGTCTTTCTTTTCCTCGATGTTGTCCCATATCTCTTCCCGGCTCATCCCGGTGTGGAGCTGCAGTGTGTCCATTATGGCGTTCGATTCCTTCTGCTTCTGGATCTCGTCGTCACGTGAATGCCATTCGTAGATGACGTCCGCGACGACTTCATCCTCGCGTTCCGTCACCTCGGCGACTTCCATGACCCGGCGGAAGTTGCGTCTCCTGTCGCGGAACATGACCACGTTGACATCGACCGCGTCCACCATGGTCTCCGGCACGTCGATAGGAGGGTTCACCAGGCGTCGAACGGTCTGTTCGGCTGTGTCGGCGTGGAGTGTGGAGTAGACCGAGTGGCCGGTGTGCATCGCCTCGAACAGTACCTCTGCCTGCCGCTTCCTCCTGATCTCGCCTACGAGGATTCTGTCAGGGCGCATCCTCAGCGCGTTGACGAGGAGGTCAAGCATCGATACTTCTCCTTTGCCCTCCGGGTTTTCCTCTCTTGTCGTTAGAGGAACCCAGTGCAGGAACTCAGGGAGGGAAACCTCTCGCGTGTCTTCGATCGAGAGTACGCGCTGGTTGGGCGGTATGAAAGGGGTCAGTACGTTGAGTAGCGAGGTCTTACCTGCGCCGGTACCTCCGGATACCAGTACGTTCAGTTCGTACTGGATGCAGAGCCAGAGAAAGGCCGCGACTTCGACGTTTAACGTTCCGTTCTCGATGAAGTCTACTATTGTCCACGGGTCGCGTGCAAACTTCCTTATTGTTATAGTGTTCCCCTGCGTCGAGATAGGGTAGAGGGTCGCGTTTGTCCTGTCGCCGCTGGGCAGGTGGGCGTCAAGTAGAGGATGCAGTGAGGAGATGTTTTTCCCGACTCGCCGCGCGATTTCTGAGGCGTAGTTGTATATCTGGTCTTCATCCCTGAAGTCTATGTCGGACTTTAACCAGCCCAGTTCCTTATGGTAGACCCAGGCAGGTTCCTCGCTGCCGTTCACTACGATCTCCTCGAGGTGGTGGTCGTTAAGCAGTATCTCCAGGTCTCCAAGTCCGAGCATCTCATGCAGGAGGTTGCCGATAAGTATCTCTTTGGTCTGTTCGTTGGTTTCTGGAAGCTCTTCTTCCAGCATCTCGCTGGCCTCGTCCCTGAATTTCTGCTTTACGTTGTCCAGTGACTTGGCGTCGACGAATTCTTCGGTAGAAACGTTTACCTCTCTGACGACCTTCTCCTTCAGTTCCTTGAGCACTGCCTCTGTTGCCGTGTGGATCTCCGGGCGTTCAACGTTGTAGTTGAGTACGTACTCGTTCTCTGTGTCAACTATCTGCACTCGTGCAGGTACGCCATCGGCTTCGACCTCATAGGATTCCTCGACCTCGCCTGCAGGTTTGTTTTCTTCCTGTTCCGCTGGTTCTTCGTCAGTCATCTTCGATCTTTCTCTCGAAGAACTCTTTCATGGTTTTACGGTTCTTTCCCCTCTTTTCTGCTTCCAGGAGCGCCCTGTAGTCTGGGTCGTCTCTTTTCTTGACCTCCTGTTTGACTTCTTTGACCGGTCTTGAGAGCAGTTCGGGGTCTTCCCGGTTGAAAAGATTGTTTATCTTTGATTTCAGGCTGCCGAATATGTTTTTAGCCTCGTCCTCTTCCTCTTTGAGGCTTTCAAGCTCTTCTTCAAGTTTTTCCACGTTTTCAGCGTGTTTCTCCAGTTTTTTGAGAGCTTTGACTTTCTTCTTCAGTTCGTGCTGTCTTTCCTCGAACTCCTCTGCTTCCTGCTCAGCCTCCTGAACCCGGTTCATTGTGGCGTCTATCCGGGAGATCAGGTCTATCGATCTTGAGTGAAGTCTTTCCTCCCTCTCTTTCTGCTTTTCGAGGCGTTCCTCTATCTCGTCTTCAAGTTCCCTGAGTTCTTCCAGGTTCTGCCTGACCTCCTGCTCTTCTTCCTGGCTCTCCTCAAGCTCCTCTGTCATCTCCTGGAGCTGTTCCTTTGCTTTTGAGACCTCTTTTCCACGGTTCTCCATCTCTCTCGTGACTTTTTCGGTTTCTTCATCGATGTCTTCTTTCAGGTCTTCGAGTTTCTGGTCCACTTCCTCTTTGTTCTCTTTAGTGTAGCTAAGCACCATTCCCTGGCGGGCAGAGTAGTTTATTTCGACGAATCCGTTGTCCTGAAGTGCTTTACCCCATTTCTTCACCCGATCCTTGGACACGCCCAGATCTTCCGAGGCCTGGGATACAGGCGCACTGCCTTCTTCGGCCAGGTAGTCCAGAAGTGTGTCTACGCCGGTCTCGATAACAAGTTCCTGCCAGTCGTCAGCCATCCGTTACAGTAGAGTTTTAACTTCGTCTGATTTTAAAGACTACCATGTTTGTCGTTTTCTCCCACATACTGGCTTTTGCCACGCTTTTTGTAGGCTCGGTCTTCGACCTGAAGACGACGGAGGTGCCGGACTCTGTGTCTGTGGCAGGCATCGTCGGCGGAGTTCTGCTTCACGCCGCGGCTTCTTTTACAGGCCCTGCCGATATTTCTGTTCTCGGAGACCTATCGCTCCTGTTTTCGCAGCCGTTAACCTGGTTTTCCGCCCTTGGAGACCCGCTTCTCTGGAGTCTTGGTGTCGGGATAGTGTTCTCGGTTTACGGATGGGCTCTCTACTTTTCAGGCATGTGGGGTGGAGCTGACGCCTTTGCGATGGGCGTCCTCGGATTTGGGGCGCCGTACGCTGTTACAGGCCCAGGGCTTGTACATGTCGCAGACCTGTTTGTCAATATCCTTCTCGTGGGATTTGTCTACACTCTGGGATTTGCCGTGTATCGCGCATTTCTTGAGGGGGGAGTCTTCCAGGAGACCCTCCGGCGTCTGAAGGAGGATCGTAGAAGAGTTGTGGCTGAAGGTTCGGTGGCCGCTGCTGTATCGTTCTTCGGTTCTTACACCGGACGGTTCAACGGCCCGCTCTACTTTGTGTTGCTGGCCTCGATGATAGTTCTCTACAGGTTTCTCCTCGTAGTCCAGGAGAACTCGCTGTCAACCGAAGTCGATGTCTCAGAACTTGAAGGCGGGGAAGTGGTTGAGTCCGAGGATCTGGATTCGAAGGTGAAAGGCATCACGGAGGAAGAAGTGGAGTCGCTGGAAGGAAGTGTAACCGTCAAGGAGGGCGTCCGTTTCGTGCCCGCGTTCCCTGTGGCTCTTCTGCTTACAGAGTTGACAGGTATAGGAGTCAGATGGCTGGTAGTGCTTGTCAGCTGACTATCGTGATATCGCTTGAGGACTTCTCCTTGCCGGGACTGTCCTCTATCCTCCTCTGGAGTTCGTAAATCTTCTCCTGGTTGGTTATGACGTGTTCGGCAAGGTTGTCTATCTTCTGTTCCAGGTCGCCGGTATCCTGTTCTCCGTCCTCTTCAAGCCGGGATTCAAGTCTTTCTACTTTCTCCTCTAACTCTTCTACCCTTTCATTGTCCGTTTCTCCTACTGGCTGAGGTAGTTCCTGCTGTACCTTTGCAAACTCCTCCTTTTCTTTGACCTCTTCGTCGACGCGCTCGATCTCTTCCTCCAGGCGTTCTATGTAGTCCTGGTTGTCCAGTATTATCTCCATGACTGTGTCGATCCGCTCGGAAAGATCTTCTTCCGTCCTCTCAATGTCGTCCAGGACGTTTTCTTCGACGGTCTCCTCAAGGGTCTGCAGGCGTTGCTCTCCTTCCCTGACAGCCCTGTCTATCTCCGAGCTGAGCTGTCGCAGCCGGTTTTCCAGCTGTTCGCGCATCTCCTGGAGTTCTTCATCGACCTCTTCGTCCGTGGCAGCTTTCTTTTCGATCTCTCTGACGCGCTGCTCTATATCGTTCTTGAACGCTTCAAGGTCGCGTGATTCGTCTACACGTTTCTCAAGCCGTTTTAACCGCTTTCTGAGATCTTTTATATCGGTTCTGTCCAGCTTGTGAGTCACGCCCTCGTTCTCGAGCGATGAAAGCCTTGACTTGATGGATTTCAGGTCGAACTCTATGTGCGAGAGATCTTTTTCGCCTGAAGACTCTACCGTCGGCTGTCCGTCCACTTCTTCAGGGCCTTCTCCCTGTTCTACGAATACTACTTCTCCCTCTTCCTTGACCTTCTTTACCTGCTCCTGGAGTTCTTCAAGTTCTTCAATCCTCTGCTCCAGTTCCTCGGTGTCGCCGCTGCTTCCCTGCTTGAGCTCTTTCAGGTCGTCCAGCTTCTGTTTTATCTGTTTTATCTCGTCATAGTTCGAGCGTACAGCCTTCTTGTACTTCTCCGGCATCCCTGCCTCGACTGTTTCTCCCCCTTTTTCTATCTCCTGTTTGAGTTCTTCAAGGTCTTCCTCTGTAACTCCTGCAGAGCCGGACTGGGGCTCGCCTTTCTCTACCTTGTCCTGGAGTTCCTGGAGCTGGTCGTAGAGGTATTCCAGTTTTTCGTGTACCTTGCCCTCCTGGTACTCGTCCTTTATCTGGTCTATCATCTTGAGCCGTTCCTCGAGTTCTTCACGGCTCATGTGGTTCAGAAGTTCTTCGATCTCCTGGAC
>JBDGSK010000030.1:0-3318 GCA_042217575.1 Candidatus Nanohaloarchaea archaeon | reverse complement strand
AGAGCGGCCGCCTGTAGAGCGGCTTGTCCCAGGTTCAAATCCTGGAGTCGGGATACCTTTTAGTCCCAATTTCCCTCTCAAATCAGAGAGGTACTACTTCTCCAGGGCCTCACGGAAGAACCGGAAACAACACAATACCGGTTTAAACACTTCACGAGGCCTAGAAAATTAGATGGCAGATATACACAACAGAGCAGCACGGACAGAACAAGACTGGGAAAAACTCGAAAACCATCCAAAACTTTCAGAAAGAAACCTGAACCAGATAAAGAAATTCGTAGACCAACTGAAAGCAGAAGATGCCTCCAAAGACAGAATCCACAACTACCTATGGAGTTTCAACGTCCTAGCATCCAGTATAGACTTCCAGCTGGACAACGCATCAAAACAAGATCTAGTCAGATTAGTAGGAAAGATCAACAGCAACGAACTCGAAGCACCCAAGAGAACTGAGAAAGATGGAGAACTCCAGATAGAAATGGAAGATAAGGAGTACGGAGCCTACAGCCGTGCAGAATTCAGGAAAACACTGTCAAAAATGTATAGAGCCTTCTACAGTGAAAGAGATAAAATCAGATTTATCTCCACAGATCCAAAGAAAAAGAACCTTTCCAAGCTGAAGGCTGAGGAGCTGCCGAAACCTAAACACATCAAGGAACTGGTCAGAAACGCCAAAAACAGTAGAGATGAAGCACTGATAATGGCCTTGTGGGATACAGGAGGGCGTATAGAAGCAGTTCTCAACCTGAAATGGAAAAACTTCAATCCTGGAGAAAACAGTTACATCCGATTCACAGAGAGAAACAAGACCATGCTGAGAAAAATCCCTGTAGCAGAGTCAGTACCTTCTCTGAAGAAATGGAGCGATGAACATCCTAACCCAGATCCGGAGGAATACATCTTCACCAAGTACGAGGGCAACAAGGCAACTAAGCATGCAGGCCTTGAACCTGTCAAATACTCTACGATCTACAGCATGTTGAAGAGAGTCAGGAAAGAAACAGATCTCCCTGAAAAAGTGAAAACCAATCCTCACGCCTTCAGGAAAGCCAGGGCGACGTTCCTAGCTGCTTCCGGCATGAACGTGAACATGCTGGCAAAGTTCATGGGCTGGAGCGATATCAAAACAGCAGAAAAATACGTCTCACTGGCACAAGACCAACTAACCAGCTCCTTCAAAGAAGCAGTAGGACTGGAAGAAGACACGGAAAGTCAAGGCCTTGAGATGGATAAGGAGGAACTGAAACCGGGCAGATGCCGGTCATGTAACGCAGTGGTCAGTGCAGCCTGGAGCCACTGCCATAACTGCGGAGACACCATACAGGGAGACAACCTGTTGTCCCTCTTGGAAGAAAGAAACGGCCGCGACGTCCTGGAAAAAGCAGACCAAGAAGAACTCGAAGAAGCACTTCAAAAACTTCAAAGTCTGAAAAATGAGGGATTAATATGAAAGATAATTAGGTATTTACCGTGTTAATAAGTCGCATCTTCCCTCGATAGGTTCTTCGTTATCTTCGAAGTCCCAGTCTGTTTCCTTTCCATCTTTAATCTCAAAGCCTAAATCCAGTAGATCTTCTCTTATCTCTTCTGCAGTATCAAGGTCTCTTCCTCTAGCTAATAATGCTGCATCCTTATTAGAAGTATCTATATCGGAGACATACTTGTCGCTTCCTACTTTGCCGTATATTTTGTAGGTTTCAAAGTCATATTCTCTCCAGTACTTCAGTAAAAAGATGAACTCGTCTTGATTAGCAGGGATAGCACCGTCTTTCTTGTACCTTTTTCTCGCCTCTGCGAATACCCTCTTTAACCTGTTTTTATCGTCTATATCTTTGATAACCTGATATTTTTTGCTGAAATTATCCTTTAATTCTCTCTTCTTCTGCTCCGCTTTTCCATTTTTTCCCTTCTTTCGGCACAGCTTCATAGTAACGTACTTCTTGATCGTTGTCCTCCAGCTCTCTTCATCGGGAAAAAGATACCTCGCCATAGGAATCATCTTCTGCTGAGTGTAGAAATCGTCTACTTCCTCCCTGACATCATCTTCGGTCATATCATCAGAAATCATAAACCCTCCAGGGTTATTACCAGAAACGTTCGCGTGGAAAGGCTTTACTTCTACATCCGAGGTATATTTCTCCCAATCCAAGCTTTTGACTGCTTCTTCTTTCTCCTCAATAGACTCATCCAGAGTTTCCTCCTTCTTTATTCTTTGGCGGCGAGGATACCAAACTTTATACAACCAGAAACCTAAAATAGGTGCGAAAATAGCTCCTAAAAAGCCGAGCACCGCAGCAAGGCTAATCTGCATCTATTTCCTCTACCTCTTCGCTTCTATCATCGACTTCTGGCTCTACTCTGGCCCTAAGTTCATCTCTACTTCCTTTATCTTTTGAAGCGATTAGAACATCTTCTTCTTGAACATACATAGTACCTATCTCAGAATAACCGATAATTTCCCCGTCAACAGTCTCCAATTTATTGGTATTATAGCCTCTGTCCTCAAGAACCTCCTTCATGTTGTCATTGGAGCTGATAGATACCGAAACTTGCTTAGCTTTCTTCTCAGCAGAATTGGCAACATCAGCTAAAAAGCTGATAGCACCCTTTAGCATTTTACCATTGTCCTAAATCCCGTATGATCTTTTTCATTTTTATATTTGTCCAATATTAGCTGGTATAACTCATTCTCCTCCGTCATTCTACTCTTTCCTTACTTAATACCAATATCAGGGTGTTTATTCGCTTCAAGCCGCTCCTTCATTATTTCCAGCCTTTTGATCCATAGGAAGAGACCTACCAAAAAGATTGCGTATAATGTTGCCGCTAATGATAAACCGCCGCCTGTCCAAGATTCTTGCTGGATGCCCTCCACAGCCAGAAAAACTGTGGCCCATATGAAACCTTGAAGCATAGTTCTGTTAGTTTCCAAACTTTCCTTGATAGATTCGGCAGTCTATTCCTTTCAACATTTTTTATGTAGGAATAGTCTTCCTTCATGGCTTTCAAACCCTGCTTAAGTTGATTTAGCATTATGAAGGCAAATAATTCTGCCATCTTTAATACAGTTTTTACTCATTAGCTCTCATCAACAATATTCTCAGGCCTTGTCCCAGGCTGTACCCGTTCTCATCACAGAACTGTTTCACCTCTCGCAGCTGGTCTCCTGGAAGAACCATCGACACCGTGACCAGTTTTGAATCAGGTAAGGCCTCCACATACTCATCATAATCATCACCGAGATCCAGATCTACCATAGAAGAAAGTGGAAGGCCTTCTCTTTAACACGCAATCGTGAAGCTTCCGGGAGTTCCAGAT
>JBDGSK010000003.1:0-5886 GCA_042217575.1 Candidatus Nanohaloarchaea archaeon | reverse complement strand
GAAAATACAAAGGCAACAAATGGGGCGGCAAATTCCTCCGCGCACCAGACATCTTATTCAAAGTGCTAGAGAAAGGTCAATCCGATTTCAAACCTCTTGAAAATGTAGCTAAAGATGTGAAAAGAGGAGTAACCACAGGAGCAAATAAGTTCTTCTATGTTGAAGATGTAGCATCCTCAATAAGTTCGGAAGAATTCCAGAGGGTTAAAAATAGGAGAGGTGTTGATTACAGTGAGTTTGATGAGAATGAAGATTTGAGAGCTATCAAGTTCAACGAAGACTTCTATTTAGTCGAATCTAAATATCTTACTAATGTGATCAAGAGCCCTAAGGAATGTAGTTCTATGAAAACCAGTCAAGGAAAATATAAATACAAAATCCTGATGGTGGACAAAAATGCTGATGTAGATTCCAGTTATCTATCAGACTACATTGAGCGAGGAGAGGAAGAAGAATATAATGAAAGAAGAACTCTAAGTAGTAGAAACCCTTGGTATGCTATTGAAAGAGATAGGCCTCCGGAGATCATAACGCCTTGCGGAATAGGATCAACATACAAAGTCTATCTAAACGATGCTGATTTGATGACGGACAAGCGACTCTATGAAGTTTACTCTGATAGAGAAGATAAGTTAGCCACCGTTCTCAATTCAGCAATCTACATGTTAACACAAGAGCTAAATTCTAGAGTTGGCTTAGGAGACGGACTTCTAGACCTGACAGTCTATGAAGTTGAAGAAACATTAATTCCTGATCCAGATATTCTCGAAGATTCCAAAGTCTTGGAAAGAGAGATCAATTCCGTTTTTGATGAGTTTGGAATTGAGAGGAATAAGCCTATTCGTGAGCAGGAGCCGAGTCCTTTGTCTGATAGGAAGGAGTTGGATGATATTGTGTTTGATGCGTTGGGGCTTTCCGAGGATGAGAGGAAGGAGGTTTACTGGAGTGTTGCCGAGTTGGTGAAGGCCCGGCTGGATAAAGCGGAGAGCGTATAGGAGATTTAATATTTCTCCTATTTGTCTTCTCCTATAACTAGAACTTCTTCAATTTCTCCGTTTGATCTGTTGAGGGCATATTGGTGATCTTTACTCTTGACAGTTACTTTGTCCTTATACATGCCCATTATTTGTGCAAGAGCTTCTACGGATGGTTTGCCTTGAGTGTTGTAGGACAGAGCTATTGTGCTTTCTTTATACTTGCTAATTAGTTTGTCAAATGCCTCATAGAGTCGATCTTCTTGGTTCCAAATGGATTTCTCGTGTTTGAGTCTCTTTGTCTTTACTGATCTGTTGATCTGTTCCTGCCAGTTTTCGTAGTTTATCATGCCGTCTAGGAAGTGATAGTAGTACTGGTAATCTGTTCCTCCGGATTTTTTGGAATAATATGGGGGATCTAGGTAAACTAAGTCAGCAGTTTCGTCTAGTTCGAAGACATTTTTTCCATATGCCTTATTTTGCTGTTCGTTGTTAAAGACTGCCTCATTATACTCCTTGACGAAATTCAGAAAAGTTTCTTCAAACGGTTTTTCCCATGTTACTTTATTTCCAAAGTTTCTCTCCACATCTCTTGTTCTCAGATCTAGGTTAGCTCTGTGGAATAGATTGAAAGGTCTTTTCATCAGGCAGGCTTGCCCTAAAGCAGAAAAGGCGATAGCTCTTTTGTACTTGTTATCTAAATTTCTGATGTTGGTTACTACTCTATCTAACCATTCATTTTCTTCATCTGTGAAGTACTTACCTTCGAACTCGTCTTGAATTAAAGATGGGTAGTCTATGTGTGAATGGTCCGTCAGAATGTGGTCTAAATCATCCTCAGTGAGCACTTCTCCAGAATTCTCAATTATTGCTTTTCCAACCTCTTTATTGAAATCTAAGAAGTCATTTACTATTACCTTCTTTCCTCTCTTTTTAGCCTCAAATCCAATAGCTGAAGTACCGGCAAAAGGTTCTAGAAACGACTCAAATTCTTTATCCCCTAAAATACTCCATATCCAGTCCTTTATTTTATTTTTAGATCCTTGATATCTAGTTGAGGGAAAAGGATTGTTGTAATATACATTTTGACTTTCTTCAAGTGTTTTTTGGTCGTTAATTTGGATAGTTTCTGCTTGACTAGCTCCTTGGTCCATGACTATAAATTTTCTACAGACGATATCAAAAAGGTTGTGCTTTTCCATAACTTGATAAGTTTTGACGCAATACGTTGTTACAAAGTGGTAATGTGCCAGAAGACGAGAACCAAGCAACTCTAGATTTAAGCCCAAGTAAGGAAACTTATAGATCTGTTCAATCTGATGTAACTCCAATTACTGCGATCAAGGAGTTGGTTGACAATACCATAGATAACTGGAACAGGATTGAAGGTAGAGATGAACAGCTAAAAGTAGAGTTAGATATTGATCAAGACTCGAACAAATTAGTTATTAGAGATAACAGCGGAGGGCTAGAAAGAGAGAATATCCACATGATTTTTGCTTTGGGACAATCTACAAAGGAAAGTATTAGTGAACCAATCGGAGCCTATGGCATGGGGGCCAAGAAAGCAATAGTTAAGCTGGGCAAATCAGCAGTTATAAAGAGCCGTTTTAAGGATTCTGATACAGGTTATGGCTTTGAAGTAGGAGAGGAATGGCTGGAAAGCGATAGCTGGGAAGTTGATAGACAAAGCTATCCTGATATGAATTCAGGTGTTACAGAAATAGAAATAAGGAATCTGAAAGATGATTTGGAATCTCTAATACCTACTATCCAAGAAGAACTCCGAGAGACCTATGAACACCACTTAAGAGATTTTTCAGAAAACCCCGAGCTAGAAAGAAAACATACACTCGGTACAGATTTGTCAATAGAAATTAATGGTGAAGAAATTGAACCTCCTGGGCCGCCAGAATGGTCTTTCACTCCTTTTGATTCGCTCCATCCACGGAGATTCCAAAACATAGAGCTAACAGAGGAGGATGAGGAAAACCCAATATATATGCATGTTACAGTTGGACTTCTTGCTAAAGGAACCTCAGGAGAAGGAGGTACAGATATATTCTGCCAAAATAGAAAAGTGGTAAACTCGAATACCGGCGAAAAAGGAGGTTATGGTTCTGGTAACGATAGAATTGGGACCTGGAGCTCGCAAGTAAATCGCCTTAAAGTTATAATAGAATTTGAGACGGAAGGAGATGCTGATAGACTGCCTTGGGATACTCAGAAGAATGATATTGATGTGTATCACGGCGTCCTCCAGAAGGCGTATAAGAAGTGGGTTTCAAGAATAGCAAAGCCATATCGTCAAGCTACTTATCGAGATGTTCCATCGAGCTTTACAGCACCGTACACTTCGGATAATGAGAGAGCAGTGAATAACGGAGAAATAAGCTCGTATGATTACAAGGACCGATACAGAATTACGGATAAACCAGATACGAGTTTTCCTGAAATAGAGCAGCTTGAAGAGGTAGTCAATAAACATCTGCAGCTAGGGGTGAAGTGTTCAGAGGTTCTGGAATCATGGAAAAGACCCGCATACAACGCTCTAATGAGGAAGACGGATAAGGATTTGATAGATGACTGGCAAGAAATAAGTAGTTCAAAAAGCAAAGAGGAAATCTATGTTGTTGAAGATGTGCCTTGGCAAGTTAAAGAAGAACAGTTTAGAGAGAAGGCAAGAAATTTAGCAAATACTGCTAAAGAACATGCTAAAGAAGGTATTAAGCTCGATGAAACTGACGAGTGGTGGTATGATCTTTATCTCGCCAAACTCAGCAGTCATTCTTCAGAACCACTAAATGAGCTAACTTATATTAGCGAAGTTGATTCTGAAGAGGAAGAAGAAACAAATAAAGATGATGTCAAGGAAGAAGATTCTGGAGAAACGGAAACAAGTAGTGAAGAAGAGCAATCTGAAGAAACAGAAGAGTCTTCAGGAGAAGAAAGTTCAGAAAATAGCGAGACAGATTCAGAGGAAGAAGGAAAAGATGAAGACCAGGATGAAAAAGATTCTCAGGACGATGAAAGTAAAGAAGATTCTTCAACCGATGAGGAAGAGGAAGATTCATCAGAAAGCTCAGACGACTCTCAGGAAGAATCCGAAAGTGTAGATGAACAGAATTCCGAAGGTGGACAAGAGGATGAAAATTCTGAAGAAGTAGATTCTGAAAATGATGATCAGGAAGACACGGAAGGCTCGGATGATGAGGAAGAGGATGCTGTCTTTGATCCTAGCGAAATGATGGAGTTGAATGATGATAACACGAGAATTGTAGGTGTAGAGATAAATGAAGAACACTGGCCAGTACTGTGCTCAGAACTTGGATTGCCTGAGGATGCAGATAAAGACAGAGTTGGAGATAAGCTCACAAGCCGAATAACAATGGCACTAACCAGCGAAAAAAGTGAAACTAGCGTATTCTGATAGGACCGTTACGCTATGTCTTATCCAAGATTGACTAGGGACCGAATTGATGAGATAGAGGACAGAGTAGCTGGGAATGCAGCCACAATTGAGGAAAGACTGGAGAGAATAAGGGACGCCAGAAAAATACCTGAATTAGATGACTTAAAGTACCATGAAGCAAAGAGATTTGACTTAGGCATAGTTTTCATTGATATAAATGACTTCAAACAGTATCTAGACGAAAATAACAGAAGAGATGTCTTATTTATGCTAAATTTATTCATCACTCAAACTATGGAATTAGTAAAGGACTTTGATGGCCATTTTGAGAAAAATACCGGAGATGGAGCTCTAGTTTACTTTGGAGAAGAGTCAGATCCTGAGAAAGTCGTCAGCAATATCCTGAAGTTTCTAGCAACTCTTAAATTGATGTTAGCTAACTTTATCAATCCAACTTTAGAGAATAAAAACATAGAACCTATCTCAATTAGCGTTGGTGCAACATACTCGCGTAATGTGCATATTACGAAAATTGGAATTTGGAACAATAGTAGGCGGACACTGGTATCTAATTCCGCAAATGGTGCTTTCATACTAGAACAGGAAGCTGGAATAAATGAGTTCTATGTTAACGAAGGTATCAAAAAACATTCTGATCCTGATGGTTTCGGAGCGGCCCTGAAGCATGTTGGCTTTTTCGACAGGTATAAGTGGAAATCAAAAGATGGAAAGAAGGAAAATGAAAAAATCTATAAATTTGTAGGTAAATGGCCTAATACACAGGAGGAAAATCTGTATGGTTAACAATACTGAAGATTTTGTTGAATTAATACAGTCTCACCTAAATGAGTATATTCATGCGGCAGATAGAAAGTCCTCCATCTTACTTACAGCACATATTGCATTTCTAGGTCTTTTTGGAAAAGCTCTGATGAATGAGAGTTCTTCTATAGCGCTAGCGTCAGAAGGATTGCTCTCTGCTGTGATGGCTGGAGCAACAGTTATTTCCGGATTGATTGCCGGGCTATTCGCTGGACTAGTAGTATATCCTAGAACTCCTGAGACAGATTCAGGATACATGCTCTGGTCTAGCATAATCAATAAGCAGAAAGCTGAGTATCACGACGAACTGCAGAACCTAGGAGAAGATGAAATTACGGAAGAGATGATAGATGAGAATTACCAACTAGCTAATGTAGCTGAAGACAAATACAAATATCTTAGATACAGCCTAATCTCTACAGCAGCAATGGTTATCTTCGCTGTTATCAGCTTTGCTGTGGTTGTCTAAATTACGAGGCAGCTTACTTATTTCTCTTTATTTCCTTCAAATTCCAGGCCTTCTATCTCTATTTTTTCGAAGTTGAAAACTGGTTTTTTGCTTCTTCCTTGGTCTTTGAGGTCTATTATGCCGTTTTGGTAGAGTTTTTTGATGTCTTGTGAGGTGTTTTTCTTGTCTCTTCCGAGTTCTTTGGAAAGTTCTGTGATTGAGTTGAATTC
>JBDGSK010000029.1:960-5816 GCA_042217575.1 Candidatus Nanohaloarchaea archaeon | reverse complement strand
GGAGCCAATTTTCCGTAAATTCCATATATTATGCAGTATTCTCTAGCTCCTTTAAAGATCTATGATATTTTTTCAGTCTCTCCAAATCCTCGTTACTTACCGATCTCCCTCAGCAGAATTTTAATCTAGGAATAAAAGCTAGGCTAGCTATTTATTGGCGCATAAAAATATTAACTCTACAGGGCTTCTGTATCCAATTAAATTTTCCTTAACCCTAAAAAAGATAGACTATAGAACTAAATATATGAAGCTCGTTGATGAAGTAGACGAAGATAAACTAAGAGGAGGATTTTATACCCCCGAACCTGTCGCAAAATTCATACTAAAATGGGGAATGAACGGAGACGAAAACCTTGACATATTAGAGCCGAGCTGTGGAGACGGTGTCTTCTTAAAGCAAATTAAGAATCTAGATTATGATTATAACTCAGTAAAGGGTATCGAAATTGTAGATGAGGAGGCAAAGAAAGCCAGAAGTATAGATTTAGATAATTGTGAAGTCCTAAACAAAGACTTCTTAGACTACTGTAGCTTGACAGGAGATAGGTTTGATTTAGTGGTTGGAAATCCTCCGTATATAAGATACCAGTACGTGCCGGATGAAGCTCATAATAAGGCAGAGAAACTATTTGAAAGAGCTGGATTAGACTATTCACGACTTTCAAACATGTGGCTATCCTTTGCAGTAGGTTCCAGCCTTTTACTAAAAGACCATGGAAAACTAGGAATGGTTGTCCCTGCTGGACTGCTACAGACTTCAAATACAGAACCTATCAGAGAATTCCTCGCCGAAAGATTCGATAAGATAAGCATTATTTCCTTTGAAGAGTTAGTGTTCAAAGATATAGACCAAGAAGTTGTTCTTCTACTGGCAGAAAAGAACGGCAACGATAAACTACAAATAGAACACTTAGAAGTTGAAGACGAACAAGAACTGGGTGAACTAGATGTTGACAAACTTAAGAGCCCCGATAAAGAAATAAATCCTAGGTCGGATAAATGGACTTTCTTCTTCCTCGATCAGGAAGAAATAGATCTAATTGAGAAATATAGAAGCAATGAAACAGATAAGTTAGGAGATTATGCCGACGTACAAGTTGGAATGACAACCGGCTACAATAAATTCTTTACAGTAACTAAAGAAACAGTAGAAGAATATAACCTACATGAATATAGTGAGAAGATGGTCGGTAGAGCTGTACAAGTTCCTAGCCTAGTATTCACAGAAGAGGATTGGAGAGAGAATACCACAAAAGACAGAAGAGCATATTTCCTGAAATTCCCTCCTAAGGACGAATTAGAAGGCGGTCCATTAGATTATGTCAACTGGGGAGAAGAGGAAGGATTCCACAATGGCTACAAAACAGGTAAGAGAGACGAGTGGCAAGTAGTTCCCTCAACATG
The DNA here is from genome assembly GCA_042217575.1 of Candidatus Nanohaloarchaea archaeon. GTDB lineage: Archaea > Nanohalarchaeota > Nanosalinia > Nanosalinales > Nanosalinaceae > JBDGSK01. The sequence goes on along the minus strand of JBDGSK010000029.1, from coordinate 4,412 downwards.
GATATCTGATGCCTTATTCATCAGGAGAAACAATGAATATCCAAAACTGATTTTGAACGAAGCAGAAGCATATACTACAGACACAATGCATAGAGTTCAACTAGATGAAGATGTGAATGAAAAAGCTCTCATAGCAAGCTACTACAATTCTCTCTCTTTGGCCTTTGCCGAAATTTCCGGAAGAAGTCATGGAGGGGGCGCATTAGAGCTAATGCCCAATGAGGCTGAAAAAATTAGAATTCCCTACGATGAAGAAAATGAAGGCCTGCTGGATGAGATAGACCAAATGCTGAGAGAAGGAAAGTCTATCGATGAGATAGTGGAATATACAGACGAGATAATCCTAAAGGAAAGAGCAGGCTTATCCGAAGAGGAAATAGAGACCGCAAATAATGCATGGAATAAATTAAGAGAAAGAAGGCTTAATAGAGGCAGTTAACACTAAAGTGTTTAATAACAGTTAGCAGCTAGAACTCACTCAAGGATTTGCTGCTAACCTCATCTTCTCTAATTTCTATAACAAATTTATCATCTGCCTCTGCGCTGTCATAAATGTAGAAGTTTTTCCCTGTAAGATCATGTGATCTGATTTCATCCGATATATCCCCCCATCTTAAGGAAGTAGTAAAATTTCGCTGGCCAGACTCTAATTCAGGATCATGAACCACCTCTAGCGTATGAGTCCCTATATCATCGTCGTTTAACCTAATATGGCATTCTATTTCGGTTTCCTCCTTTCCCGTTTCGGGATCTTCCTCCCATTCCAGATCTCCAAAGGCGTCCTCTCTGAAATAGGTCGTCTGATCTATTCTTTCATTGTTTACTTCAAAACGGGCCTGAGTGAATCGAAGTTCACCTGTTATATTTGTGTTTTCTGAAACACCTTCTTCATCCAGTACATCTGAGGAAGGAAGATTCTTCTTCCTCCACAGTAGATTTCTCTTCTCTTTAACTCCCGTTTCCTTTTGAGTTCCTGATTCCTCCGTTAATGTCTCTTCTGAATTTTGGCTATTACTGCCAAGGCTACTAAATGACGGGGGAGCTCTTTGTATATCTATAGGAGAAAATCTTCCCTCCTCAAATTCTTCACTCTTTTCATCATTAGAATTTTCAGTAAAAGAAGATTCTGCCGTTTCAGGAACTATTCCCTGATTAATCAAATACTCTAACAAATCCTCGGTCAGATTGTGTACATTTTCATCGTTATTTTCCAGGAATGATTCAAAGTAATTCTTAATTTCTTTTAGCAATTTCTCGCCTTCTTCATCTGGTCTGCTGAACTTTACAAGTATAGAAGACTCAATATTCTCAAATAACCCTTCTTTCGATAAATTAGAGGAACCAATAATAATCCTTACCTCCTTATCTCCTTCAAAAAGATATACTTTTGGATGGAAAGTTATTGGTGATGGAGTGTAGTAAACTTGGACATTTATCCCCCAATCTAAAAGCCCTTCAAGAGCCCTTTTTGGCGTCCCTTGATGGTCTAAGCCCACAAAAATATTATAATCCTCATAATAGTCTTTCGACTCCTCTATATATTCCTTTAATCCTTCAACTCCTGGAGCCTTTGCAAAACCTATAAACCATGTTAATTCCTTAAACTTTGGTTTCGTTAAATAATCAGTTAAAAGGTCTCCAACAGTAGTTTCTGTTTCCTCTAAACCTTGTCCTACGAAAGACACGTCCATAACATAGCATTATTCTAGCGAAGAATTAAGTAAAAACCGGAACATATAACAACTAAGGGGGGATCTATTCAAGAAAAGAAGATTAAATATGATTTAATCCTCTATCACTATGTAAAAAGGTTCTCCGCCGTCTTCGGACCGGTAAAGTTTGAAATCATCTCCAGTAATATCTCTTTCTTTTACTTCATCTATTAGATCTCCCCATCTCAACATGGTAGTTACATTCCGCTGACCAGCTTCCCACTCGGGTTTATGCCGAACCTCCAGTTGATGATATCCTAAGTCCTCACCCTCTATTTCAACATGGAACCATACATCTGCAACTTCCATATCGGGGTCATCTTCTTTTTCTCTCCAATCCTTGTCTCCGAATACTTGCTCTCTAAAGTAAGTATATTGATTGATCAAACCGTTTTCTGTCTTGAATCCTGCTTGACCAAATCTTAGTTGTCCTGTCACGTTGGTGTTGCCTCCAACATGCTGTGCATCAGATTTTGGAAGATCTTTTTTCTCCCATACTAGGGAACCCTTTTCGGCGTCTGGAAAGTCGATTTCGTCCTCTACTTCATCTTCTTCGTCTTCGGTCTCTTCAAGTTGGTCTCTAGGAATATTCAAAAGATCGCTAATTTTATCCAGAAGATGGTTTTTATTTTCTTTAATTTTCTGAGGACTCCAATCTGAATAATCTAATAGTCTTCGCGAGAGCTCAAAGCTTGTCTTCTCATGTTTAGTGGTATTTCCTGCGTAAATTTCTTTCTTTTTAGGAAAATTCTTCTGGGCCGCAGAACCGTTTAGATCGTATTGTAGTAGAGTTAAATTTCCTAATGAATTATGAAGTTTTTCCGCTTCTTCTCTAGTAAATTTTTCCCGCCAGTAAGGATATTTTTCCATTGCTTTCTCATATTGTCTGGGTAGAACATGTTCTACGTGAGTATCGCTATTAAACATTATCTCTGGAACTTTCCTATCTGTATAGCTGATATATTCTAATGCCATTAGGAGATCACTATGCCATGTTTCCTTATAGACATTATTCTGATTCAGACTCTCACTAACTTCTTCAGGGATGTTGTCGTCTTCTCTTTTGCTACCTAGGTATTCAGTGAGTTCATCAAATTCTTCACCAGATTTTACCTTGCGCAGTATATTGTACGAGGGCTTCTTTATCTTCTGGCTTGTGTATCCCGCGATCCAATAAGAGTAGTAGAAAGAGACTAGCTCTCGGGTTAGCCCCTTTTCAAATTTGTTTCCTCTGTCTTCCATTCTAGCAGCCACTAGGATTGTCTTCCAGTATCTCTTGTGTCTTAAATTCCGCAATATTCGCAAATACTTGCCCTCAGAGCTTTCAATATCAATAAACTCTCTAGTAAAGCTCCTAATCTCTCTTACGATTTCTAAAGGCCCTCTCTCACCCTCTTCAAATTCAGATTTTAACTCTACATACGCTTCTTCGTCCGCCTTATCCGTCTGTAGATAAAGGCGATAACTTTGTAAAATACCATCTAACTGCTTATAATCACCCTCTACTAGACTACTTATTTGCTCCCATACTTCAACAAAAGCATCTCTTTCTTCTTCATCTGGCAAACAGCTTAATAAATAGCTTTTAGTTAAATCTGAAACAGTTAGGTCTTTACCTCTAGTGTTAATCGTCTGGAATAGCTTAATCGCCTTTGAAAGATTATTGCTTTCGATTTTAATGAACTCTGTATTTGAATCAACGAAGTCAACAAAGCCGTTTAAGTCTTGTTCCCGATCAAA
>JBDGSK010000029.1:0-950 GCA_042217575.1 Candidatus Nanohaloarchaea archaeon | reverse complement strand
CCTGTTTGAAGCCTGTATTTATCTAGAGTATCGCTCTTAAGCCTTTTAGATACCCTTCTCGCATTCTTACCATTTAATTTCTCTCTAAATTCATGATAAAGAATAGAATAAAATATTGTTAAGCTCGTTAACCTCTGTTGACCATCTAATATTGAAAGCCTTGACCCTCTCTCTTCGTTAATTAATATAATTGGCCCAAGATAGTAAGATTCTATTTCTCCATTCTCATAATCTTGCCAAGCTTGATGTAAATCATCCCATAATTGCTGGATATGTTTCTTCTCCCAACTGTAAGGTCTTTGAAAGTCAGGAATTTTGTATAAATTTTCCTCCCCTCTAAAGAGCTCCTGGCAATATACAGAGGACGGATTAAACTTATCAGTCATAACTAACAATCGAACCGAACCCTAAAAAGAATTCTGACTTGTTCTTGTTAATCTTGACAGAGAATCATAATTTTTCATCTATTACACAATAGCGATGACGTTTGAAGTAAGCAAGCACCAACGTACCAAGCAGACAACCTCCATCTACTAACCGTCAGTTTAATTCTAGCAGAACTCTCATAACTTTCTATACGAGAATATTTGCAAGTAGCTATTCAAAAGGATAATAGTGTTAACTCTTGCACTAATTAAAAGGACTAAAATTCGTCGAAGGTTTGAAAAAGGGAAAGTTAATGTTAGATGACTCTTTTGAAGAAAGATTAGACCAACTTAAGAGCATAACTAAAGAAAATAAGAACAAATCCGCTTCTGAAATAATAGAGGATGAAGAGGCTATCCAAGAAGCAAAGAAGAAATCGTATCAGAGCGATGTATAGTCAAGCCGAGTTCTACTTATTCCTAGAGATTAAGAAAGATCAGTTCCTAAGAAATTATTATAGGAGACTAGGAAATAGGGCTAACTAAACATCAGTAAGTAGCCCCGAGAGGGATTTGAACCCTCGA
>JBDGSK010000028.1:0-4074 GCA_042217575.1 Candidatus Nanohaloarchaea archaeon | reverse complement strand
TACTTGAAAGATACGTCCTCGGAGAGCCGGAGCGCATCCAGTCGAAACTCGCCGCGGAACCAGTTCTGCGGATGCACACGCTCTCGCTGGTGGCCTCGCGTTTCTGCACCTCGATGGAAGGATTGCTGGAGTTCTTCAGCAAGACTTTCTACGCCCACCAGTACGGCGAGATGCAGGGCGTAGAGGCCAAGATACGCGATGTTGTCCAGCAGCTCCGCGACTACGAGTTTATCGAAGAAGACGAGCTGAAGCCGACAGGCATCGGGAAACGGGTCTCCGAGCTCTACATCGACCCGGACTCCGCAAACCTGATGATGGAGTCGCTGGAACAGGCGGTGGAGAAAGATACAAAGCCGGTTTCCTACCTCTACATGCTTTCGAGGACCACCGAGATGCAGCCCCGGCCCCGCGTCAAAGACAGCGAGTGGAGCGACATCGAACAGGCGCTGCTTGACGCTCAGGAATACCTGTTGGAAGACATCCCGCCTGAATGGGAGCCGGACTACGAAATCGCGATGGAATCCATGAAAAACTCTCTGGTGATGCAGGGCTGGATCTCCGAGGTCGACGAAGAGAAGCTGATGAATAAGTACGGCGTCGCACCGGGGGGCATCCGCTCGAAGATGAGAAACGCGGACTGGCTGCTCTACGGCGCGAAAGAGCTGGCAAGGATGAAAGACTCGAAGAACTCAAAGAGTTCTTCTAACAACCAGAAAACTTCAGAGAAGTTTTCGGCTGTGGAAAAGGACCTGGAAAAGCTGCGCCTGAGACTCAAGCACGGCATCAAAGAAGAGCTGCTCAACCTTGTCAGCTACGACCAGATTGGAAGAGTGCGCGCCAGAAAGCTCTACAAGCAGGGTATACGAAACCAGGAAGAAATCCGCGAGGTGTCCTTCGAAAAGCTGAAATCGCTGATAGGCAAGCGAACCGCGGAGACACTGAAGAAGCAGGTCGGCCAGGACAACATCTTTGACCGCGAAAACATCATGGACTACTTCGAATAACAACCGTTTTCTTGGAACCGGCCGCGAAAACATCATGGACTACTTCGAATAACAACCGTTTTCCTGAAACAGGCCGGCATCTAATTCAGTAATCCTGTTACGCTTGAACTGAATGCCGCAGTTATGGTGCCTGGCCGGGGCATTGAGTCGGCTATCTCATCTATAACTGTGCGGTTCTCCAGCCTCGCTATCTTCCTTTTCTGGCTCTCCACTCTTGACTCCAGGGACTCTATCCTGGCCTTCTTCCGGGCCAGCCTCGTTTCCAGGGAATCTATCCTCCGAGTCCTGTTCTCAAGCTTCTCTTTCAGAGTTTCAACCATCTCCCTTGAAGCGTTAAGCCTTGCACGCACGTCTGAAAGCCGGTTCCTGAGCCTCTCGTTCCTTTTTTCAAGCGAACTCTCAAGCCCGGGAGAGAGCGACGACCCTGTACTGTATCCGTATTCAAGAGAGCCGGAGGGAGAACTGTATAGATACTCGGCCACCAGCCCGCTCGTTCCAGTTCCATCAATACTGCCGTCCTCCGTGTCCAGCGTGATCTGCTGCGCCGCGACCGCAGACATCAGCAGGACAGTGAAAAGTAAGACAAATGCTCTCCTCACACTCTGGCGTTGGCGCGCCATGTTTTTAATTGCTGCCGCCTACAACCCCAACACTTATAATTGCTATCGAGAGGTAACAACATATGAAGTTTTTTGGCCGTGAGGCCGACTTCGAGGCTTCCTGGGGGTTCAGCCCGAACCTGAAAGGACTCTCAGAGAAGAACTTTAACCGGGAGGGCAGCCCGTCTTTCAACTCAGGATTCATTTTAGACCCCGAAGTTATCAACCGAAAGTTCTACGGATACGCTGCGACGCTCGAAGAAGCGTCTGAAAGCATGAAGGGGAAGATAGATTACTTCAAACCGGAGGAAAGAGATCGCAGCCTTACAGAAGTAGCTGAAGAGATGGACGAGGTCTCGACCATCCCGCACATCCTTAACGGCAACTGGGACGAACGAGATGAGATAGCTGAAGAGATAATCACTGCGATAGAGGAGAAGCCGCGCCGAAGAGAAGTGGACTCCAGAGAGGAAATTGACTACCTGGCAGAGAGGTACGCCATAGTCGGCGCAGAGCTCGTGTTCGAGAAAGACAGCTCCGCGGCCAGCCTGGAATTTGACAGCGCCAGTATCGACAGCTACCTTGCCGAAACCTCAGAGACTTCAGGGGAGAAACCGTTCAGGGTGAAAGTATACGGCAGCGACGATTTCAGGAGGGAACTGTCGCAGAAAGTGCCCGACCTTGCAGGAAAATGGAGCACCTGGGATCTGGCAAGAAACAAAGTGAAGGATACTCGCGCCGTCAAAAAACTTCTCGGCCGCTAAATCCGGGATTCAATCTTCCTGACCGGTTCCTCGTGACCTGCAAAAAACGGCGTCCTCTGGTGCAGCTGCTCTGCCTTGACCTCTAAAATCGAGCCTTCGCCGTTGCTCGACGCTCCTCCAGCGGTCTCGGCGATGAACGCCATCGGGTTTCCCTCGAAAAGCAGCCGGTACTTGCCGTCTTCATATCCTTCCTTCGCCGGATATCCGAACACGCCGCCGTGGTGCAACATCTGGTTGAAGTCGCCGACCAGCGAGCCGCCGTACCGCAGCTTGTACCTGTCGGAGATGTCAGATTCAAGTCGCTCAAACTCCTCGAACCACTGCTTGTTGCCGCCGAAGCCGTAGATATCCTTTTCCGCAATCTCCACGTCCTCGCTCGCCTTCTTCAGTTCGGCGCGGTCGCCCGACTCCTCCTCGATGACGTACTCGTCGACTTCACCGTTCCTCGCCAGCGTCAGCGTCGTCAACGGGCCGTAGAGAACGTAGAACGCTGCGACAAGTTCCTCTCCCTCTGCGGGCAGTTCATCGTCGTAGATGCCGACTATAGTTCCAACAAGGTTGTTGGTCGGGATGTTGGAAGAGCCGTCCAGCGGGTCAATCGCGACAGAAACGCCTTCGCCGCAGTCAGTGATCTCGTGCTCCTCCTCGGACGCGAACTCGCCGACGCCCTCGATAGAAGTCAGCTTCTCCTTCAGGAACTCGTTCGCCCAGACATCGGCTTCTCGAACACGCTCGTCTGACGGGTTTTCCTCACCGACGTACTCCCTGCGGTGCTGCATGCCCGAGGTTATGTGCGGCGCGGACTCGACTACCGCGTCGATTACCTTGTCGACTACTTCTTCCATCTTCAGGCCACTTCTTCCGGAGTTTTATCCTCAAAGATTACAGCTTCAAGCTTGTCGAGCAGCTTTCCCGGCTCCTCGCGCTGGAAGATGTTGCGTCCTACCGCGAGCCCGTTTCCCCCGACCTCTACCGTGTCGTGGACATCTCTCAGGAAGGCTTCGTCGCTTCTCTTCGAGCCGCCGCTCATCACCGTTTTCATATCGCCGACGACATCTTCAAGCTGCGCCCAGTCGTCCTGTTCCCCGGGGTACTTGCACTTGACCATGTCGGCGCCGAGCTCGAGTCCGAGCCGGGCGCCGTACGCGACTACTTCCGGGTCTTTCTGGCCGGAGTAGTCCGGGTTGTTTTCGATGCCCTGTCCGCGCGGGTAGCTCCAGAGAACTACAGGAACGCCGTACTCGCGGGCTTCCTCCTGTACCTCGCGGAAGTCCTCCCACATCTCGTCCTCGTGTAGGCTTCCGGCGTACATCGTGTAGCCGACAGCTTCTGCTCCGAGCTCTTCAACCGCGTACTCGACGCTGCACTGCTTCGGCGAGTAGTAGTCGTCGCGCTCCGCCAGGTTCGAGTTACCGTTCAGCTTCACGAGAAGCAGCGCACCGTCATCGACTTCGTTCTCGCGCTGCCACTTTCTGTAGTATTCAGCGTTGCCTTTCTGGAGCGCGATGGCCGTGACCGCGTCGTGCCGCGCGACCTCGAAAACGTGCTTCGGCTCGGCGCTCTTCGGCATAGGCTCAAAGTCGACCGGGCCGTGTTCCGTGCCGTGGTCGTAGGCGAGTATAAGCGAGTTTCCGTTGCGAACAATCCCGGAGTCAGAGATGTCAATCATATTACGAAGTAATACCTCGTTGTTTAAATCCTTGGCGG
>JBDGSK010000027.1:0-14353 GCA_042217575.1 Candidatus Nanohaloarchaea archaeon | reverse complement strand
GATTCCGCTGCCTCAGAGTCTTCGATCATCAGTACAAGTGGGTCTTCGATCCAGAAGACTATGCCGACTTTTTCGCCGTAGACAGCGATTGAAACCTTGGAATCCTCGCCTTCCGGCAGGTAGCGGTCTTCGAGCGGGCCGTGTTCGCCGACCATGCCGCGCATCGAGTGTTCGAAGATGCCTTTGATCTTGATGCCTTTCTCCGCTCGCTTTCTGGTCCAGGAGGGCAGGAAGTATTCAAGGATCTGCTCTGACTGCTCCGGGGAGCCGATAAGATGGATTGTTTCGCCCTCCCTGAGTTCATCGTTGAAGAGGCGTTTGATGGCCTCTTTTCCTGTCATGACCCGGACTTCGCGGCTATCTTTCTCTGCGTTGAACTGTTTCATCGCCTGAGGTATGACGGACTCCACCTCGCTTTCCAGCTCTTCAAGTCTGGAGCGCCGGTCTTCTACGAGTTCTCTCAGGCGTTCAGGGTTCGCCGGCTTGTAGTAACGCGTGTCCTCCCTGTCTACGTAGCTGACCAGGCCTTTCTCGCAGAGGTTCTCGAACCGGTCGTACGCAAGCCTTCGATTGACCCCTGCTTTCTTCGCGATACCGGATGCTGTTCCTTCACCTTCCCTGAGGAGTGTGGTGTAGAGCTTGCGTCCGGACTCGGAGAGGCCTAACTGTTCAAGGACTTCCTCAAGCTGTTCCATGTCGAAAAATACGGCTCTGAATCTTTTATCGGTGCGTGGTGTAGCCTCTACACTAATCGGCTTATCTTGGAACGCATCCGCATTTTAACCTGCGATGTCCCTGGAACGGGAAGGACGGCGCGTTGAAACTTCAAAACCTGAAGTCGCAAGCCTCGGCGACGTCATAGTCGATGAGGTTATTCCGTTGAACGCGGTGAATGAAACCGCAGATTACGTTCCGCGGGAAGGCGAGTCGATAGTCGTGGAGGATGCACCGGAGTATCTGCGGGAGCTTTCAGTTGAACAGGAGCCCGGGGGTCGAGGCCCTCACCAGGCACTCGCGGCTTCGCTTGCAGGTGCTGATACAGCTTTCTACACCGAGACCGGTAGCTTGGAGCCGCTTCAGAAGCTTGAGGAGGCCGGTGTCGGGATCGAGGCGAGATACCGTGACAGGCCTCTGAGCACATCCTACGTCTTCAAGGGAGAGGGTGAGAACAGGATAGCATTCAGTCGTGGCCCTGATAAAGTCTTTTCGGACGACTACCTTGAAGAAGTAGTCGAAAAGGCTGCAGGCTCTGACTGCCTATTGCTGACCAACGGCGAGCCGGAGGAGGTTGTAGAGAGGATTCTGGAAGGTGTCAAAGGCAGTGGAACTGAAGTGATCTTCGACCCGGTTCCCGTCCAAGGCGCCCAAAAGTACGTGGAGCACGAAGCGGTCGACTACCTGACACCGAACAGGGTCGAGTATGACGCGCTGGAGCTGGACGGGGTTGACGCGACCGTTATCAGGACGGCCGCGGAAGGAGCTTACTTCGAGGACACTTTCATTCCCTCGCCGGAGGTAGAGGTAGAAGATACAACCGGTGCTGGCGACACGTTCAACGGTTACCTCGCCGCACGGCTCTCGCAGGGTGAAGAGCTGGAAGAAGCGGTGGAGTACGCAGTTACCGCCGCATCGCTCTCCGTTAAAGAGCAGGGCGTCCAGTCGGCGATGCCGTCGCTTGACGAGGTCGAGGCAGCGCTTGAAGGCCGGTGAGAACCGGTCTTTCCTTCCTTTTTTACAGGGCGACGAGTCCGACGCCGGCTATCAGTATCAGACTTCCTGCCAGTTTTCTTGCCAGGTTATCCTCGTCGAAAAAGACTACTCCTGCAACTACTGAAACGAGCACCTGGAGCTGGATCACAGGGACTACCTTTGAAGCGGGCGCCCTTGAAAACGCGTAGAAGATGCAGAAGGTCGCGGCCGCGGCAAGGAGACCTGTCAGCGAGTAAAGCATCCTGTCGTTGTTGAAGTCCTCCAGGATTTCGCCGGCAGAATGTGTTTCAGAGCGCCTGGTCAGTGCCAGCAGTCCTGTAGACATCCCCAGGAACAGGAAAAACGTGTATGCCTCAGGCGCGATTATCTGCGTGGCGAACCTGTCAGCAACAGAGGCAAGACCGTAAATGGCGGAGGAAGCGACTGCAAGCTGTATGGCCTGTGTTCCCAGGCTGTCCTCGATGGAAAGCAGATAGTCGACGTGATCTTCTTTCATGACCACTATGCTTCCCGCTGTCGCGAACACTATCCCTGCGCCAAGCATCGGCGTGATCCTCTCTCCGAGGATCAGGGCGGCAAAGACGCCGGTGAAGATCGGTGTCAGTCTTGTGAAAGGTATTATACGGGAAAGCTCGCCTTGCTTGATCGCGGTGTTGTAAGCTGTAAAGGCCGCGATGTTGCCGATTATCGAGAACAGTAGAGCCGTGACTGCAAGTCGATTCACAGACAGTCCCTGGCTTGCGAGGAAGTAGAGGAAGACCGGCGTGTAGAATACCAGCGCCGTTAAAGTGTAGAGGGTGGTGTATGCGTGACTGGGGTCATGATCCATCAGTTCCTTGGCAACTACACTGATAACTCCCCAGGATACCGCGGAAAGAGCCACGGCGTAGAACCAGAGCATCGCTTATCCTGCGAACTCCGAGTTCTTCTTTCTCAGGTGAGGGTAGTTGCACTTCCTGCAGCTTGTACTCTCCGGGTTGTCTGTTCTTATCTTGGCGTTGCACCTGCGGCATACGTACACGTTCCCGAAAATCCTGTTCTTGGCTGCTTCAAATCTCTGTGCCATGGTTTCGTTTACCTCCTGTACAAGACTCTCTGAATTAATTTTAAGTAGGTGGAGGTTATTCCGTCGTTATGGGTCTTGACACGGCGCTGTTCGAAGCCATACAGTCACTGACAGGTATCGCAGCCGTCGATCAGGCGATGGTTTTCTTCGCTGAATACCTCGTCGTTCTCGTTCCTGCAGTACTTGTCTATCTCTGGTTCCAGGGACGGGAAGGCAAGCACGACTCAATCCTGGCGTTCGATGCAACGGTCGCAGGTATCGTTGCAGCATATGCGCTGGGAATGGTCTATTCACACCAGAACCCGTCGACCATGTACAATACAATTGCTGCAGCAAAGCCGGAGAACGCGTTCCCAAGTCAGCACGCTGCCGCGATGTTTTCGGCGGCATGGCCTCTCTTCATGCGCGATAGGAAGAACCTTGGATACCTCATGCTTGCTGCAGCGATCCTTACCGGGTTTTCGAGGATCTACATCGGAGAGCACTGGCCGGTCGACATCCTCGGCTCGGTCGCTGCCTCGGTTGCAGGAGTAGCCGTCGTCTACTTCGGCGAGGACTACGTTGAGCTGCTTGACCCTGTCTACGAACTCTCTGAAAGGGTGGAGGAGAGGCTTCAAAGCCTTCTCTGAAGCCCTCCGATTTTTCTTCAGGGCAGCGGCAAAGTCTACTTAACTCTGTGTCGAGACTTCAAAACCCATGAAAGACGTTATAGTTATAGGCGGAGGAGTGGCCGGTCTTCAGGCCGCCACTTTTGTCGCAAAAGCAGGCGAGGAGACACTGGTGGTTGACAGCGACCAGTCGCTTGTCCACAACACTTCGAACATCCAGAACCTTATCGGTCACGATTCCATAGCCGGTAGCGAACTGCTGAAGAAGGGCCGTGAAAAAGTCGAAGACTTCGGCGGCGAGATAGTTGAGGAAGAAGTTGAAGAGTTAAGCCGCACCGATGACGGATTCGCAGTTGAAACCTCAGAAAACAAGTACCGGGCGGAATACGTCGTTATAGCCTCCGCGGGCATCCACGACTACATCGAGGTTGATGTCGACTTCGAGGACGGCGTCGAAGGCCAGTACATGATGGAGGAACACATAGTGACGGATGATTCGAACAGGGCCGCGGAAAACGTCTACGTTGCCGGTCTTGCGAACACCTGGGAGTATCAGACCTCGGTAGCGATCGGGGATGGCGCAAAAGCAGCTGTCAATCTGTTGACTGACAAGCGGGGACAGCCCTACACGGATCACGACACATGAGGATCAACCTTCATCTACTTTCCTCTCTATCTCTTGAGCACCCTCTACAAGCGAGGGAGAAGGCCTGTTAAGCAGTGAGTCATCTACCACGTGAACGTTTTTATTCTGTACCGCGGCAATGTCCCTCCAGTCTTCTCTCTCCAGGACTCTGTCAGCTGAAACTTTTTCCCCTGCTCCGCATATATTCAGGAAGATATGCTCCGGATCAAAAGCTTTCAGAGCTTCATCGTCGAACTCCCGGCTTCGACCTTTCTCGATGAAGTACTCGCCGCCGCAGCGCTTCACAAGTTGAATAATCCAGTTCCCGGAAACCATTGGAGGTCTACTCCACTCCTCGCAGTATATCCTCGCGCCGCCAAAATCCACCTCTTCAAGCGATTTCTTCATCTCGTCTACCAGCCGGGCAGCTCTTCCAGGCCTGTCGACGGCTCTGCCTATAACTTTGATGCTCTCGAACACTTCTTCCAGAGTGTGAGGCCTTAAATGCAGACTTTCCAGGCCGCGCGCTTCAAGCTTCTCCACTGCCTCGTCCTGGAGATCGTCAGAGGTAAGAACGATATCAGGTTCAAGCCCCTCGAGCCGGTCAAAGTCTATCCCGCCCGTCCAGCCTCCCACACTCGGCTTCTCCACCGCCTCTTCATGATCGCAGAGCGACGTAGTCGCCACGAGTTCTTCCGCTGCTCCAAGCTCACAGATTATCTCGGTGTTCGAAGGTGCAAGCGATGCAATTCTCACGTCGTTTCATTTGCCGGCGGCCTGTAAGAAACCAGCGGACAAGGTTGTGCAGAATCACATCAGTCCTTTTAAATCGGAGTGCAAAATTGGAGCTTAAATCAGGGGTAAGATAAAGTGAAAACCTCTTAAGACCTGTCTAAAAGTAAAGGAAGATTTTTAAAGCTGCAAAGAATCTTTCAGCAGTTTTTAATCTGTTATCAGCTTTGTGGAGGTGTTAGAAACGAACAAATGGGAAAGAAAAGAGTCGCTTGAGTCTGAATCGCGTCCGCGCGTCTGGAAACACGGGGAAGAAGAGACCACTGTCAAGGTCGAAAGATTTGAAGACGGGACGTGGGACGCGCTCCGGGACGACCGGGTGATTGAGAACTTCGACTCTGCAGAGGAAGCGATCGAACGCGGGAAGGATTTCATGTCGAGTTGATTCGTGGTTTTTCCCTCCTTCCATCATTTTCCTTTCTTTTTTTGAATCATGACCCCGCAAACTTCTGCATGACCTTCAGAGTCGGAGCTCACGTGTCAATATCAGGCGGCGTAGAAAAAGCTATCGAACGACAGGAAGAGGAGTCAGGTAACTGCGGTCAAATCTTTGCGGGAAGTCCCCGGACCTGGAAAGTCTCCGAGTACACGGACGCAGAGGGGGAGAAGTTCCAGCAGCTTCGAGATGAAAAAGACCAGAACCCGTACGTCATCCACTCCACCTACCTGGTCAACCTGGCGACTCCGAAAGACGACCTTTTCGAGAAGTCGCTGAAGTGTCTGCAGGGAGAACTTGACGCGGCCGCTGCTTTGAACGTCGAATATCTGGTCTTCCATCCTGGCGCCCACACCGGCAGCGGAAGAAGTAACGGCATTGAACGCATCGCGGAAGGTATCGACGAACTTGACATACCGGAGGGTGTGACCCTTCTGCTTGAAAATACTGCGGGAAAGGGCACGACACTCGGTAAAAGCTTCGGAGAACTCCGGGAGATGATCGATGCCGCGGACACCCCTGACGAGAAACTGGGTGTATGCATCGATACATGCCACGCGCACGCCGCGGGCTACGAGCTCCGGGAGAAGGAAGGCTTCCAGGACATGCTTCAGGAGCTGGAGGAAGACCTCGGACTCGAAAAGGTCAGGGTCATCCACCTCAACGACTCGAAGGATGAGAAAGGCAGCGAGAAAGACAACCATGAGGATATCGGCTGCGGCAATATAGGCGAGGAAGGCTTCGGAAACGTGGTGAACTCTGAGAAGCTTGAGCATCTGCCGATGATACTGGAGACGCCGCAGGACAACCGTGACAGTTACCGGGAGAACCTGGAAAAAATACTTGCGCTCCGGGAGTGAAGGCCGCCACTAAAGGTTTTCAGGCCCGTACTCTTCATCTCTCGGCCCTCTCTCCCTTGCCTCTCGTTCGCTTTCGGGAGTCATCTCGGGCTCGTCGTGCACCGCATCTTCCTTGATCATCTCGATAAGTTGCTTCACCTCTCTGGCGGTGCTCTCGTAATCCTCCTCTCCTCGAAGCTTTTCGCGCAGACTGTCCAGTTTCTCCGAGAGCTCTTCTGAACTTGAACTGGGCCGCGAGATGTTTTCCAGCAGCTCTTCTCCACGGCCAAGCAGGTCCTCTGCCTCAGATGGAGATATACCCATGATTCCTGTATGCCAGGGCCCGAATGTTAAAACCGCTGGACACCCGGGAAAAGCCGCGGCCGGACAGCAGACACGCACTGTCAGCGAGAGCCGGCGGCGTCAGGGATTAAAAGGAGCGCCTCCATACTTGGAACATGCCTGTTCACGGCCTGAAAGCCGATCTTGAACTTGCGGCACTGGTAGGATCTGCAGGGGCTGTATCCTATTTTATACACGGAGAGGTACTCTCCAACATAATGTTTACCTTCCTGCTGGGCGCGCTGTTCTTCCTTATCGGCCTCCACCTCGACCTTGACTTTGAGAAGTCGCTGGATCACAGGCTTGACCGGTTGACGATCTCGGTCCTGTCGGTGTTTGTGCTGACACCGGTCATCGCGTATCTTTTCTCATTCGCTGCGGCAAGAGAGGCCTTTCTCGTGATAGCGGCTTCAGCGACCGCGATAGGATCTCCAAGGGTATGGTCCAATCTTTCCGGGGGAGACGGCAAGCTTGCCGGTGTCACCGGCTCTACCTCTTTCCTGCTCTCATTTATTGCGACCCCTGTCCTCTTCTACATCCTCTACCCTTCCGCAGATCTACAGCTTCTCTCCGTCAACGCGGTCAAGTTCGCAGCCCCGTTCGTGCTCGGTCTCATGCTGAGGAACTACGAGAGCTCGATTGTCGAAGATATGCGCATGCATTTCTCAAAGATGTCCTTCTGGCTGATAACAGTTATCACGCTCGTCCAGGTTGAGTTCCTCTACAGCTCGGCCGCCCTCGACATCGGATTGTTCGTGATTGCTGCAGTCCTTTTCGCAGTATTCACAGCGGTATCGTTCCTGGCCGGTTTCACGGCTGCCGAGTCCCTCGGTTTCTACACTCGAGAATCAATATCGGTCGGCTACACATCGGCCTCGAAAAACGTGGCTCTCGGCTTCCTTCTTGCATCCCAGATCGGCGGAGAAGTGATCGCGCTGGTCGGCCTGTACTACTTCGTAAGGCAGCTGACAGGGACGGCACTGGTCGAATTTTTGAGAAGATACGATATTTCGCGTCTCAAGCCACAGTATTAAAAGCTTCTCACCGCTTTACTTGACAGGGAGGACAAAGTTTTCCCGTCAAGAAACCAACAGATTTTGAGGTAAATCAGATGTCTAATATACACAAGGACCAGCGCGTCGGCGTTTACGTCGACGTCCAAAATATGTACTACAGCGCAAAAAACCTTTACGACGACAAAGTAGACTTCGAAAAGCTGCTTAACGCAGCGGTGATGAACAGGAACCTTGTCAGGGCCTCGGCCTACGTCATACAGGCCGATACTCCGGACGAGGAGAACTTCTTTGAGGCGCTCCGCAAGATAGGCTACGAGGTCAAGATCAAAGAACTCAAAGAGTTTTACGGCGGCCAGAAGAAAGGCGACTGGGATCTCGGCATGACAGTCGACATGATCCAGCAGGCGAAGAAACTCGACACCATAGTCCTGGTTACAGGCGACGGCGACTTCGCCGCGCTAGTCGACCACCTGAAAGCGATGGGCTGCCGTGTAGAGGTCATGAGCTTCGGGAAAAGCTCGGCGAAAGAGATCAGGGAGGCGGCGGACAACTTCCTTGACATGGATGAAAAACCGAAGAAGTACCTGGTCAACGGGTGAGAAACGGTGAAGTCCGCGCAGAATATCTCTGGGGAGCAGGTGATCAACCGGGATCCTGTGACCGCCACGACCGATGAATCGCTTTCCCAGCTCAGGAACAAGCTTGAAGAGAACAGGCTGAAAGCTGTGCCTGTAGTCGATGACAGGAACAGGCTGCAGGGAGCTGTAGGCTACAGAGATCTGATCAGGTTTATACAGTTCAACCCCGAGAGCACCGGCCTGGAAAAAGTGATGCACCAGCCACCCGAGTTCGATGTAGAGGACTCGATGGTGGAACTGTGCGACCTCCGCATCAACTCCGGTCGAAAGATGCTTGTAAACACCAGCGGCGAGAAACTGGACGGAGTGATCGGCGAACAGGAAATGCTTGACGCCCTGACAGAGTTGGAGGATATGGAAAAGTTCTCCACAAAAGACGTGGCAACCCGGGAAGTGATCAAGGTCTTCGAGGAAGACTCCGTGGAAGAGGCAAGGCACGCCATGCTTGACAACAATATCTCCCGGCTCCCTGTACTGAACAGTGAGGGAAAGCTTACAGGTGTAGTCGACAGCATAGACATACTCAGAATGCTTGTGCCGCGGGAGTCCATGAAGTCCGGCGGAACCCAGGGAGGAAGAAAGGCCAGCGAGGTAAAGATGGCTGGCGGCGGAGAGAAGGAAAGGCTTTCCGGTGTCACGGTCGACGAGATAATGGATCGCAACGTATCCATCAGCGAGGCACACATGGACGCGATCGAAGCCGTCGAACTTATGCAGGAACGCGGCCGCGACGAACTGTTTTTTGTGGACGGCGAATACCCTGAAGGAGTGGTTACGCTGAAAGACTTTGTGAAGGAGATCGCGGGACGCGGGGAGAAAGACACTGTACTTGTATCACTGACCGGCCTGGATCTTCCTGAAGAAAAGGCAGCGGTCCACGAGAAGATCGAGAAACAGCTGCGTGGCTCGCTCGGCAGAAAGCTCCAGAAGCCTGAGGAAGTCTCTCTCCGTATAAAGAAGTCTGAGAAAGACGGGAAGAAGCATCGCTGGGAGCTTGATCTCAAACTCTACAGCGAGTTCGGCGTCACCAGCGTCAACACAGAGGACTGGGAGCTGCTTGACGCGGTTGACGAGGCGCTTGGAGAGTTAAACGAGGTAATCCGGCGCAAGCACGAGAAACGCTCGGAGCATCGGCGTTAGTCTCCGCCGAACTCCTGGTTCTCCATCTTTTCCAGCTTCGAATCCTGGGAAATCCCGTACTGTTCCGCAAGATCTTCGAAGGCCCTGGCAGTCCAGATAAGGTAGACGAACACCAGGATAAGCGAGAGGTAGAGCGGGTACCTTAGCAGAGTGTTGTCAGGGAAGAACGCGTTGTAGAACATCAGGTACGAAACGTAGAGTATAAGCACGGCTATGGCCATCATGAATCGCTTCGAGAACTCCTGGATCTTCTCTCTTTCGATGTTCCTGAACGAGGTGTAGACCATGAAGAAACAGACGACGCCGATAGCAAGCGTTCCCGCCGCGTTCAGGACCATTATTATCTCGTTGATGGCCATACTGCGTGATTACAGAAGCTTTTTTAAATAATTGTCAGTTTCTCTCCAGCTGGACAAACTCTACGCTCCGATTCACTGAGCGCCTGAACTCTGAAGCGTTGAATCTTCCTACAACGTAGAGCGTTGCCGAGTCTTCCGCAAGATCCATCTTCAGCAGGGCATCCCCGAAGTAGCTTTCAGCGGTGTCACGGAACTGTTCCTCGGCGACGTAGCTCTGGTAATCCTGGAAGGAGCTGTAGACGACCGGGGCAGCCAGCGCCAGCAAAAGTATCAGGGCGGCCGGAACCAGGTACCTCAGCTTTTCCGCCTCCTTCTTCCGGTAGTATGTTGAGGGCTTCATGCCGAGAAGCTTGAAGGTAAGGAAGCCGGAGACAAGCACGGAAAGTATGTTTATAATGGCTATAGAAGCGGCCTCTATCGAGAACTGGAGGCTCTGCATCTTCAGGCCTATGCCAACAGCCGCGAGAGGCGGAACCAGCGCTATAGCGACAGCAACCCCGGCCACCTGATCCCTGAGACCGGTGGAGAACGTCAACGCGGCTGCTGAACCTACCAGGAGCGACAGCAGTACAGTAAGTATCCCGGGGGACACCACAAGACCCATCGTGGGATTGACGCTGACAGGAAACGGAAGCACGGCGACATAAGCAACTGCTACGGCCAGCAAAACGCTCAGTACCCCGGCTCTCAGTGACGCCTTCATCAGCGAGCTGTCGCCGACGGCCAGCGAAAGCGCGCCAGAGACGAAGGGCGACAGTATCGGTGCAAGCATCATCGCGCCTATGACAACAATAAGATTGTCGAGCGCTAGACCGTAGGCTGCGATAGCTGAAGAAACCGCTATCAGCCCCCACTGGGCGCCCGCAAACCCTGAAAACTCCTGGGCCTTGCTGTAGATCTCTTCCTGCGACAGGGTAGACATTGACCCCCTGGTCTTCTGTCCTTTCTTGATGAGACTTTCCTGATCAAGAACACGTATGGAGAGCTCTCCCGACTTCAGATCCGTGATGCCCTTGAGCTCCTCTGTAAGGTCGTCTATATCGTTTGAATCGACGGTAACCGAGAACTCGACCGACTTTGTTTCATCTTTCTCCACCTCACTGGATGAGAGATCGCTGGAAAATTCTTCAAGTGTCTCCTTTGCGTCCGACTTGAATTTTCTCGGGACGGTGACCTGCAGGTTTTTCACAGACAAAAGTTGGCGAGACGCCAATTAAAAGCTGCGCTGCTAAATCCGGACGTCTAGTTCGTTTGACTCGTAAGCCCCGAGAATCTTGCCTGAAAGATTCGAGTCCCGAGTAAGCGAAACCTCGCCGTTCTTACCCACTGTGGCGGTGAACAGGAACTCGTCACCGGCATAGACATCTACTTCCTCGCCGGAGAACTCTGCACCCACGTCGATGATGATCGAGTTGCCTTTCTCATGCACCTGGAACTGGATGCCGCTCTTCAGCGTCTTCTTCCGGGGCTCAACAGTTATCTCCAGTCCCAGCTCGTCTTCAAGCCGGTCGATGTTCTCGCCGCCCTTGCCTATAACATGCGACATCTCGTCTTCCTCGACGAGAAGCCGGATATGGTTATCGGAAATAAACTCGATCTCCGGGTTCTTGACCTTGCCGCTCAGCATGTGCTCGATCTGCTGTTTCGCCAGCTTCTTTGCACCGGTCTCATCTCCGCCTTCCCCTGCAGGGATCACAACTGTTTCCTCACCGTAAGTATAGATCTCGAACTCCGCCTTCCCGGTTTCAAGATCTGTGATCTGGACGACAGGCCTCGCCAGATCCGCCTCGTTCATGCCCTCAGGAACTTTCACAGTCAGTTCGAGCTTGTAAACCTCTGCGACTTCCGCGTTCTCGATATGTATCACGGTATCGCAGACATGAGGGATCATTCCGAGCTCCACCCTCCCAATCAAACGCTGGACGGCGTCGACGGCTTCAGAGGCGTGGACGACGCCGAGCATGCCGACTCCCGCCATCCTCATATCGCTGTAGGTCTCGAAGTCCCGAGTCTTCCTGACCTCATCATACACTGTGAAGTCAGGCCTCACAAGCAGCAGGAAGTCGCCGGTGTTCTCCATGTCCTCCTCAAGCTCCGCGTACTGGGTAATGTCCGGCCCCACGTCAAGGTCTCGCGGCTTCTCCATGGTCTTGATAATCCTGCCTTCTTCCTCGTAGTGCTCCGCGACCGCCTGGGCGAATGTCGACTTGCCGTGTCCCGGCGCTCCCGCGATGAGAACTCCTTCAGCTGTTTCTTCCAGACGTTCCATCAGCCGGTCGGAGAGGTCGTAGTCCTCAAGCGCGACCTTTGAAACCGGACGCACAGCAGTGACTTCCGGCGCCTCAGAGAACGGCGGACGGGCGATTGCGATCCGGTACTTTCCGATCTGGACGACCGTCGCGCCCTCCTTCTCCATCTCCACCAGTCCTTCATCCGAGACCTCGGCGGTTTCAATAGTATCCTGTATAACCTGCTCGACTTCTTCCCGGGTCATTTCTTCCTCGCCGATGTCTTCAAGCTCGAACTCGCCCGGCATACCCCGCTTTGCCTTCGGAACGCTGCCCTGCTTCAGGTGGACGCTCATTGTATTGTCGTCGAAGTAGTCCTCGATAGGGAACCGCTCGATATGCTCCCGCTCAAACAGTTCGTGGTCGATACCCTTCGCATCGGCAACCTTCGCCTGGACAACGTCAGCGGTGTAGAGCGTCGCTTCCATCTCCTCTGCAACGTCGCGAATAAGCGCATCGATACGACCGCTCTCCGCCATCTCGATTTCCTCCCTCGAGGGCTTCCTGCCCGTGAATTCAACACTGAATCCCTGTTCTTCTCCCGCTTCTCTTACCTGCTTGATCTCCTGGATCCCCTTGTAGCCGATTTCAAGTCCGCGGTTGGCCTGGTTCTCAAGCTCGTCGACCACGAACTCGGGGATCACTACGTCGGCATCGAGTTCCCCTTTTTCCGCGAGGTCTGAAAGCTTTCCATCGATGATCGCTGAAGTATCAGGAACGATTTTATCGCTCATATAACCTGTTTAAAAGCGAAGTCTTATCAAATTCCCGCGGCTTGTGAAGAAGTTCACACTCCGTTCACACGCCAGCATTTATAAGACAGTCAATCGAATTTTGAGATGCGAAAACCAGTACTTGTTGTGGGGAGGGGGAGATTTCTCCACAACATATAGTACTTGAAGCTTGGGGGATAGAACGAAATATGCGCTGTGTTTACTGCGACAGCGGCGACACTTCAGTCGTCGACACGAGAGACACGGAAGACAAGGTAAGAAGACGGCGGGAGTGTGACGACTGCGGTCGCAGATTCACGACGTACGAGGAAGCGGAGCAGTTCGACATCACGGTCATCAAGAAGAGCGGCGACCGCGAAGACTTCAGCGAGGAGAAACTACGCGACGGAATCGAACGCGCCACCAACAAGACCTCGCTCGGTGAGGATGACGCCGGCAAGATCGTGGAGGAGGTCAAGAACGAGATCCGCGGCGAGAAAGAGGTTTCGGCTCGGGAGATCGGCGAACAGGTCAAGGAATCGCTGAAGAAGCGTGACGAGGTCGCATATATCCGCTTTGCCTCAGTATATGAGTCGTTCGATGACGCCGAAAGCTTCGAGGAAGAGGTCAAAGCCCTCAAACAGGAATAACGATGCTGCACGTATCACTTCACTTCATGCTCACAAGGTGTTAACACAAACATGGCTGATACTGTTCAGAAGAAAGAGTTCAAACTACCCGTCAAGCGGGTAAAAGGAGAAACCGTTGAAGAAAAACTGACCGAGAACGCGTACGAACGCATCCTTCCGGCACGCTACCTGCTCAAGGATGAGGATGGTAACACTGTTGAAACACCGGAGGAGATGTTCGAGCGGGTCGCGAAGAACGTCGCACAGCCTGACAAGGAGTACGATGATGTTGACTTCGAGGACTCGTGGAAGGAGTTCTACGAGATGATGACTAACCTGGAGTTCATGCCCAACTCGCCGACTTTAATGAACGCGGGAGCGGAACTCCAGCAACTGAGTGCCTGCTTCGTCGTACACCCGGAAGACGACATGGATTCCATCTTCAACAAGGTTCACGACGCTGCGAAAATCTTCCAGTCCGGAGGCGGCATGGGATATCCCTTCCACCTCATGAGACCGAAGGGAGACATCGTGAAATCTACTGGAGGCATAGCATCCGGCCCTCTGAGCTTCCAGCAGGTGTTCGACACGATGTGCGGCACCATCAAGCAGGGAGGAAAGCGAAGAGGCGCCCAGATGGGAATCATGCGCGTCGACCATCCGGATGTTCTCCGCTTCATAGTTTCAAAGAGGAAGGAAGGAAACCTTTCCAACTTCAACATCTCAGTCGGCCTCACGGAAGACTTCATGGAAGCCGTCAAGAACGATGAGGAATACGAACTCATCAACCCGAGGACTGGCGAACCGTTCGAAGTGTCGAGGAAGACTGCGCAGTTCTACAACAGCGATGAAGAATGGTACCCGGAGGCCGCGGGAAGCGACCAGGGCAAGGACGACAACTTCTGGCGCGACTTCGCAGCAACTTTCGGCGAGGAGGTCCAGCAGTACGATATCGACCTCGAGCCGGGCGAAAAAATGACCCTGCCCGCCCGTTTCATCTGGGAGACACTTATCGACGGCGCATGGAGGAACGGCGAACCCGGACTGTTCATGTACGACGAAGCCAACAAGATGCACTCGTTCGACACCGAGGAACACCCGGAGCACCGCATCGAGGCGACAAACCCTTGTGTCACAGGAGACACAATGATT
>JBDGSK010000026.1:0-8053 GCA_042217575.1 Candidatus Nanohaloarchaea archaeon | reverse complement strand
TTGAACCTGGGACAATCCGCTCTACAGGCGGACGCTCTGCCAGACTGAGCTAAGCCGGGGCTGTCCGGTATCGTGAAGTTGAGTCGTGAAGCTTTAAAACCTGTAACGTGTTTCAGCTGTGGTTCGAGGGATCGAAGTCTGCGGTTACTCTGGAGGTCTCACCGAGTTTTTCTCCTTCCACCTTCAGTTCCGCGGCCGGCAGTGTTACGCCGCCCTCTACCTTTACTCCCGGTTTGAGAACATACTCCATGACTCTTTGCTCTCCGGCATCCATACGTCCGATGCTCCAGGTCAGCCTGGTGCCCTCCCCGGTCTTGGCAACCTCCGGTGCAGCCATCGGAAAGTCGCGGCTTACAGATGCGATGTCCGGCACGAAATCTATGATCTCGACCTCCTCTGCATCCTGTCTGGAACGGTTGATCGCCTCTATTCTGACCTTGACACCTTCATCGACCGTCTTTGCGTGTTTCTCGATCTTCACTCCCGTGTAAAGTTTCTTAACACCTGCCAGGCCGAGAACTATCAGCGCAAGTACTGCGACTGGCGGCCAGTAATCGACTTTCCTTGTCACAGAAAATTCTTCGCCCGGTGAAAGTGTCCGGGTCCACCGGTAGACTTTTTCCCCGTTGTCGCTGGACACCGATGAAGGTCTTGCGCTGAAACTTGTGAGGGGGGTGAGGTAGGATTCCACTCTGTAAGTTATCGAGGTGTTCTCGGGAGCGTTACCTGTATTTTCCACAGTCACCGTCTTCGTTTTCGAGACGACGTAGCTTTCAGAGGTGCTGTTGCGCGAAATCTCTGAGACTCTCTGGACACGGAAGACACGGGAGACGGTCACGCTGGAGTCTTTCAAAACAGTGACATCTACGTTTCGGCGGCCGGGCCGGGCATTTTCAGGGATCTCAAAGCTGAAGCTGAAACTTCTGCTGGCCCCCGAGGGTATTATCTCTCCATCGATCTGCGTGGACTTGCCCATGGCTGCTGCACGAACCGTGTAGTTCCTGACATAGGAAGAGGCCGTGTTCACCAGTTCTACCTTCACTTCTGCTTTCTCGCCTGGGAGATAAGTATCGTTCATCATCGAGACCGAGAAGATGTTGAGTTCGTTGCCCGTGTTTACCGAGAAATAGTCCTGGAACCTTGCCTGGGAATCCGACTGCGAGCCGGCCACGTTAACCGTGAAGCGGTAGTTCTGCTGGATCGAATATTTTGCCGGGAAGACCTGTATCTCGAAACTTACGTTCTCGCCAGCCTCCGCTGTTTTGCTGTAGGTATAATCGAACCATCCATCAGTCGAAGGCGGAGAGTTGACGCTCGTGATCCTGAACCTCTGCGGTCTTGCAAGTTCGTTCTCGGCAACAACTTTGAACATCGCAGGATCATCGAGACTTGCCGACCTGTCGACTGCGTGCATCGAGGCCGTAAAACCGGTTGCACCAGAGACAAGTAGTACTGCGAGAAGCAGGACGGCAGACTTCTTCATAGACCAAAATTGCAGCTGGATATATAAAAAAGAGGCTGTTTCAGGAGGTTTCCAGCTTCTCAGCCCTCAGAAAGGAGGGACATCATCGCCGGGATCGCCCGGTCCTCCTACGCCGCCCCCCATCTCGTCTTCAGGCCCCATGACAGGATCTTCATCCATCGCGTCTTCCTGGACTTCATCCATCAGATCCCGGATTTCTTCGATGAGCTCTTTCAGCGAGCTTTCAGAGTCGGGATCCTGGAGTTCCTGTTCAAGCCGGGTTATGGCCTGTTCAAGTTCTTTAGCTTTCCCTGACTTGGGGCCGGGAACTGTTTCAAGCACCATTTCCGCCGAGTCTAACACGGCCTCGGCCTCTTCTTTCCGTTCACTTATGCTCATGTGAAACCACCGTGACTGAAGCATATTTAACAGTTTTGGTCTCTCAGAGATCTCTTTTTTCAGTGTTTTCAAGGGCTTTGAAGGCCTTCTGCCGGATCGACACCTTTTCGCGGAGTTCTTCTACCTTCTCCTGCGTCATGGACGTTGCAGGGTGGTCGGGAGCGATGCTGCGGCACGCCGAGTCTACCTCAGCCAGTTCGTAGGTTCCCAGTTTGCGAGCCTTGCGGATTATCTCATTCTTGGAAAGAGTGAGCAGAGGCCTGTGGATAGGCTTCTCTATGGAGGAGGTGTTCCTCAGGTTCCGGGCGGTCTGTGACGACTTCTGACCCATGGATTCTCCCGTGACAATGCCGTCTAGGCCGTCTTTCTCGACCAGTTCCTCTGCGACCCGGAACATTATCTCCCTGTGCATCAGCATCCGGCCGCGTTCAACCTCATCCATAAGCTCCCGGTTTACTTCTTCCATGTCGACGATATAGTAACGCCACCTCGGGGCAGGATTGAAACGTTCAAGCTTCTTTATTGCCGCTCTGAACCTCATCAGGTGGTCTTCGGCAGCCAGGGGCTGGTTGTAAAAGTATACGGGAGTTATGTCGGCGCCGCGTTTCATGACCTCGTAGGCCGCGACCGGAGAGTCTATGCCTCCGCTGACGAGAGCTGCGAGCTCTCCGTTGGTGCCTACCGGGAACCCGTCAGGCCCCGGGATTTTCTCTGTGAACACGTACGCTCCTCTCGACCTTATCTCTACGTATACCCAGGTTTCAGGGGATTCAAGGTCGACTTCAGCCCCTGTCTTATCCTCCAGGAAACTGCCGACCTCATGGTTCACATCCCTGCTGTCAAAAGACGTTTCCGTGGCGCGGTGTGTATCTACTCCGAACGAAGAACCGATTTCCAGCCGGGCAGCCTCTTCCCTTATCTGCTGAAGTGAGTTCTCGCAGCTGTAGGCCGGTGAGACCGAGGCGACCCCTGGAAGCTCTGCAACCGCGTCCGCAGCTTTCTCCGCATCCACGTCTTCTACCAGTATTCTTCCCTCCGTGCTGGAGACCCTGCCGTAGCTCAGATCCTCGTATTCAAGACGATCCGCGACCCTCTGGCGTAGCACCTGCCGCATCTGCTGCTGAACTTTCCGGGTCTTGGAACCGATCTCTCCGTAGCGGACAAGCAGTTTCTCCATCCTATATCATCCTGCCGTCCAGCCAGAAAGGTCTGTAAGCTGCAGGCAGAGGCGTCTCATAGAACTTCCTGGCCTGGGACATGTAGTTTTCCGTTCCCGCTGCTATCACGAGAGTATCTCCCTGCTCTATAACCTGGCTCAGGTTTCCTGCTTTCTCACCGTTCAGGATCACAGCGCCCTTACCGCAAACTTCTCTTCTTCTTACCGCCACGCATATATCTGAGGCGTCGGGATGTCGAACCTTCACCGGCAGAGTTCCCAGAAACTCTGACCAGGTAACGCCCGCGGAGTGCTTGTGTACTATATGGGACTTGCCGGATTCAAGGTGAACCTTCCGGGAGTTCAACTGGAACTGCCGCGAACTCATGTCCACTACCTGGCCGTCAAGTATGACCGCGAACTTGGCGTGCGAATGAACCTGCGATGATTCGGCAGGCAGGAACGCGAGCGATGCACCGATTACTGCAGCGAAGAATACTGTAACCGCCGCAATTTTTGTACGCATAGAACGTAAGACCGGTTCAAAAAGATAAAAGAGTGGTGAGGGAGAGCAGAACACTCTCCAGGTTTAATCCTGTATCTCGGCGAAGGCGAACTTCCTGCCGACAGACGTGATCTCTACATCGTAGGATTCACCGACTTCTCCGCCGGGCACGAAGACTACAAAGCCTTCAACCCTGGCGATTCCGTCGCCCTTGCTGCCAAGATCCTCGACTTCTACCTCTACAACGTCGCCTTCAGAAACAGGCTTGTCATACTCCTCATCGTCTTCACTGTCATCGTAGTCCTGCTCCTGGGAGTCGTCATCAAAGTCTTCCTCTTCTTCGAATCCCTCATCAAATCCTTCTTCCTGACTGTCGTCAAAATCATCTTCAAAGCCTTCTTCCTGGTTTTCTTCTTCGAACTCTTCGTCGAAGTCGTCAAAGTCATCGTCGTCAAACTGAGAATCGAAATCGTCAGACATAGCAAATGCACCTGTAAGTGTAGAGAACAAAACGGGCGCGAACTTTATAAATCAGGTGCCGGCGGTAGAGCTAAAAACCAGCGAGCGAAAATGGCAGTGTGCCACAGCAACAAGAGTGCCCTTTCTGCCAGCTTATAGAGAACCGTGACCAGCTCTTGATAGTCGATGAGACCGAGAATTTCTACGCCTGGCTCGAAATCAATCCGAGGGCGCGGGGACACACCATGGTGGTTCCCAAGGAACACACGGAAACGCTGCTCGATCTTGAACCGGAGGTCTACAGCGAGGGCATGGAGCTTGCGAGGCAGGTCGCACTGAAAGCCGAGGAAGGTCTCGACGCGGAAGGAGTCTCCATCGCCGCGAACATGAGAGAGGCCGGAGGACAGATGGTTCCACACGCCTACATACAGGTATTTCCTCGTTTCAGCGATGAGGAGAACGCTGGCGCGCCGCTCGGAGCAATCTTCCCGCAGAAAGAGGAGCTGCAGGACGAATTGCCGGAGATACAGGAGGCGATGAAGAACGCCAACCCTGGGGAAGAAACTATCGAGCCGCACCCGGAGTCACAGCGATTCAGGGAAGAACCTGTCCAGACGGAAAGAGAACAAGATGCAGATGAAGAAGGCCGAGATAGAGAGCCAGTGGAGTGGACCTGAAGCTGCGGCAATCCTTTTAACTTTCAGAGCATTGAAACCTTTCCATGACAGACTACGAACCGCAAAAAGTCGAGCCTCTTTTTACTTCTCTCAACACAGGAGAGTTCAGAGGTCCAGTTTCTAAGTACAAACTCGACAGCATAGAAAGTAACAACCAAAGTATGGCAGAGGCTTGAAGTGAGTCCAATGGAGCCAGAGAAGCTTGAGCCGGCCGTAGACTATCTTGAAACTATCGGAGAGGACGAGGAAGTCCTTATAGTCCACCACTGGGACATGGACGGGATTTCCTCCTCCGCGATAATCTCCAAAATCCTTGAGGAACTCCGGGGAAGGCCCGCGGACGAGGTCACGATACCCGTCCAGCGCTCCTACCACCTGACTGAGGAGGACATGGAGAAGGTGGATTCCGCTGACAGATTGATTGTGCTTGACTTCAACCTTGGCGCGGAAGAGCTCGAGGAGCTTGACAGCCGGGAAGACCTTGAAGTGCTAGTTGTCGACCACCACAGCTTTGAGGATGAGCCCGACGTGCATTTCGTGAATCCGCGCGCGCAGAACTCAGACGCCTATATACCTTGCAGCATGATCACGCAGGAGATAGCGGAAGAGTTCGGGATCGGAGATGAGACCCGGTGGATCGCAGGACTGGGGATCATCCAGGACTTCGGCGTAGAAAACTGCCGCGAACTCTTCGAGGAACTTGATCCGGAGTACGACCGCTATCTGCCCGGAAAAATCGAGCAGGAAGAGCTCGCCAAAAACTGCGAGTACGGCCGTTACTCCTCAGTTCTCAACATCAAGCCGTACCGGGACTCGGAGAAGTACTCCAGGCTCGCCTACCAGGCCCTGATGAACTCCGGCGACCTTAAAGAGTTGGAGGCACAGGAGGAGTACCGGAAAGTTTACGAGGTCTACCTCGAGATGCAGGACGAGTTCAACGACGCAGTCGAAAATTACGATGAAGAAAGGGAGATCGACAGAGACAAGATGATAATCTTCTTCGACCTCGAAAGCGATTTTCACATCCGCTCCTCGATCGCGACCAACATGTCAACGAGAAACCCGGAATGGATACACCTCGTCCTGCAGATAGGAGAGGAACGCGTCAACGTGTCAGGGAGATGTCAGAGCGGCCGCGTAGATCTCGGAAGACTGATGCAGGAAGCACTGCCCGAAGAAGCAGTCGAGGAAGGCGCAGAAGCCGGCGGACACGAAAAAGCCGCAGGCGCCTCGATGAAGAAGGAGTACCTGGAAGAGTTCAAACAGCGCTTTACGGAACGAGTAGAGTAGAGACGGTATAAGATGGCAGATTTCACTGTCAAAGAAGCAAACAAATCTACAGTTAATGGAAACGCTGACTTTAGAACCAGTTTCCAGAATTTCTCCGTAGAAGTTCACTCAACTTCCGAAGAAAAGGCAAAAGAAGCAGTATCAAGAGAGTCTCAGCATATGATAGCCTTTGACGGAAGAATAGACAACCAGAAGGAGCTTGAAAGCGAGCTTGGCGGAGATGGTTTCAAGGAAAGCGAACTAATTCTAAAACTCTATCTTGAGGAAGACATCGAGAAAATAGAGGAAGTTCGTGGAGCATTCTCTTTCATCATAATAGGTCCAGATGAACTTATCCTATGCAGAGACCAAACAGGTCTAAGGCCGCTCTACTTCTCGAAAGACGGAGAGGTTGCCTCAAACTCTATTGAGCGGATACTGGACGAAAGATCTTCCTCAATAGATGCTTCCGTACTTTCGTCATTTCTTGTAGACGAAAAAGCGGAGACTCAACATACGTTCTACGAGAATATAGGAAGGGTGAGTCCCGGAACTTACGTTTCTATCAGCGAGAACGTCAAGTCGAAGCGGTACTGGAACCCTATCAAATCTGAGTATGAAGAACTTTCCTTTAAGGAAGCGAAGGAAAAGCTGCGGGAGGTTTCCGTAGAAGCGGTAAAATGCCGGACGGGAGAATACACCGGAGTGATGATGAGTGGGGGCTTTGACTCGACGACGGTGACGGCAATAGTGAATGAAAGCTGTAGAACAGAACTCTACACTTACTCCGGCATATTTCCTTCAATAGAAGCAGCAGATGAGACTCAAAAAATAAATCAGTTCGTGGAGGAGCTCGAGATTCAAAACGAAAAAATTATAGGGGACAGAGAGTGGCCTCTAAAAGACCTGAAAAAGTTGGAAAGGAGTCTGGACACAGGTCCAGCGATGGATATAAACTTTCAGCTGAACGACAAGATTTATTCAAAAGCAGCCGGCGATGGAGTGGACGTGATACTTACTGGCGCGGGAGGAAATATGCTTGACGGATCCCCTCTTATGTACTCAGATCTTCTCAAGAAGAGGAAAATAAGAAGGTTGGTCGCGGACATTAGGGAGGATCAAGCGCCGATTCCTCTCATATTGAAATGGTTTATATTGCTCCCTAACTTGCCATCGCCTGAAGCAGTCAAGAAATTCCTCGCGAAGGATGAGGAAACAGGTATGCCGGCATGGTTCAAGGTGTCTGAAGTAGACCTCGCAGGAAGAGAGGAAGACCCGAAAATCTCTCTAGACTCCCGAAAGGTCAACTACAAGAGCCATTTTAATTACTACAGAGATTCTTCTCTTGAGAAAATAAGGAAAAACGCTCGCCGGCATGGACTGGATGTGAGACATCCGTTTTTAGATTCAAGAGTCATCGAACTAGCTCTCAGTTTGCCGCCTGAGCATCTCTTCAAAGCGGGAAAAGAGAAACACCTCTTCCGAGAAAGCTTTAAGGATTTGCTCCCGGACGCTATCCTTAACCAGAGGAAAACAGCGGTATTCGACGACCTCCTTACAAAAGGAATCTTTAAAGAAGAAAAGGAAACTGTAGGAAAACTTTTCGAGCGACCAGAGATATCTAATATTAGTTTTGTAGACGGAGGACAACTACGAGACTATCTTTCGACCCGGTTCGATGAAGAAAACGCATCTCTCAGGTTCTGGAAGCTGCTGACGGTAGAAATCTGGCTTAGAGATGATTTATATAAACTTCAGTGATGAAACTTTCATTATGGGAAAGAGAGGCGACCACCCGGATTCAATGGGCCACCACGGCTCTTCAGATGTGAACAAAAGCTCCGCGACTATGAGAAATGAAGCGCGAGACCTTATCTACGAGAACTTCCTATCCCAGAAGTAAGGAGTGAGAACAATGGGGAGATACGAACCTGGAGAGATAGAGGCAGAGGTAACTGAGGACTGGCAAGAGAATAATACTAGACGCAAAGCGCTCGAAAGGAATGAGGGAGAGGAGATTTTCTACTTCCTGGACGGTCCTCCGTACCCCACGGGTTCGATGCACATGGGGACGGCGATGGGAAAGATTCTGAAGGACTACTTCATCAGGTTCCACCGCATGCAGG
>JBDGSK010000025.1:0-6799 GCA_042217575.1 Candidatus Nanohaloarchaea archaeon | reverse complement strand
TTGTTGAGTTTGTCTATATCCTTTCGGTCATATACGAATTCTTCTTTCAGCCCTGACTGGCCGGTATAATCCAGCCACTTTTTGACTGCTGGTACAACCACGTTCCGGTTTTTCCAGAAATTGAAGTTGAAGTCGCTTTCTTCCGGCCATGTATGAGTTCTCAGGGTGTTTTCTAATTCAGTCAAGTCATTCTGGTCTTCAACGTCCAAAAGAGATTCATCTATAAACTTAATGCGGTATAAAACACGCATATACTTCTTGAGCGTTCTACTGCTTAACTCATCAGAGTAATATTGGTAAAAATCACCTAATTCATCATACATTTCCTTATTATCTATCCTGATTGCGTTCTCCGTCATATAAATGTTAATTTATATTTGATCCCCATAAAGGTTGGTTATTTGAGCCATCTGGTTCATCTAAAGCTATTTTTGACGGCCTACTTGCTTAATTACCCTACCCCATTGGGTTCAGATGTGGCTGCCTCCATAATCTATAGAGAATTAAACTTAGTCATCCTTCCGTCCATTGCGTCTCCAGCCGCAATAATCGCATTCAGAGTTAGGTTCCGGTTTTGATCCATCAACCGTCTCCCTTACGTCTCTAACCATCTGCTTAGCCTTTGGAATATCTACTTCTACTCTTCTCCATTCTTTGTGGAAAATAATGTCGCCGTTTTCCTTTACTTTGTCAGGGTAGTAGTAAAGTATTAGACCAAAGTCCTCGGTTTCGTAGTCATTACCTCTGAGAATCAGATTGTATAAATTGACCTGTCGGGAGTAGTAGTCTGGCACACCTGTCTCCTCATTCGGCTCAAAACCACGAGTCTTGTAATCAATCACTATTATCTTATTGTTCTCTGATAGGAGAAGGTCGTCCACTCCTCCGTATAGGACCGTGCCGGTTTCAGGGTCTTCCCACTTCGGAGGGCTGTTCCAATGTCTGGCATCATTCAAGAAATCCTCGTCCGGGTAGAGATCTGCCTCAATACCTAAATGGTCGAGTTCCGGCGGTTTCTCGCCGTTACTCCTGAAGTCGTCGAAGTGATCTTTCACCATCAAATCCATGCCTATAGGAAGTGACGACCTCGGAGGTTCAGGCCGGTCTTCATCTTCATTAACTTCCATCCAGAAGCATCGCTTACAGTTGAAATACTGATTAATCTTCGAGGGAGACAAATAAACAGTCATAACTATTTCATCTTGTTTTTTAGCCTCTTATATCGACCTTCATCAATATATAATCCGGCCACAGTCATATTGCCTGGAGGATTTACCGGATCATTTAAGCGAATTAAATTATTTAGGGTAAGCACTAACATTTCTTTATTCCTTCTATTTTTAGTATATTCCTTGAATTCTTCTTTCTTAGGAAATAATCTGTCTGAGTACTTCTCTTCTACACTATTGGGCTTCATTCTCTCCACTTTTTCTATTTCTGCTCTAGCAACTATTTTTCGAGGAGTTTCGTCTCCTGAAGAATAAAGGTAAAGATCCATACCGGGCTTCAATTTTTTCTTCCGTGTGTAATTCGCAATAACGTCCTTATCTTCTTTTATACCCCTTTGAATTGTATTTTCGTCTAACGAAAAAACTACTCCTCTAATATCTTCCATAAATAGTCTGACCCCTTAACAAACAAAGTTAGCTAAACTTCATTTAAAGATTTCTGTTCTCTAAAACTAGGTCTTTCTTCCGAGATTTCTATACTAATCTCTCCCTCTCTTAACAACTTATCAAGTTTATTTTTGGCAGATGTGTACTTTGATAGAGCATCTCCCTTAAGCGGTTTAGATTTTACATCCATCATTTTTTCTTCCAATTCTTCATCTATACCGACAAGATCGTCTATAGTAGCTATGGTTACATTTTCTTCAGTTCTCAGAAGCTTCCACTCTTTGTCATCGCCTTTATTTTTGTCAAGGTACCTTAAGTCTTCCCTTGTCATCCTCGGCCAGAGATAGTAAATTTCTTTATCAGGGAAGAAATACTTAGTAAGGTACATTTCACCCACAGCTATGTGCCCGGCTCTCTGCGAACTATCTGTAAAGTTCCTCTTGTTTCTTCCAGCATATTTAATTACAGCATCTTCTTTTATTATCGTAGAGCGTCTTTTCG
Source organism: Candidatus Nanohaloarchaea archaeon (assembly GCA_042217575.1). GTDB lineage: Archaea > Nanohalarchaeota > Nanosalinia > Nanosalinales > Nanosalinaceae > JBDGSK01. Next base: position 4,682 of record JBDGSK010000025.1, on the reverse strand, counting down.
CGAAATTCTCCCAGTCATCGTATTTTTCATTAAATTGCTTATCAAATTTATTTTTCATCCGATTCAGTATCCTATCTAAAACGTCTTGAACCACTTCATTTTCACTATTAATTGCATCTATTATTTCCTCGATATCATCCAAATCATCCGTGACTATGTAGGTACCTTCTTCAACCTGAGAAGCGTGGTAAGCCATACCAAATAAAGCATTGTAGATTGGGTGATTGCCCTTTCTAAGGTAATAAATCCCTATAATACCATTTTTAACAGCACCTAGAGCATGATGAAATCTTTGAAGCTGTGCATTTCCAGATGAACCTCTATTTAACGCATCAGTACCTTCTAGAGCGATTACTGGTTTGACATCCGTTTCCTGACCCGAGTAAGGGTCATACCAAGATTCTCCCTCTTTATACCACGCAGCATCACAGGATCCGTACGCACAATCTTGATCTCCAAAGGTTAAACCACCTTTTGAAAATAAAGTTTGATCTTCATCACTACCTTCTGGAAATACCCTCAGTCTGAGCGACCCTTTTTGAGTCCCGAACCTTTCAACTATTTCATTTTTTATTTGCTCGTCGCTAGAAACTGACATCTTCTCGTTTTTGTATATAGGAAAATATGCTTTTCAAGCTAATCTTTTTCACAAATCGAATTAATTTAGTCTGTGAATCAAGTTCAGTACCTGTTTCTTCGAGGTAATATGCCTTAAGCTCAGATGTAGTTAAATTTGCGAGTAGATAAAACTTCGAATAGTTTAATAACCATTCACGGTATTTTTCCTTACGTTCATCAACAACAGATTCCGGCTCATTTTTCGGATATGACATAACTAGTTCATCATTTTCTAAGGTAAATATACCGAATTCGTCTCTGCTAGGATGCCTCTTATCCGGATGTATCTCCATACCTAAGTCATAGTATCCAGTATTTAGATACTTCTGTAGTTGTTGAGTCATTTCAGTAGTAGATGTTTTAGCTTCTCCAACAATAGTATCGTACTCTCCGTCATACTGCTTAGATTTAATTTCATGCCCTACCCTCAACATTGCCAGCTCAATAAAATAGAACCCTCCTTTTGGATATTCTTGAGCTATATTAAATGCTGCAGCATCAGGTGTTCCTTTAGAGTGGCCTAGAGGAGATTGATTCTCTACGGTATACCCTTGGTCTCTAAATTTCATTGTAAAAAGAAATTCTAAAAACTGTTCAAGCCCATTACCATCTTTCGAAAGATCTACTTCTTGGATAAGATAATTTCGAGATTCATTTCCTAGCTCCTGCTTGTAATTTTCTAATTTACCCTGTAGTTCCGATCTACTTCTAAATGATACAGGAAGAATTCTTTTTCTCTCGTTAAATAAGAAAGGACGTCTCTTATACATTTCCAATGGAGATCTATCAATTTCTATACCATCATATATCCCAGTTATGAAATCATACCTACATGCAGTGTGGAATATCCGTGTTAGAGATTGGACTGAAAATTGCCAATTAGTGTCCTCAAAATATCCAGAACCTGTAACATGAGAATACAAAAAAGCAGTGTAAGGGTCTAGCTCAACAGCTTCTCCGACAGGAGTCTGTACTCTTTGAAAACCAAAGTTTTTCTCTAAAATAGAGAGTATGTCTTGACAATCAATCTCATAATCGTCCATTAAGTAAGTTCTTGCATCATTTCACTTAACTTCTTAATGGTCAAATCTGAGACATTTATGTTATACTCATTGTAATAGATTTCCCAAATTAGCGTTGACGCTACTCTGTCATATGCCTCGGCAGGGTTTTCATATTCATTGTATTCAAGAACACGTTTTAGAACATCTTTAACCTCTATCTCCTGGTTTTTCTCATATTCAATAGATTCTCTTTTTTCGAACGTAAGATAAATATCGTGTTCTGGAGAGAAATCAGACCAATTATTGTTGTATGTAGAACCTAAAGATTCGACTATCACAACATCCTCTAAAGCGAGATTGTTTGCTCTAAAGATTTCCAGCACGTCATTCCAAATTTTAAACTTCTTATTTTGGAAACAAAGAGTAAATTTACCTCCTTGTTTAAGGACGCGACTTCCCTCCCCTATTGCTTTCTCTAATAGTTTAAGAAAATCACTTTCGTCTTTATCCTGTTTTGGATTGACAATCACTTCTTTCTCCTTTTCAAATTCCGATCTCATCCAAGAATTCCATATAAAAGATAACTCAAAGTACTGTATTGCCTCTCCATAAGGAGGATCAGTAATAATATAGTCTACAGATTCGTCATCTAAACCGATATTTGTTGCCGATTGAATGTTTATCTCGTAATTACCTTTTTCTCCAAAGTTCTCGAGATTGTTTGATTTTTCTTTCAGTTTCATCTTAGAATCAATTACTCTGTCTACTCTTTCCAAGAATCTCATCCAGACGTTCTCTTCTATATAATCTCCAGGTATCCAATAGTTGTTCACACCTAATGGCCTTACATTCTCCCCTTTGAGCTTACTTGCATGAAGTACGGTATTAGAGAAAGCCAGCATAAACAGGTTCTCATATTTCAAATCTAGATCCTTAATAGTTGCTCTAAGCTTTGATAAAGCGTATAGGTTTCGCTCAGTGTAAAAATCAGTTACTTTATCAACTCCTTTATAGGAGAATCTGTCTTTATAGAATCTTTCTGGGAACTCTCTTTCAGGCACCCAGTCTTCTATATCATAACTTTTCTTAGACTTCTCAAGTTCCTCCTCTGTAAGATCCCTCGTTTCTTGATAACTTCTTCTACCACAATCATAACAATAGAATTTACCTTTTTCCTCACCTTCTCTTTTAGGCCCTATACAATGATGAACTGCTGTAAGCCTTTTACCACATTTCTCACATTCACCTTTTTCTGCAGAATAGAGCTGGAGGAAATGATCTTCCAGTTCATCCTTTATTCTTGACAGTTCCTCCTCAAATCTTTCTTTGCTGAACTCATTCTGGAGAGTGTTTTCCGTGATAAACTTTGACATAGGATTAAGGTCGTATCCAACGAAATCTCTTTGCTGAATAACACTTTCTACAGCCATAACTCCGCTTCCTAAGAAAAGGTCAGCAACCAAATCACCAGGTTCTGAGTTTTGCTCTATCAAATCATTGATTGGTTTCCATGGTTTCCTTCCCCAGTATTTGTGAAGCTGATATATTTTGGAAAGACCTGATCTAGGTGAGGTATCATCTTCTAACTTCTTTGGTTTATGTATATCCATTGAAAATCACTCCTTCTTCAAAATTAGGCAGTAATGATGAATTGTGTTGCTAGCCCAACTGTAAGGGTATCCATAAGGTGCAAGACCAACTTCGTCCTGACACCAAATTTTCTCATCTTTCAAGGTGTATTTTTCGGAAAGATTTTTTGCTAAATCCCATGCTAAGGGGTGCATTTCCCCGTTTTTATTTACATTCTTTACTATAATCACTAAATAACCGCCTTCTTTCAGTAAATCATATATATCCAGGTATAATGAAGTAATTTCATCTAAGAAGTCATTGTAATCCTCTATATTCCCTAAATCAACCTTAGAGTCTGAATATTTAGTATCTAAATCTCTCTCCTTTCTTTTATCTTCAAAATCCTTTGTACTTCTGTTTAACATGTCCCAGTACGGGGGAGAAGAAATGCTAAGTTGAAACATTTCATCATCAAATAACTCTTTCGCCTTTCTAGCATCTTCATTATAGACATTATCTTCAAATTCAGGGACTCTCTTTAGACTGTCTTTGTAGTATTTTTCTACTAATTCTGTTCCATAACCTTCTCGATTATTTCTCTTACATGCGACTAATGTACTTCCTATTCCTGTGAATGGGTCATAAACCTTCTCGCCTTCCTTAGTGAAGAATCTTACAAAATCTTCAATCATTGTAGGGGAGTACGTTGCTGGATGGTCTTCGCTATTGTCTAGGACTTCTCTCTCTTCCTTTAGATCTTCAGCTTTAGCATCAAAAATAAACCAACTTTTAGTAAACTTGGTCCATTCCTTTCCAGTCATGTGGTTGAGCTTATTTTTAAGGTCATATGCGCCTTCTTCTGGATCTAAAAGTAATGCATGAGCTTTATCGACATCACCTTTAGTATGATAGAGGGCTACTTCATCCCAATTCTCTCTATATCTTTTAGGCAATTCATCCCATCTTTCTTCTTTTATCTTCTCCAGTTTTTTCTCAGCTTCTTTATTCTTTTCTTCACTTGTAACTGCTACAATTTCTCTCTTTGAGTTTTTTTCGTAGAATTTGAAATCTTCTCTATCTGCTAAATTCTGCTGAGGCATAATTTAAGCTTAAAATTTTAACATTTTAATAGCATGTGAAAGAATATTGAGTCTCATCAGTTCATTATCAAAATGATTTAATTCCTCTCAGATAATATTGGATTTTGTAATTATTCCTGATGGTTCCTCCTTTTGATTAAGAACTAAAACAGCAGGATCCTCTCTCAAAATCTCTTTAACGGCATTTTTGTTTAATGTATACGGTATTTCTAGGAATTTTGAACCCATTAACTCTTTCACTAGACTATCGGGTGTTGATACATCCATTAAGTCATCTCTCGTTATTCTGCCAATATGTGCGATCTCTGTTCTTGATCGAGAAACAGGTAGTTGGGAGAAATCATTTTCTCTCATCTTAACCTTAACTTCTTCTACAGTATCGTCAGTG
>JBDGSK010000024.1:0-3420 GCA_042217575.1 Candidatus Nanohaloarchaea archaeon | reverse complement strand
CACTCACACTCCTCAAAAAACCATCGCTGATCCCCTACCAGTTCAGGGAGGCCTTGAGACTGAGATGAAACAAGAGTATGCAAGTTAAAATTGTTCAAATCTAGGAGGTTTTTATGGCACTGAAAACCAAAATCTACAGGTTATATCAAGAAAAGTTTTTTGAGGACTATAATCATATCAAAGGTGCTGTTAGATTCCACGATTTTCTGAAGGATTGGGCCCAGAAATCTCTGGAACGGCCTGAAAAGGAACCTGAAGGTATTTTTGAGAAGGATGATTGGGATAATTTAATGATTATTGATGCCTGTAGACACGACCTATACGAAGAAGTCGAAGGAGAAACGCCTAAAAGAACTACAGTTGGAGGGCATTCACGTGAGTTTCTGGAAAAAACTTTTTCTGAAGGAGATTTCTCAGATATAGTCTATATCTCCGCTAACTTCCATATGGATCCAGGGTTGTTCAAAGAAGCTACAGGCAGAGAACCGGAAGAAGTATTCCACGCAGTATATCATACTCATGATACAGACTGGGAAGAAGACGGGTGGGTAAGTCCCGAAGCTGTTGTAAGAGATGCTATATCCGCTCATAAACTCTTTCCGGATAAACGTTTGATTGTTCATTTCATGCAACCGCATCATCCCTTCCGAAGTTTAGATATTTCTGAATATGAAGAAACAAGCGTCTGGAAGCTCGCAGAAAGAGGCGAGATCGATGATGATACGATATGGAAACATTACAGGAAGAACCTGGAATATGTGATGCCATATGCAAGAGAACTAGCAGAAGAACTGGATGGGAGGACATTCTTGACTAGCGATCATGGAAACCTAGTGGGTGAAAATGGTCTTTACCATCATCCTTACGGAGCCTCATCAAAACCAGTGAGAGAAGTCCCGTGGACAGAACTATAGATGAAAGTAAATTTGGTTGGTAAAACCGGGCATTCTGGAGTAGGAATATATACACAGGAGCTAAGAGAGGCCTTGTCCAAGAAAGATATAGAAATCGATTTTCAGAAAACTTACTCAGTTCTAAACCCAGATTTTCTTAACCAAGTCTTACTTTCACGGTTTCTGTTAGATAAGAGATCCGATATAAACCATATAACAACACAAGACCTTATGTCGGCTTATTATCTGTCTACAAATCAGAAAATCGTGGTCACAGTACATGATATATTCCCTTACCTAGACTATTCAGGGAAAGTATACTCATGGATGGCGAAAAGATATGTAAGAAATATAGAAAAGAAAGCTGATAGAGTTATAGCCATCTCCGAGTTTACAAAAGAACAACTCATAGAAAACACAAGCCTAGATAGTTCTGATATCGATGTTGTATACCAGGGAGTAGATCTGGAAACATTCAGGCCTCAAAAAGAGAAAGAAAGCAAAGACTACTTTCTACATGTCGGCTCCGAGATAGATAGGAAAAATATAGAAGGTCTAATAGAGATTTTTGAAGAGATAAAAAAGAGAGAACAAGATACAAAACTGATCAGAGTAGGAAACATATCTGAGAAGACTAAAAAAATAATCAAGAACTCAGACCTGGTTTTAGGAAAAGATATAGTGTACAAAACAGACATAACTGAGGAAAAACTAGTAGAACTGTATTCTGGCGCTAGAAAGCTCCTTTTCCCAAGTCATGCAGAAGGGTTCGGCAGACCCATAATAGAAAGTCTTGCGTGTGGAACACCGGTAGTTGCGTATAACAAAAAACCGATGTCAGAGATACTACCAGAAGAGATGATGGTCGAATACAGAGATCAAACCAAGTTTGTCGAAAAAGCATTATCAACAGAAGACAATAATCCAAGAGATTATGCTGAGGACTTTACTTGGGATAGGACAGCAGAGGAGGTGATAAAGACATATGAGCGAGCCTAAAATATTATCGATACATTATGATGATGCTCATCCTGTCCATAAAGCCTGGTTCGAAGAAGTCGGCGATGTACAGAGGCTAGAGATAGACCACGAACCTTCATGGACTAACATTTTCAGATACCTGTTAAAGGCAAGAGAAATCGGTTCAGAATATGACGTTATAATCTGTGAAGGCAAGATAGGTCTCAGAACAGCTATAGTCAAGAAACTATTCAATCCAGGAACCAAGTTGATCCGTCTGGTAGCCGATCAAGGTCTCTATGAATGTAGTGAAGGCCTCAAATCCGACGTGGAAGAAAAGATAACTCACCGTTTCCTAGACGGTGCTATAGCTAACTCCAAGTTCATGAAACAGTACGCAGAAGAGTATATACAAGGCCCTGTAAAAGTAGTTACTCCATTCATCCCGGATTTAGAAAAATTCCAGGCGATGAAAAAAGAATACAAAGAGACAAAAGAAATATGCTTCGTCGGCTATAACTATCCCAACAAAAATGTAGACGCACTAGTAGAAGCAGTAAAAGACACAGAATACACGCTCGATATAGTGGGCAAAGGACATGAAGATAGAGACGCAGAAAACATCAAAGTACACGGATACGTGGAAAACCTAGAAGAAATATTCTCAAAATGCGACCTATACGTACAACCATCTAGAGGCGAGGCCTTCGGAGTAGCACCTGCAGAAGCAATGGCAGCAGGCATACCGGCCATAGTAACTGAGAGCACAGGGCTTAAAGAATTCCTAAAAGATTTTGACCCTTTATTTATTTCTGGAGAGGTCTCTAAAAGCATTGAAACATCAATAAAACAATTTTACAGCCTAGATTTACAAAAGAAGGATGAAATTTCTCAAGAAATGATTGAAGAGGTATCTAACTTCTCGAAGCCTGAAAGTTTAAAGAGCTTCAAAAGGTCGTTGATCTCCATTGTTTAGTCGTGACTTTTTATCTTTAGAAAATAATTTATCTATTGTCTGTAATGAAAGATAAAGTACCTGAGTCGGTCCAAAACGTGTTGAAAGGACTTTATCTAAATTCAAAATGGGGTTCTAAAGTAAGTTTCAAGGCTACAGTCGATAAAGATGTAGAGCTTTCGCAAGGTACTAAAATTTGCGAAGGTTGTAGTGTTTCTGGTAAAGTTAAAGTAGGCAGGCATACTAGGCTTAATCCTGGCTCTGAGGTTAGAGGTGAGGTAGACATAGGTAGCTTCTGCGCAATAGCTAGAAATGTTGTTATTCAAGGTAGAAATCACATTAAGAGTAAAGCTGCGATGCAAACCAAATTTTATGAGAACTTTTTGAATTCAGAGTTAGGGCAGGAAACGAAAGGAGGTATTGAGATAGGCAACGATGTGTGGATAGGAACTAGGGCGATTATTTTGCCGGGTGTAACGATTGGAGATGGAGCAGTTATAGGCGCGGGTGCCGTAGTTACTAAGGATGTACGAGATTATGAGATTGTTGGAGGTGTTCCTGCCGAAAATTTAGATTTCAGGTTTGATGAAAATAAAAGAAAAAAATTATTAG
>JBDGSK010000023.1:0-4394 GCA_042217575.1 Candidatus Nanohaloarchaea archaeon | reverse complement strand
TACGCTGGGAGGCCTGAAGGACCTGAACTACAACGCTATAAAAACTCTTCAGAGCCTGGTTCTGACAGCAGCAAGCTTGACGGTATTCGCAGGAACCTTTAACGAATTATACATGATTCCCGGTCTTTTGGCTCTTCTCGCAATACTGAACTACAGGATATGGGATCTCGGATCAAAGGCGTTTAACCCCCTAAATATAATCGAGATATGGAAAATAAACGTCGCGATGAGGTACGGCTACAGCTGGGGATGGGTAAGGGAGGCGATTAGATGACTCTGAAGTACTTCGCTGACACTGAAGGATACTCCGGAGTAGAGATATACTCCAGGAAACTGTTGGGGGAGCTTGAAAAAATCACAGATGTGAAAAAAATATCACCCTCTGAAATACTGAAGCCATGGTTTCTCAACAAGTTACTTCTGAACCCGCTCAAGTTCTGGAGTATGAGAGGAGAGAAGGTACATGTTACCAATCAAGACGACTTGGCAACATTCTTGCCGCTCCCCAAGATGGACCTCAGCGTCACCGTGCATGATATTTTTCCTTACGCAGAGGACTACTCTGGTCCAGTATACAGCCTCATGGCCCGACTTTACGTCAGGAACCTTGAAAGACACGCCGACAGGATAATCGCGATATCAGAGGCCACAAAGGAACAGCTCCTGGAGAACACAGCAATCGAAGAAGATAGGATAGAGGTCGTGTACCAGGGAGTCGATACGGAGATATTCAGGCCTGTTGAGGAAGAACCGGAGTACGATAACTACTTTCTCCATGTCGGATCTGAGATAGAGAGGAAGAACATACCAGGGCTTATCCAGATATTCGAGAAGATAAAAGAGGAAAGACATGAAGCTCTCCTGGTGAGAGTGGGGAGGATGTCAAGCGATACTGAGGAACTAATAGAGGACTCATCTCTTAAAATTGGAGAAGACATAGTATACGTGGATTCTGTAGACACTGAAGAACTCGTCAAGCTTTACTCGCATGCTGAAAAACTGCTTTTTCCCAGCCACGGGGAGGGCTTCGGAAGGCCCATGATTGAGTCCCTGGCCTGCGGAACCCCGGTCGTGGCCTACAACAGAAAGCCTATGTCAGAAGTTTTACCCGAAGATATGCTTGTCCAAGATAAAGAATTTTTCGTTAAAAATTCATTGAAGGATTCCGATGAAATCCGTAGATGTAGGAGCCTAGGAGAGAATTTCGGGTGGGAAGAAACAGCGAAATCAATTTTGGAGGTTGTATAGGTGAAAGTGTCAATAATAATTCCGACCTATAACAGGTCCCACATACTTGAAGATACCTTGGAGTCGCTAGAACAAATGGAGACTGATTTGAATCCTCAAGTTATAGTTGTGGACGATTCCGATACATCAAGAACTGAAGAACTATGTGGTGAATACGTTTTTGTAGAGTATGTTAGACCAGAGAAATCCATTAATCTACCACATGCTAGAAATGTAGGGCTCGATCATGCAGAACACGAGATAGTTGCTTTCGTAGATGATGATGTGAGATTCCACGATAAATGGTTAGAATCTATTTTGGAAACTTTTCAGGATGAAAGCGTGGTTTCTGTCGGAGGTCCAGCCATAGAATTAGAGGATGGAGAAGCCCGAATGGATATAATCCGAAAACGCAAACCTCAGAATCAGATTACAGAGAAAGGTTTTGTGAAAGATGAGTCCTCAAGGTGGATTCCTCCTGAGCCGGTCGAAGTAGATAATCTTCGTGGAGCGAATATGGCCTTCAGAAAGAGCAAATTATCTGAGATAGGTGGTTTTGATGAAAATTATATCGGGAACTCTTTTCGTGAGGACACAGATATCTTTGCAAGGCTAAACTCGAAAGGTGCTAAAATAGTTTATAATCCAGATGCGCGAGTAGATCATCTTTTGGAAGAGGAGGGGGGATGTAGGGATAGAAGCAAAGATTTCTGGTACAGTTTGGGTCATAATCAAAGAAGATTTGTAGAAAAAAACTTTTCTCAACACTTGGAGAAACATTTGACAAGAATGTTTCTTACATGGAGCTACGCACCCTATTCTTTGTCCAAAATTTTGCTGTCATCGCTGAAAAATTTGGAAATGGAAAGATTACACTATATTAGAGGTTTTCTGAGTGTCTAAAAATGTTGTATTGCTGATAATGGATACTGCAAGAGCTCAAAACTTTTCTTGCTATGGTTATGAAAAAGAGACAACGCCGTTTATTGATTCAGTGGCAGAAAATGGGGTGATTTTCAAAAACTGTTACGCAAATGCACCCTGGACGCTACCCTCTCATTATTCGTTTTTCACAGGAGAATTGCCTCCTGTGCATGGCTATACTAGTAAAGACAAGAAAAGTTCTTATGACAGGGCTACACTTCCAGAAAGACTCTCTAAGCGAGGTTACAGGACAATAGGGATATCGAATAACGGATATATTTCCTCTCTTTACGGATTCGATGAGTACTTCGACGAATTTCACTTCAATGCAGATGAGGCAGGTATAGATTATAAACTCCTATTTGAAAACGACGAGATATTCTATGATTTAGTTGAAGGTGAGAGAGAAGAGAAGTGGTCAAATGCTAAAGAAAAATACAAGTACTTCCTAAAGAGAGTGGCAAGGGAGAAATCCTCCAAGAGCCTTGTGAATGGGTTTTATTATTTCGTCAATAATAAACTCGGTAGCTCTGAAGAGAAGGATGATGGTGCAGAAAAATCAAATAAAATCGCACTACAATCGATCGATGAAGAGCCATTTTTCCTTTTCATAAACTATGTAGAACCCCATACTCCTTACAATCCCCCAGATGAATACGCTCTAGAATTTCTGAATGAGAAAGAACTTGAAAGGGCACGCAAACTATCTAAAATCGATTCTCTGAAACATCTAAAGGAAGAAAAGGAAAGAGATGATGATGCAAGACTATTGGAAATGCTCTACAACGCAGAAATAAAGTATTTAGATCAGAAAATCAAAGAACTGGTAAATCAAATTGAAGAGAAAGCTGATGATGAAACAGTCTTTATCATTGCTTCAGACCACGGCGAATATTTTGGTGAAAGAGGGCTTTGGGAGCATATGGGCGAGCTTGGCGAAGAAGTTCTGAATGTTCCTCTGGTAATCAAGAATTATGGATGTTATCAAGAAGAAAAAATTTTTCCGCTAAGAAATTTATTTGATGTACTACCTCAGATCTCGAATAGCGATGAAATTAATTCAGAATACGGTAAATTTCTATCCCACTATTCAGGCCTAGATTCACATCAATGGCGTATTAATCCCGATGAATTTCCTGAAAGATTTCTTGAACAGCAGTATTATTTTGGAAGGGAAGGTGTTCGGGAATATTTCAATAAACTCGAAAATATACCTGACGATGAAGTTAGAAAAGATTTAGAATTAGCCAAGAAAAATTCTGATTTTGATTTGATTGAAGAATTCTAACGCGAGAGGATTTCATCATATATGTCTAGACCTATCCTTGCCCAACTGATAACATAGAAATAGGATGTTATCAAAAGGAAAGTATACTTCCAGCCTAGGTGATCTTTTATAGGCTTCCGGCTCAATCTATCTGAAAATTTTCCTAGCGAAATTCTATTTAGGAGACGATATATGTTTATATTAGAGAGTCTTACGAAAGCGATTAACTCAGAGGGGATTCTTGAATAATCAGAGATATTTTCATTCTGATACCACTTTAAATTTTCTCTTATATCATCAGAATTATCGTATTTCTTGTTAAATCTATCAGTTTCATCGTCCCAGACTATATTTCTAGAGTTAGTTGCTAAGAAAAGGTCTTCTCCTTCCTTCTTGTAAATTTTTCTACCCAGGTCTATCACAAAGTCCTGATCTCCTATTATATCATATTCCTCCTTGAAGCTCTGTTCATATTTTTCTAGAATCTTGGTTCGGAATACGTAGGTTTGAAGAGGTCCAAATGAAAAACTACCTTTCCAGAAAATATCTCTTCTAAGTCTTCTTCTAACACTCTGTTCTTGAAAATTATTTCGCTTTTCTTTCGATTTTGTCTCGGAAAGATTTACGTGGCTTGACTTCGCAAATGGTAGTTCTCTTGACTCCAGTTCCTTAATGATTTGATCAATATTATTTTGAGGAGATATTTGTTCGTTTACGAACAAGAAAATCATATATCTGCCTGAAGATTCCTCTATACATTTATTCCAATTCCCTATACGGCCGAGATTTTTCTTATTCTGATTCAATCGAAGATTAGAGAAATCTCCCTGAAGTTCCTTTACAATATCTACAGAATTATCTTCTGACTTATTGTCCAAGACTTTTATTTCGAATTTTTCCTCGTCTAAAGCTATATTTTTGCATGATTCGATGGCCCTACGGAGTTTTTCTCCGCCGTTATAATTAGGAATTGCTA
>JBDGSK010000022.1:0-5743 GCA_042217575.1 Candidatus Nanohaloarchaea archaeon | reverse complement strand
CGAGTCGTTGAAACAGTTCGTTCACAGCCGAAGCATTCGAAGCTGGTGCTCTACACTATCCTTGAGATGACGCAGGACGAGGATGAGATCGCCACCGGTGATGTTTACTCGGAGTACAAGGAACTCTGTCAGGAACTTGAGGTTTCCGAGCTTACACAGAGAAGAGTTTCAGGACTGATTTCCGAGCTTGACATGCTCGGTGTGATCAACGCCAAGGTTATCTCGAAAGGCCGTTACGGGAGGACGAGACAGATAAGCGTTGACCTTTCGGACAGTATCAGGAACCAGATAAGAGAACTTGTCGAAGACAAGTTCTACATATAGGAAAACCTGTTTCCAGGGGAAATGAGGGGGAGAAAGCTTGAACAAGCACGTAGTTAAACAGCTAACCAAAGAAGGATGTATAGTCGCGAAAGAGGCGGCAGAAGACCTTAAAGAGGATGATATCGAAAAAATCCGCAGCCTCGACACCACACCCATGTACATTTCTGGCGAGATGCTTTCAAAGCTGCGTGACAGGAACCAGGATTCTGATAACACTGTTATATCAAACGGCTCTCGGCAGACAGTACAGAAACAGAAGCCGGCCAACGGCGGCTCCGAATCCTCAGAGCTTGAGCTGGCTGAAACTTCTTCGGAGGAATCCGAGGCTGATAAGAGTTCAACTGAAAGTGTAGAAATAGATGAGTCTGATTCCTCGGGTAGTTCTTCCGGAAATGTTACTATCAGGGACACCGGTGATAGAGGGGTGATGAACACGAAGGTGGAGATTCTTGATGAGAAAGATATAAACCGGGAGAAGAAGGATGTCCCTGAGTTCCTGCAGTACTACAACGACCGGTACGAGCGGATGAAGAAGCTGTTGATGCGCCGCATGGAGCTCAAGTCCGCTACCACGCTCAACAGGTTGAGCAGCCGGAACGAGGGTGATGACGCGACCGCAGTAGGGCTTGTGAGGGACAAGTACTCTACCAGCAGCGGCAAGTACATAGTTTCTCTCGAGGACAAGACTGATTCTTTCAAGGTCTTGGTCGACGAGCGCGAGGGCGACCGCATAGTAGAGGATGAGATGATCGGAGTTATCGGCAGCATGGGCGGCGATATAATCTACGCGGATAGTATAATACGCGCCGATCTTCCCATTCCTAACGGCTTGAACACTACAGAGCAGAAGGTCGAGGCAGCGTACATCTCAGATCTCCACCTTGGCTCAGAAGACACGATGTACAACAAGCTCGACCGGTTCGCCGAGTGGCTGAACTCGGATGAGGCGAAAAACATCGGCTACCTTGTCATCGCCGGCGACATAGTAGAGGGTGTGGGAACGTATCCCGGCCAGGAGGACGAGCTGATGGTGACAGACATCTACAAGCAGTACGAGATGTTCGAGGAATGGGTCCAGAAGCTCCCTGAACGAATCCAGATAATTGTTGGGCCGGGTAACCACGACATCTCACGTTTGGCTGAGCCACAGCCACGGCTTCCGGAGAAGGTTTTCCCTGAGATCAGCGATTACAACAACGTTCACCTGGTCCAGAATCCGCAGACGGTGCGTCTCCACGGCATCGAGTCGGATGGAATCGTCAACCTGATGTACCACGGCTACTCTTTCGATGAGCACGCGGACCAGATAAAGGAGCTGCGCGAGAAGGGCTACGAAGAGCCCCACCACGTCATGATAGACCTGCTGAAGAGAAGACATCTTGCGCCGATGTACGGCTCCAACCTTATGGCGCCGGAGCCCAGAGACCACCTTGTAATTGAGCAGAAGCCGGATGTTTTTGTTTCCGGTCACTTCCACTCCCACAGCAACGAGAGCTATAAAGGCGTCAACGTTATCAACTCATCGAGCTTCCAGGCCCAGACCGACTTCCAGAAACGCGTGGGTCACCAGCCGGATCCTGGAAAGGTCACGATAGTCGACTACAAAACGAGGGAGACAAGGGTGAAGAAGTTCGTATGAGTATGGATACTGAGAAATACTTTGAAAGGATAAGAGAGCAGACGGAGAAGTCGTATGAGGTGGCGGAGGAGGCGCGTTCGCAGTCGAAAGACCCGGAGCAGCGCGTCGACATACCTACTGCCGAGGACCTCCCTGAGAAGGCCTCTTCACTTGTCATCGCGGCGCAGTTCCCTGAGCTTGAGGACATGGGTGTTGCGGACAGGATAAGCGAGCTTGAAGACGAGTACGGAAAGAACGAGGAAAGGGTCGCGTTCACTATAGCGCGTGAAATCGCGGAAGGTGAGTTCTACGACTTCGAGGAGAAGGAGCGTGCCTGCGACGCAGGCATCAGGGTGGGAGTCTCCTACATGACAGGAGGTATCACGACTGCCCCGCTTGAAGGCATCGGCGACATAAAAATCCGGGAGAACGACGACGGCTCGGAGTACCTCGCGGTCTACTACTCCGGCCCGATCCGTTCGGCAGGAGGAACAGCCTCTGCGATGAGTGTTCTGCTCGCTGACTACGTCCGCCAGGGCGTCGGCCTCGACCGTTTCAAGCCGTCTGAAACCGTTGTGAAGCGCTACGGTGCAGAGGTCGAGGACTATTACAACCGGGTCACGGCGAAGCAGTACAACCCGACGCGTGAAGAGACAGAGATGATTGCTGAGAACGTTCCTGTAGAAGTTACGGGCTCTCCGACCGAGCAGCTCGATGTCTCCAACTACAAGGATCTTGACCGTGTCGAGACCAATAGAATCCGGGGCGGGATGTGCCTGGTATACCTTGACGGTCTTCCTTTGAAGGCGTCGAAAATCAAGAAGCGTATCAAGTCGTGGGGCGAGGAGTTCGGCCTTGAGCACTGGGAGTGGATAAACGACTACCTTGAGCTCCAGAAGGAAATCCACTCTGATGAAGACGATTCAGATGAGGAAGAGGAGGATGAAGATACCTCTAAGTACACACCGAGCGACAAGTATCTCGGCTCCTTGACCGCAGGAAGACCGGTTTTCGCTCACCCAGGCAAGAAAGGAGGCTTCAGGCTTCGCTACGGCCATTCAAGAACTAACGGCCTCGCGGCTGTTTCTTTCCACCCGGCGACCATGGAGATTACGGAGCGGTTTATCGCACTCGGCACCCAGCTCAAGACCGAGTACCCGATGAAGGGGACGGTAGGAACTGCATGCGATGACATTCACCCGCCTGTTGTGAGGCTGGAGAACGGGGAGGTAACACGCGTAGAGTCACGCGAACACGCCCGCGAAATCGAGAATGATGTTGAGGAGATTATCTTCCTCGGCGATATGCTGGTCGCGTTCGGAGAGTTCGTGGAAAACGGCAAGAAGCTGCTACCTTCGCCCTACGTGGAGGAGTGGTGGGAGCTCGAGCTGGAGAAAGCGCTGGAGGAACAGGATGTCAAGCTCGGCCGCGACTTCTCGGAAAGAACCCCGACGCCGGAAGAAGCGTTCAAGATTTCCGACGCGCTCGGTATTCCGCTCCACCCGCGCTGGACCTTTCACTGGCGAGAAGTCGATGTGGAGGACTTTAAAGCACTTTACCGCGACCTGGAGGACGGAGAACTCTCCAGCGAGGCAGCCCGGCAGGCTCTCGAAGACATGCTTGTCCAGCACGAAGCCGGCGACAGTATCAGGGTTGATGAAAATGAGCTTAAGGTTATCAAGACCCTTCTAAAGCCTTCTGAGGACAATGAAGACCTGATTGGAGACATAGATTCGCCGGAGGACATCCCGGATTTCATCGAAAAAGTCTCCGGCTATGAAGTAAGGGAGCAGGCGCCTCACTACCTCGGCGCCCGCATGGGACGACCGGAGAAAGCCGAGCGAAGGACGATTAAAGGCAAGCCTCAGCTGCTGTTCCCCTGCGGAAAGGACGAGGGCGGAAGGATGAGAAACCTTGCCGCGACCTACGAGGAAGGCAGTGTCGAAACGTCTGTAATCCAGAACCGCTGCCTTGAATGCGGCGAACTTTCACCGTTCTCCTACTGCACCGAGTGCGGCGCGGAGGCGGAAGAGCGCTGGTTCTGCACCGACTGCGGCAAGGAGTTTTCGGAGGAACAGGAGAGCTGCGACTCGTGCGGCAACGAACGCTTCAACCGGTATAAGAACACTGAGCTTGACGTTGAACAGCTTGTCGACGATGCAATGGAAAATATAGGGATGAACGAGCTTCCGGATCTTGTAAAGTCGGTCAGAGGCATGAGCGGCAAGCACAAGCACGTCGAGCCTATCGAGAAAGGCCTGCTGCGGAAGAAGCACGACCTCTACGTCAATAAAGACGGCACGGTGCGTTACGACGCCACAGACCTGCCTATGACCCATTTCAGGCCGCGCGAAATCAGTGTATCGGTCGAGAAACTGCGGGAAATCGGCTATACGAAGGATGTCAATGGAGACGAGCTTGAAAGCCCGGAGCAGGTGGTCGAGCTCAAGCCGCAGGACATAATCATACCTGACTCTGATAAATCGCTCGCAGCCTCCGACTACTTTGTACGAGTCGCCAACTTTATCGACGACCTGCTTGAAGATTTCTACGGCCTCGAACCGTTCTACAACGTCGAGGAAAAGGAGGATCTTGTCGGAGAGCTTGTCATAGGTCTCGCACCCCACACCTCGGGCGGAACAGTAGGAAGGATTATAGGATTCACAGACGCAAAAGGCATCTACTCACACCCCTACTGGCATGCAGGGAAGCGCAGGAACTGTCTTCCTGGGGATTCACGGATTAAAACATCGGATTCAGAAAAGAAATTAGAAGACATATTTGAGGAGGCTGGAGAGGCCAAGAAAGCAGACAATTCAGGTACTGAGGAAAAAGAGATAGAACTGAAAGTGAAGTCTGTGAGCGAAGACAACAGTATCACTACTAAAACTGCGAACAAGGTTTATAGAAGACCCGCTAACGATAGAAAAATACTATTCAGAACAGAATCAGGGAGAGAAGTTGAAACATTCCTTGATCACAGGATGATTACCAGAGAAGGAAAGAAAAAAGCAAGAGCGGTAGAAAAAGGCGATAAATTACCTGTTATTCAAGACGGAGAAGTAGTCTTTGAAACAGTATCCTCTAAAGAAGTCTTGGAATCTTCCGAAAAATGGATGTATGATATAGAGGTTGAAGAAACCCACAACTACCTTCTGAGCAATGGGGTCAATCTTTCCAACTGCGACGGTGACGAGGACGCCATACTGCTGTTGATGGATGGGCTCTTGAACTTTTCGCGCGACTTCCTCCCGGACATGACGGGCGCTAGAACTATGGATGCGCCGCTCATCCTTTCCACGGTTTTGAATGCTGATGAGGTGATAGACGAAGTTCTAGAAAATGAAGGGTTTGAGGTAAGAGAGGATGGCTTCGAGGTCAATCAGGATTTCACTGATGATATAGAAGCTGTCTCATTTGACAGAGAAACCGGGAAGATCGAGTTCAGGGATGTTTCTGCCTTAATCAGGCACGAGAACGATAAGGAAGTCTTCGAAATCAATACATCTCGCGGAGAAATCTCTGTTACAGGTGATCACAGCGTCTTCATTACTGAAGGTGGCGAGATAGAGGCTAAACCTGCCCGGGAGCTCGAGAAGGAACTTGAGGAACTTGGGCCGGATATTAAAGCCAAAGCAGGAGAGGAAGTTAAGGAGGAGTATGGAGAAAATAATGTCTACAGGTACAGGACAGGTAGAAGAGATGCTCCTCTGGAGTTTTACAATGATGTTGGAGTTGTTCCCTCCTGCAAAGTCAGACTGAGAGCTAACAGTGACCCTGTGGACAGGTTTATCCAGAACT
>JBDGSK010000021.1:0-5025 GCA_042217575.1 Candidatus Nanohaloarchaea archaeon | reverse complement strand
GACTGGCAAACACATGGGAGCACCAGGCCTCTGTAGCTGTAGGTGATGGTGCGAAGACAGCTGTTAACCTGTTATCTGACAAGTATGGAGAACCTTTCGTGGATCACGATACCTAAAGTTTTCAGAAGTATTTTAGAAGTGATAAAGAGAAAAAGAAGGAAATGAGTCCTTACGAGCGAAATCTCTCGTAAAGGATTTCCGGCGGACAGAAGTCGGTAAACGAGCTCTGGATCATGTTAAGCCCGATAAAAGCTATGAATAGGTAGATCCATTCGTTGATGAACCATCCGCCTAGGAAACCGAGTAAGACCATGCTTCCGATGAGTCTGCGCATGAATTTTTTCTTACTCTCCACTTTCCTCACCTCGCTTGCTGAAGTAACGGTATCCTGCGACTATCGCTGTGAGAATTGCGGCGATTATACCTATGTAGATGAGCGAGGACTGTTTCTGTCCTGTGATCTCAATTTCAGCGTTCTCTGTGTAGGTGTAGACCGAGTTGTCTCCTTCCTCAGAATCTCCGTTAGCTCTGAGCTCTACCTTGATCTTGTGTGTCTTCATCGAAGCTGAGGCATCTGATGAAACCCTTAGAACTGCTTCACCGGTTTCACCTGCTTCGATCTCTCCGATGTAGTTTGAACGGTCCTCAAGAGAGAACGGTTGAGATCTCTCAGCTATAATCCTTGCTGTAACGGATTCGGCGTCCTGAGCTCCCGTGTTCTTGATTTTAAGATGCAGATCTTTTGACGCTCCTGCGAGCATCTCCATCTTTGAGTTAACGATTTCTAGATCAGGCCTCCCTTCAACTCTTATAGGTACCTGAAGGTTCTCGGTGTAAGGGTTTCCTGACTCGTCCTCGTAAGTGGTTGAAAGATTGATCTGGTGAACTCCCGGTTCAAGCTTGTCTTCAAGGTTGACTGTTAAAGTCCTCTTTGCTGAAAGACCTTCGTTCAACTGATTGATGTAAAACTTCTCATCCTGAGAGTAAGCTGTCTCAATGTTCTCAGGTGTTTCTGGTCTGATCTCTATCTCTTCGAGCGGTTTGTTCCCTTTGTTGGTGTACTTGATAAACGCTTCAACGTAGTTGTCACCAGGTCTAGGAACTGTTGGTTGTGTCTTTACAACATTCGCAGAGATGTCGACTCCTTCGTTGTCAACAGGCATCGAGAACTCTCTGATAATGGTTACATTGCTTTCTCCGTCCTCAGTTTTGATATCTACTGCTTCGCCGTTTTTGAGGTACTGGATATGAAGTTCGAAGTCGTACATGCCTGTAGGAGCGCCAGAGTCTACCTTGACCTGGAACCTTTGATTCCATACCCCGTTCGGGTATAGGAAACCGATCGATTCATCTCTATCATCTTCGATCGTAACGTATTCTCTGGTCAACCTGTTGCCAGGTTTAAGAACAACTTTCAATTTCTTGTCCTCACTCCATGTTTTACCTGGATAGTTTGTCTCGTGCAGGTTAGCTGATATGTTAACCCTGTCTCCTGCCGAGATAAAACCTGGGTCGTAACTTACTCCGTCAAGTTTTGGAACTGCTGAAACTGTTCCAACAGTTAATCCGATAATTGAAATGATAAGTGCCGTCTTTAGTGCCGTTGAATGTGTAGTTGTTGTCATAGTATCTATTTACCTCCGTCAAGCAGATAGATTATAGTTGGTAGCAGTACAACTGAGCCGATATAAGCTGAGATAATTCCTGTGAAAAGGAAGATACCAAGCGAATGCATCCCTGTAAGATTGGCGAAAAGCAGTGCCAGAAATCCTACAGCTGTTGTAAGCGACGCACCGACCAATCCTCTTGAAAGCTCAACCATGGTCCTGCTTAAACCCTCCTTCCCTCCTTCAGTCGAATAGTATTTCTTGGTGACGTGGATACCGAAGTCGATACCCAGACCCATGATCATAGCCGCGGAAACCATGGAAATAATGGTTAGATCGGCTCCAAGCCATCCTCCAAGTCCGATCATCCAGATCAGCGCGAACATTACCACGGTTACTGGAAGCCAGATCTTCTTCAGATCTCTGAAAGTTCCGTACAGCACTCCAAGTACTGCAAGGAACGATACCACGGTGATACTGATAAAGTCGCTTATGATAACCTGGAAGGTCGCTAGATCGATCATATTATAGCCTGTCAGACTGACTTCTGCCGGCGGATTCTGCATATTTATCTGCTTTTGAAGTTTGTCATGAAGCTTCCGGATCTCCGCAGAGTTAGCCTGAGTATCCGCACGTATAGACATCACAGCTGTATCATGGCTGTCGCTCACTGTTCCCCGGTAGTTGAAACTGTTGAGAGTATCTTTATCCTGCGGGATCTCGCCGTAACGCATCTGAAGAAGCGTGGCCGGGGATTGAGCAGATTGAACGTTTTCAAATCTTTCAACACGGTTCTCAATCTTCTGCATATCTTTCAAAAGTTCATAATTCCTCACGTCTTCCGCATTGAACACCATGTATGTGGTATCTCCGTAGAACTTTCCTCTAAGAGTTCCAAGAGATTCAACAACAGGATCGTCCTGAGGTAGAACCGCTTCCGTACTTGGCTTAATCTCCATCTGCAAACCACCCGAAACGATGAAAAGCGTCATAACTAAAAGCGCTGTAAGTACTTTGTAAGGGCTTTCAATCTGGTATTCGACAATTTTAGTTGCTGTTTTCTCTATTATCATGGAAACTCTTCTCTCCAGCTTAATGATTGATGGATTTTAGCCATCGCCTTCTCCTCGAGCACGAAAACTGATGGAAGAAGCAGAATAGTAAACATCACAGCGTAGCCTATTCCAAGCGACATTATCAATCCGAAACGATGCATTTCCGGCATCATACCGACAAGGAACGCCAGGAAAGCACTGATTGTCGTTACAGCGCTTGCTATTATTGAAACACCGATGTCGTCCATAGCATCAACAAGCGATTCCTCAACAGTTCGATCACGCCGGTTAAACCGATAAATATTACCTATATGGATGGCATAAGCGATCCCTATCCCTATTATAAGAGCGGCGACAGATCCTGCCAGTGTAGAAAGCGGTATCCCCATGTATCCCATGGTTCCATAAAGCCATGTTACGCTAAGAGCTACAACTATAAGAGGCATCAAAGCCGCGCTTAAAGACCCTCTGAAAAGAAGCCATGTGATCAGAAATACTAGAACAAGCGATATCATGGTCGTAACGTTCTTATCTCTCTGAACCATCTCAACAAGCCTCTGCTGTACAGCGGGAACGCCTGAAATACTTGTTTCAATGCCTTTAGGACGGTTATAAGATGCCTCCTCCTTAATCTCTGAAAAAATCCTGTCCATCTCGCTTCCGTCATCCCCTACATAAGTGTATGCGATGATAACTGCGTTCGACTTGTCTCTGTCAATCAGAGACTCCTGTCGCAGGGGAGAATAAACTGTTTCAACGCCGTAAATATCCTGTATACGGTTCTGCAAACCTCTAATATACTGTTTTGATCTGTTGCTTGTGATGGATTCAACTCCTTCCTCTCCAACTCCTGCATGCACGTTAACAGCGATAGTATCCTTACCCAGGCCCTGTGCGCGTAACTGGTTGAACTTCTGGACCGGTTCAGAGCTTGCCGGCATCATGTTTTCAAGCGCGACAACGGTATCGATCTTACCCATTCCCGGGATCATAGCCATGGTCAAGAATGTAAATATGAGTACAACAGCTACAGGGTGAGACTCTTGAAAGTGCGTTATCTTGCCGAGTAAAGTTTGTGCCATTTTGTTTAGTTTCGTTACACAAACTTTTATATGGTTGATGAGTTATAATTACTCTGTGGTTACCATGTACGACAAAGTTCTTCTCCCGACAGACGGAAGCGAAGGCGCAGAGGTCTCTGTACAGCATGCAGTGGACATCGCTGACAAATATAATGCAGAACTGCACATAATTTATGTTGTGGATCTAGGGGTTGAAACCTCTCTTTCATCAGTCTCAGATCTTTTAAGCCAACTGGAATCTTCCGGCAAACTGGAAGAACTGGGGTCAGACGCGGTTGAATCTATCAAGAAAACAGCTGAAGACGAAGGAGTTGAAACAGTTACAAGTATCGAGAGAGGTATACCGCATAAACAGATCAACTCGTACGTCGAAGACAACGATATTGACATGATAGTCATGGGAACCCATGGAAGAACAGGACTTGACAGGATGCTTTTAGGAAGCGTGACGGAGAAAGTTCTAAGGTCTTCCGATATACCGGTACTTACCGTCAGGAGAGATAATTAGATAGCTTCTCTACTCGTCCGGTATAATATTATCAATTTTATCGTTAGAAATACCGGTTGTCATAACTGTCTTAAACGCTTCCTTAACGCTTAGATCAACCTTGTGGACTCTTTCCTCAGGGATTAGAGCCATTATACCTCCCGTTGGATTAGGGCTGTTCGGTATAAAAACGTTCAACAGCTCCTGATCATCAGCAACCTGTAACTCCGACCTGGTTTTCGAAGTCGTAAATCCAAGACGGTAAACACCTTTATCTGGATGCTCGACTACTACCGCATTCTTGTACTGGCTTCTGTTCTCCACTAATGAATTAGCTAAATGCTTGATGCTGAAATAAAGCGTACGATACATAGGCACAAGATTAACCATTCTTCCAAAACCTCCAAGCAGTTTCCTGCCATTTCTAGACCTGGCCACAAATCCTACAATTGTTATAACCACTGTTGAACCTGCCAAAACAATCAGCTGACCTAAAAGCATGTCCTGACCTGTAAAACGTCCAAGCTCAAGTAAATTCACAACTATACTTGTTAAACCGGATGTCCAGTCAAGAAAAAGTTTGATAACAAGAAAACTAACAATAAGCGGTGTCAGAAGGATCAATCCGCCGATAAAACTACGCTTGAAACTATCCGATAAACCCATGTAACCGATTTAACAGTCTATCAAGTTAAAACTACCGAACAACTTTTGAAGCTCGGAGATACTAAACCTTTCCATGACATTCAAAGTCGGCGCACATGTATCGATCTCAGGCGGAGTGGAAAAAGCGG
>JBDGSK010000020.1:2782-26984 GCA_042217575.1 Candidatus Nanohaloarchaea archaeon | reverse complement strand
CAGGTAGAAGAGCTGAAGCAGCTGGACGCGGAATTCTCCAGCATCGCGGTCGTCGGAACCAACCCGAATGTCGAGACGCATCCGATGGACTCGTTCGATAAGATGAGCGACTTCATGGAGGAGAAAGAACTTGATATCTACTACCTCGCCGACCCGGAGCAAAAAGTCGCGGAGGCCTACGGCGCGAAGTGTACGCCCGACCCGTTCCTCCTGGACTGGCGCCATAGACTCTATTATCATGGGAGACTGAACGACGGTGGGCCTTCCAGCGAAGTCGAGAACCGGGAGATGAAAGAAGTCATCGGAGACATGCTGAAGCGCCGCGACCCGCCGCAGGAGCAGAAACCCTCTCAGGGATGCAGCATCAAGTGGAAGGAGGGGAACAGATGAGCTACAGCGTAAAACCGCAGAGCCACGAACTTGAAGAAGCCAAGCGAACCGTTGAACAGGCTCTTCAAGCCTGCGAAGCTGTCTCGGAGAAAGAAGGAGACATTGTTATCGAGCTGGGATGGACCGGCGACGAGTACGCCGTGGAGAAACTGGGAGGCGCCTCCGGCTTCACGCACTCGGAGCAGCGAATCGAACTCAAGTTCAACACAGAACCCGGTAACTGGAAGAACTTTCTTCAGGCAGCTGTGGCGCACGAGTACGCTCACACCCTCTTTTTTGAGAAACATGACGAGATCGTTTTCAACTGGCAGGACATCCTCTTCGAGGCCCACGCCCAGCACTTCGCCGAGAAAGTATTCCCTGAGAAGGAGGTTCCGTGGAGGGAAAAATATTCGCGAGAAGAGCTCGAAAGCAGATGGAGAGAACTGAAAGAAATTATGGGCGACGAACTTGACTCCGGCCGCTCGCTGATGTACGGCGGAGGAGAATTTCCGGAATGGACTGGTTACAGTCTAGCGTACGCTATAGGCGAGAAACTGCTCAGAGACCGCGACCTCGATGAGCTTCCGGAGCTGAAAAGATCCAGCGTCATTGAAGCAGGTGACGAGCTGTTCCGATGAAAGCGGCGTATATAGGAAGGTTCCAGCCGTTCCACGAGGGACATCGCATCGTGATCGAACGTTACAGGGACGAGCACGAAAGCCTCACAGTGGTCGTCGGCAGTTCAGGCAAAAGCCGGGAGGAAGAAAACCCTCTCAGCTTCGATGAACGCAGAGAGATCATCAAGTCCTGCCACCCTGAAACTGATGTCATTCCGCTCGAAGATGAGGGAAGCAGCGAGGAAGCAAACCAGAAGTGGGCGGAAAAACTGGAGGAAAAGTCCCGGGCCGACGCCATAATTACTCGGAACAGCCTGGTGGCACGGCTTGTAGACGAATACACAGGCATGGACGTCGTCGAACCGGAACGCATAGGACCCGACTCCTACTCCGGAACCGAGGTAAGAAGAAGGATTCGCTCGGGCGAGGAGTGGCGCTACCTCGTTCCCGACTGCTGCCAGGAAAAAGTCGAGGAACTGAAAGAAGTCATCAAGAAGTCTGGCCGCGAGTATAGCTTTGAGCCAGGCTGGAAGAAAGAGAACGCCTACCACGGAACCGAGTGATCAACGCATCGCATCCGGCAGCTTTTCCACTACGTCAGTCGCCAGCAGACCTCTCCCTTTTTCCTCAGTCGCAAGCTCCCCTGCCCGGCCGTTCAGCCAGACCCCGAGCTTCGCCGCCTCGAAACCTTCAAGTCCCTGGGCCTTCAGCGAGGCAATGACCCCTGAAAGAACATCGCCGGTGCCGCCGACCGTCATCGCCGGTGTTCCGCGCTCGCAGCGGAAGTTCTCCTCGCCTATCACCGCGTCACTGGGCCCTGTAACCACTACAGTTGCCCGGTTCTCGTCCACAAAACGTTCCACACTGCCGTTCTCCTGTTTCAACGCAGCTGTCTCTCCCTGATGCGGCGTGTAGATCCCTGAGACCTTTGCGCGCGCCGCGGCCGGAATCGCGTCAGAGTCGAATA
The DNA here is from genome assembly GCA_042217575.1 of Candidatus Nanohaloarchaea archaeon. GTDB lineage: Archaea > Nanohalarchaeota > Nanosalinia > Nanosalinales > Nanosalinaceae > JBDGSK01. The sequence continues at coordinate 25,028 of JBDGSK010000020.1, read as the reverse complement.
CGAACGAGCTACCTGATCCAGCGAAAAGCTGCCTCAACGCACCGGTTTCAGGTTCTGAAAGTCCGGGGCCGGCGAGAGTTACGTCGCTCCACTCCACAAGCTCTTCAGCCTTCTCAACGTTTTCCTCCGAAAAGTAGCCGCCGCTATAGGAATCCACTATCAGGTTCTCAGAGTAGGAAGCCACAGTAGGAGCCACCTTTTCAGAGGTCAGCACCCTGACAAGGTCGGCACCGGTCCGAAGCGCCGCCTCCGCCGCCAGGGCCGGCGCACCGGAGAAATCCTTGCTGCCTCCTAAAACTGTTACACGGCCGTTCTCTCCCTTGTGCGTTATCCGGCCACGTTCAAGTTTTTCGAGCAGCTGCTCCATAGACAGAAATTGACGCGCGGGATAAAATGCTTTGCCAAAGCAGCGTTCAGTTTTTATTTAAGCCCGAGAAGTTGGTTACGTGATAACATGGTAAAGGTCGCGGTCAACGGCGTCGGAACAATCGGAAAACGCGTAGCAGAAGCTGTGAGGGCGCAGGATGACATGGAGCTCTACTGTATCTCCGAGGTGTCTCCATCGGGCGAGTTGCGAGCGGTTCTCAGCGAGGACGGCGACCTTCACGGGACTCCGCTCTACGGCTCCACGGAGGAAGGCGTTGAAAACCTTGAGGAAGCCGGAATGCATGTTGAAGGCGTCTTCAAGGACGTGCTTGATGAAATCGATATCGTTGTAGATGCGACGCCGCCAGGAATCGACGAGAAGAACAAGGAGAACCTCTACGAGCCGCACGACGTAAAAGCCATCTTCCAGGGCGGGGCCGCGGACGACATCGCGCCTGTCGCGTTCAACGCCGACGCCAACTATGAGGAGGCGCGCGGCGAAGACTTTGTCAAAGTTGTTTCATGTAACACGACCTCGCTTTCAAGAACCATGAACGCAGTCGACGGATACTTTGGCGTGGAAAGCGCGGTCGCAAACCTTGTGCGGCGCGGCGGGGACATCCCCCAGGACTCTCGAGGCCCGATCAACTCCACCATCCCGGTCACCGATGTTCCCTCACACCACGGCCCTGATGTCCAGGCTGTGATGCCCGAACTTGATATCAAGACCCTCGCGGTCAAGGTGCCGGTGACCTATGGACACGTTCACATGGTAAACGCCGAACTGAAACGTGAAGCGACCGCGGAAGACGTAAAAGTGGCGTTCAAGGAGCAGCCGCGGGTCGAACTTGTAAGCGCGGGAGAAGGCTACGACTCGACCGCCAAACTTCACGAAAAGATGCGCGACCTGAAGAAACCGAGAAGCGACATGCACGACGCAGCGGTCTGGGAGGAGACAGTTACTGTAGACGACGGAACGCTCTACTGGATCCACGCAGTCCACCAGGAAGCAATCGTCGTCCCGGACAACGTGGACGCTATCAGGGCGATGCTTGACATGGCCGAGAAAGGAGAATCAATCAGAAAGACCGACGAAGCGCTGGATTAAAAGGAAAACCTTTGCGGCTCAAGACCTCTTATGGCGCCCAAAGTACTTCTCGTCGGATGGAGTTATCCCCCGGAAATCGAGGGCGGTCTCGACATCCATATCAAGCACCTGTTTGAGGAGCTCCTGGAACTCGGTGTTGAAGTCGACCTTCTGCTTCCGGAGCAGAACGCGCCGGACAAAGAAAGGGTTATCGGAGCAGACGTGGGCGACGGCGACATGGTACAGAAGGCGCGGAGGCTCAGCGAGCAGGCCGCCAAAATCGCAGAAAGATACGATGCTGTACATACGCATGACTGGCTCGGTGCCGAAGCCGGGTTCAAGGCGAAGAAGTACTCAGACGTTTCATGGGTTTCCACGTTTCACTCGCTAAGCTCGGGGAGGACAAGAAATCCGTCCGGGAGACTGGAGAGGTTTGAGGAAGCCGCGGCGACCGCGGACAGAGTCATAGCGGTCAGCGAAAAGCTTGCGGAAGAGGTCGAGCAGGAGTTCGGAAGAAAGCCGGATGTCATATACAACGGGTTCTCAAAGCCTGAGAGCAGCGGCGTCAACCCGAAGCAGCGACACGGCATCGAGGACGATATGATATTCTACGTCGGGAGACACGCCGAACAGAAAGGCGTTGAACACCTGCTCTACGGCTTCAAGAAGTTCCTGGAAACGGGCGATGCAACCCTGGTTCTGGGCGGCGACGGACATATGAGGGACGCGTTGGAAGACTTTGCGGAGAAGCTCGGAATCGAGAACAGCGTAGTCTTCACGGGATTCATTCCGAGAGAGGAACTCGGCGATTACTACAACGCGGCGGACGTCTTCGTCTCGCCCTCGATAAACGAGCCGTTCGGACTGACGATTACCGAGGCAGTCGAGTCAGGGACGCCGGTAGTCGCGACAAGCAGCGGGGCGGAAGAACTGCTCGGCGACGCAATCTTCAGCGCAGAGCCGGACTCGGATTCGCTTGCATCAGCAATCACAGATGCGATGGAATCGGAAGAGGTCGAAGTGGACTCCAGAGGCTGGCATGAGATGGCCGAGGAAACCCTGGAAGTTTACAGGGATGTCAAGCAGGGTTAGCGGATGACTTCGATTTCTTCGATTTCGCCGCCGTAGAAGAACTCTTTGCCGCCTTCTTCAACGTAGTAGCTTGAGTCAGAGCCTGAGACGCCGGGAAGGAATATGCGTTCGCCCTCGGAGCCGTTGACTACGACCGCGGCATCTTCCTCCGTTTCTATCACGGTGCCGCCGCGTTCCTCCCTTGTCTCGAACTCCATACTTCAGAATTTAAGACGCGAATTTTTAACGACCATGGTAGATTTAAACTCGCACAGGAAACCAATCCCATGCTGCCTATCACCCTGTCGTTCGAGGTACACCAGCCCCACCGCCTCAGAGTTGACGGAGTCGAAGAGGACGCGAACACCCTCTACCACCGGTACTTCGACGACGGGATGAACGAACACTTCTTCAAGGACGTCGCCGAGAACTGCTACTTCCCGGCGACCGAACGACTTCTTCGGGAGGCGAAACGGTTCGAGGGACGTGACCGCGAGTTCAAGGTCAACTTTTCAGTGTCCAGCTCCTGGATTGAACAGGCGAGGAAGTATCACCCCGAACTCATCGACATGCTCAACCAGTTCCCTGACTCCACTGTCGACTTCATCGGACAGGCACACTACCACTCTCTAGCCGGATTGTTCCACGACAAAAAAGAGTTCAGGTACCAGCTCGGCAGGCACCGCGAAATCATAGACGACACGTTTGGCGTCACGCCACAGGTCATGACCAACACCGAGCTCATCTACCACAACGAGATCGGAAAGGTCGCCTCAGAGGAAGGATTCGACGGAATCTTCACCGAGGGAGTGCCGCGGATACTCGGCTGGCGGTCGCCGAACCATGCCTACACCCAGCCGGACTTTGTGACGAAGAACGGGAACAACATACTTCTCAGGAACAGGAAGCTGACCGACGACGTCGGCTACAGGTTTTCAGCGGAGTGGTGGGATGAGTACCCGCTGACCGCGGAAAAATACGCGATGTGGCTGAGCGCGTGCCAGGGCGACATGCTCAACCTTTTCATGGACTACGAGACCTTCGGCGAGCACCACTGGGAGGGAACAGGAATCCTCTGGTTCCTTGACGCGCTGCCGGAACAGGTGCTGAAACATGATAATCTAAGGTTTGCAAAGGTGCGCGAGGTAGCCCGGCAGAACGACCCTGTCGGGACGTTCGACGCGTTCGAGTACAACACCGTTTCATGGGCCGACCAGGAGATGGATGCCAGCGCCTGGCTCGGCAACCCTATGCAGAAGCTGCTGTTCGAAAAGCTGCAGGAGCTTGAAGAGAAAGTCAAGACACTCGACGATGACGAGGTTACCGATGTGTGGCGGAAGTTCCTCACCAGCGACCATCTGCACCACATCGCCACCAAAACTTACGACGACGGCAGCGTCCACAACTACTTCTCATACTTCGACCACCCGCACCAGGGCTTCGCGGTCATCACCGAGCATCTAATGGACTTCCAGGAACAGGTGGAGCAGAGGCTGCGTAAGTAATGCCAGAGCTCGGGACAGGAAAAGGCAGCTCCGAGGAACTCCACGCGGAAGTCAACGGCGAAGAAGTCGCAGCAAGGATTCACCGCGCTGACTCTTCGCGCTGGCTCATTATGCTTCACGGCTTCGGCGCCGACAAAGGAGGCAGCATGGCGGAGCGAGCAGCAAGAGCTGCTGAAGAAGGCTGGAACGCTGTGCGTCTGGACTTCCGGGGCAACGGAGAGAGCGGGGGCGACTTCATCGACCAGAACCTTTCCTCACGTGTAGAAGACGTGAAGACAGTCATCGAAGCCGCGGGAATCAGGAGCTACACAGTTTTTGGCGTCAGCTTCGGCGGCAAGGTTGCGTTCCAGCTCGCCGCGGAAGACAGCGACTGCGAGGCCGTAATAGGAAAGTCGCCGGTGACGTTCAACCGGACGATGGAGCCTCTCAGGAACGCCACAGAGAAAAAGGGCGAGTTCGAGTTCATCGACGGCAAACCAATCGACCGGCGGTTCTTCGAGGATCTCGACAGCTACAGCTTTGAGGAGACCGCAGGAAAAATCGACGTGCCAGTCCTTATCTTTCACGGAGGGTCTGACTCGACGGTAAAGCTGGAGGACAGTCTCGACGCCGCGAAGCTTCTCAACGTTGACCTGACGCTGGAGAAGTTGGAAGGTGTCAGGCACTCGTTTTCAGATGATGCGGAGAGAAAGATGCGGGACTCCATGTTTGACTGGCTGGAGAGAACGTAGACTACTCCTGCTCGACTGCCTTCCTGTAGATCCCGACCGTCCACGCAGATATCTGCTCCCAGCGGAAGTTGTCTTCTACGCGGTCACGGGCCTTGTCACCCATCCAGTCCGTCCAGCCAGGGTCGTTCAAGGCCCTGTTGACCTGGTACGCGATTGAGCCCGGGTCGGCGGGATAGGAGTGAAGCCCTGTGTACTCGTGGACAATCGTGTCCTTCATTCCGCCGACGTAGCTTCCGACTGTCGGCGTCTCACAGGCCGCGGCCTCAAGCGGGACGATGCCGAACGGCTCGTAGACTGAGGGCGCGACCGTCATGTGGGCTTCTTTCATCAGTGATAGAAGTTCTGCGTCGGAGACGTATCCCGGGAAGTGTGCCTTGTCGCCTACCTCCGACTTCGCGATTCCCTTGTAGTGTTCTGTGGCGCCGCTGCCGACCATGACGAACTTTGCGTCGGGCGAGTGGTCAAGTATCTCCGGCATCGCCTCGATAAGGTGCCCCGGTCCTTTCTGCGGGTACATCCTGCCGACGAAAAGCACGATCTTCTCGTAGTCAAGCGCGTACTGGTCGCGCCGCAGATCCTTGCTGTGACTGTCGAATTTTTCAAGGTTGACGCCGTTCGGTATGTAGTTCACCTTCTCATCGGGAACGTCGTAGTTGTGTTTCACCTCGTGTGAGAAGTCCTTTCCTACCGTTATGACTTCCGAGGCCTCGTAGGTTCCGTACCATTCAAGATTGTGAATCGTTCTCTGGTATTCCGAGTCGATTCCATCCCTGCCTTTCTGCGTCGAGTGTATAGTGAATACAAGCGGCTTTCCGAGCGTCTTCTTTACCCCGGTTGCGCCGGGAACCGCCATCCAGTCGTGGGCGTGTACAAGGTCAATCTCCTTCTGCTTGTTGATCTCCACAGCTTTTTTCTCCATCTCGTGTCCGAGATGCATCGCCCAGGAAACAGTATCGGTCGCTGAATCAGTAGAAGTAACGCGGTGAATCTCCACGCCGTCCCGGTGTTCGACGCTCTCCTCTTCGCCGTACGCGATTACTACAGGTTCGTGGCCCTGGGCCGCGAGCGTGGTGGCAAGGTCTTCACAGTGCGCCGCTATTCCTCCTGCCTTGTACGGTGGGTACTCCCAGGTCAGGAATAGCGGTCTCATGTCTTTTTTACCTCCTTTCTGTCTTTAACGAGAGACTCGTATATTTTTAAAACACGGTCAGTCCAGGCGTCGCTGTAAGGGTCTAAAAGCTCTATCTTGTGCTCTGGCACATCTAAATCGAAAAGAAGCGAGTTCTTCGTGTCCTCAGACGTTGCAAGTACTTTATCTGCCTCGAACGATCCCTGCCACTCCAGTTCCGAGATCATGCCGGCGTGCTCTCCTGCGAAGCCTCGCTCGTTCTCCGTCGACTGAAACGTTACAACGAGAGGCGATTCATAGTGCCTGGAGAGCGTCACTCCTCCAGGTATTGTGGTCCAGTCTACCACGTGTATGATATCAGGTTCCTCATCGAAGGCCTCTCTCGCCGCCCTTTTGAGCTCGTTGTTGAGCATCATAGACCAGTTGAAGAAGTTGTCTCCCTCGAAGGATAGTTCCACACGGTGGACATCGACTTCTTCCGGGACGGAATAATCCCCGTCCCTGAAAGATACTATAGCAGGGTCGTGGCCGTCCTCAACCAGTCGGGCGGAGACTGCCTTGGCGTACTCTGCGGCTGCCTCGCCGTCGTGGAACCTGTGAGTCATCAGTACTACTTTCACGGCTCGAACCTTTCCTCGAACCCTATCTGCTTGCTTTTTTCGACGTCAGGCTGGTTGAACGGGTCGACGTCTCGAAGCCAGGCAGAGTAGACCGCTACATACTGGAGGAACGCGATCAGTTTGCCGAGGCCTCTATGCGTTACATCGGTCACCGTAAGAGTAATGCTCGGCATATCCTCCTCATCGAGCGCGTCCCTGACCCCCTGGTACTCAGCATGGAGCGAGTCGCCGAGAGTATGCCCGTCAAGTTCTCCGAGTTCCCTGTTCCTTATCCTGATATCGGCAATATCCTCCGGGACCTCGACTGTTCTCTCAACGTGGTTCTCGGCACGGAAGAAACAGGTCAGCACGTTATCTTTTCCTCCGAAAACGCGCTGGTTGGTATGGTGCTGGCACTCAGGCCCAAGGTCTCCGAACACTGTCTGTCCCTCGCCGTTTTTGCAGACGGTCTCATGCATCAGCTGCACGAACAGAGGGTAGAAGCCGAAAAGTTTTGTCGAGTAGAACGGGGCGAATATCTCATCGAATCCCTTCTTTTCCGCGTCGTAAAGAGCTGAAGCAACGTTCAGCGCAGGATTGTACTGGTTGGTAGGATCGAGCTTGCCATACATCTCTTCGGCGCCCTCACGTATCTCCTCTACCTCCACTCCTGCGAACGCGAGCGGCACCAGTGCTGTCTCGGTCGCGCCGGAGAACCTTCCTCCCACGTCGGGATGCTCTATCCACCCGTAGTCCCGTCTCTCAACCATCTTTCTCAGCGCGCCTTCATTGTCCGAGGTTACCGCGAAAACTTCGAATCCTTTCTCTGCGAAGTAGAGCGTCGACTCTATGACTCCTGTGGTCTCTCCCGACTTGCTTACCGGCATCACGAGCGTTTTCTCCGGATCAAGATCTCTTGAGATTCTTTCGAGGTAGTCCGGCTCCATGGTTGTTACCATCCTGACCTCTACCTCAGTCTCCTCCAGCAGCGCGTAGAGATATGCCCTGAAAGAGGTTATCGATCCTCCGTTTCCTATCACTACCAGGTTTTCGAAGTCGTGCTGTTCGGCTTTCTCCCTGATATGTTCGATGTCAGGTTCGTGTCTGGAGAACTCCGGCTCTTTTTTGCGCGGAAGCTCCTGAACCGAGCGATCCTTCTCGTTTACATGATCTATCTCTATCTTGAAAGACATGCTATCACCTTTCCAGGGCCTTCCTGTGGGCCTCGAAGTAGTTTTCACCGAGCCGATCCCAGGAGGTCAGCTGGGCGAGCCTCCTGGCGTTGTGTTTTCTTTCTGTTATCTCGGTGCGGGGATAGGATACAAACTCCGATATTATGTCAGCAAGATTTTCCGCCGCTGTTTCATCATCCCTGTCTTTCCTCTCCAGTATTTTGATGCCTGTTCTCTCGCTCTCCGCTGTCTTCTCCTGGAGGTACTGGCCGAACCCGGCCATGTCGGTCGTTACCGCAAGTGCGCCGTTCGCCGCGGTCTCGACGGGAGTGTAACCCCAGGGTTCGTAGTAGCTGGGGAATATTCCGGCGCTTGACGCCTTGATGAACTCGTTATATCCCATCGACATCAGGCGGTCGCCGACCGAGAGATACGTCGGGTAGAATATGATTTTTACACGGTCGCTCTCCCTGTTCCTGAGACCGTTCTCCCAGAGGGCGTCCATTATCTGGTCTCCAGGATAGCTGAGGTCGAACGCCGACACCGGCGGATTTTTATCTCTCTTCTCGTGGAAGCTGTCGCGCAGAGATTCTATAAGCGACTCATCCTGGCCCAGTAGCTCTTCAATGGTCTCGCCCGGATCCCTGTCCGAGGTCAGCGCGTTCAGCAGTTGAGCCCTTATCTCTGGCATCAGCCCCTCGACATAGTCCTCAAGCTCCTGGTAGAGAGACATGTTCTCCAGCACCTCGGGAGATGGGCCCTTGGTTGATGTCGGCACCAGTATGAAGAAGTAGAACGGGTCGCCTTCACGCTCGTTCAGCTTTGAGAGCGCATCTATGAGTATGTCGACACCCTTATTGTGGTATTCGTATCGGCCGGACGTGAAAAGGATTCTCGGATCGTTTTCAAGATCTATGTCGTAGTAGGGCTCGAAGAACGCCTGGAGGAACTGCTTCACCTTCTCCTTTTCCTCCTTGTGCTGGAATGAAAGCTCTTCCAGGTTGGGGAAATCGTCAACGTTGAAGCCGTTTGGAAGTATGACATCCGGTTCCACGCCGAGGACTGCCTCAGCCTCCTCTCCGGTGTTCTTGCTGACTGTTGTGAATATATCTGCGTTCTCGGCCGCCATCTTCTCGACCTGGTGCTTGGCCTTCACACCGTGCTGCTCCGCCAGAGACTGGTCGATGCTGCCCTGGCTTACAGCGGATTCAAGGTCGAAGTCGGCGTTGGAAAGCGTCCGGCCCAGCACAGTTGCGTGAGTGGTGAAGACTGTCGAGGCCTCGTAGTTAAGCATCGCCGGGCCTGAAAGCCATTCGTGGAGCTGGACGACTGTGCTACCTTCCATAGCTTCCTCCGCCGCCCCTATCAGCTTCCCAACTGCGTAGCTCCACTTAACAGGATCATCAAAGTCTTCCCCTGCGTTCATCGAGTCTACTTCGTGCTCATCCCACATCTCCTGCTTTATGTCATCAACGCTTTTCTCCATGCCTGAAGGATCGATCAACAGGCACTTGGGCTGTCCCGGAACCCTCCAGACGCCGCAGTGCACCTCTATACCTTCCTCCTCAAGTTCCTTCACTGCGCCGCCGAACTTCGGACATTTCCGCGGGGCGAACTCGGTCTTGGCTTTCTCCTCATCGTAGTATCCGATAGTATAGTAGTCCTCGCCGTACTGCCGCTTCATCGTCTCCGCCTTCGACTTGAGAACCTGGTGTATCCCTCCGACCTTGTTGGCGACCTCGTACGAAACCTCGATGAAGTTGTCCGCGGACATGGTTAACGATACGTTCCTCTGGTATAAAAGGTTCCTCGCGGCTATTTTTGCCACTCAACGGTTAAAATACAGGCTTTTTAGTCGCGAGCGCCGCTATTCAATCCATGAAATATACGCTGCATGAAAATCTTTCCGGGCTTCACGGAACCGTCTCAAACCTTCACGGATTCATGCATCGAAGACTTGACACCGGCTTCGATACGAAATGGTGTGGTTTCTGGGTTCCACCGAAGAAGTTCCTGGACTACTACGGTGTGAGAGTCAACGGCATCTGGCTCAACGGGGAAACGCTTGAGGCGACGGAATACGGTGACGGACTGGTCTTCCACCACGAGACAGGAAGCCTGTCGATCACGGAGCATGTCAAGTTCCCGGAGGGACTTCCAGGGTTCAGGCTTGAAATCCACATCGAGAACAATTCGGACGACGTCAAGGCAGTCCAGGTGGGTGTCGAACTGGCCGTTGACATACGCGACAAAGGCCAGGATATAGGGCCTGAAGGATACGAGATCGATGGCGGCAGCGGCCGGTTCACTGTTTCAAAGGATGACTCGCGGCTTACTGTTTCGAGCGACGAAGAATTTTCAAGAGCCGGAGAAGAATACATGAAGACTCACTACCCGGGAGAGGAACAGAGATGCTTCGTGCCAGGCAACCTCGTATTCAGGCGCGAGGTCGAAGGCCTCGAAAGCGACACTGTCTCGATCGATTTTTCCACTTCGGACGGCTCCTTCGGAAGCATAGATTCCGTGGATCAGGAACTCCAGCACGACCTGGGAAGAGTCTTCGGTTCATCGATCGACAGCATGGAGAACCTTATCTACGACAGGAACGGCAAGGGAGTCATCGCAGGACATCCCTGGTTCCAGAGCTACTGGGCCCGCGACAGTTTCTGGACCCTGATGGGGCTGATCGACGCAGGCTACTTCCAGCTCTCTCAGGAGATACTTGAAAACTTCGCGGAGGAAGACGTGCCCGGCAAAATAAAGCTGGAAGACGGCGGTGAGGACACCGACCGCTGCGACACGGCGCCGCTTTTCATAGTGGCGGCGGACAAGCTGAGACGCCACTACAAGATCTCAGAGAAGATAGAGAACGCAATGGAAGACGCGATGTCACGACTGGAGCTTGAGAACGGGATCGTCCAGCATTCCGCGGAAGGCACCTGGATGGACACCCTGGAAAGAAAGCCGGCGGTGGAGATACAGTCCCTCTGGGTTGAAGCCGCAGAGATAAGGGAGGACGAGAGGGAGGAAGAACTCAGGAAAGGTCTTGAAGAGTTCACTGACAGCGGCCGGATACTTGACAGTACCGACGGCGATGCCGAAACCGTAAACACGGCAATCCCTCTAATGTTCGGCCAGCTCGACGAGACCGCCGAAGAACAGCTCTCCAGGATAAACGGAGAGTTCACGTCGCGTTACGGTGCAAGGACTCGTGCGCTTTCAGATCCCGGCTACGAGACCGGCGGATACCACACCGGTAGCACCTGGCCGCTGGCAACTTCCTGGGCGGCGGCCGCCAACTTCAGGCACGGCAACGGAAGACACGGCCGCAACCTCCTGGAAAAGACCGCACAGCTACTTGACAGGGACCAGCCGGGCGCGCTACCGGAACTGGTCAACTCGGAGAGCGGTGAACTGCTCGGATGCCCTGAACAGGCGTGGAGCGCAGGCATGTTCGTACATGTGGTCGACACATACCTTCTCGGGATAAAAGTCCATGAAGACCATATCAGGATCGACCCTGTGGGGGACGTAAACGCTGAAAGGCGTGGAAAACGCGTAAGAGGCGAAAAACTGGATCTGAAGTTTGAAGACGGCGACGTCACAGTGATGAACGATCCGGATCTTGACCTGAGGATATAAATTCCAGCCGGGAAAAAACGGGAACGTGATAGTAGTAAACTTCAAAGCCTACAGCCAGTCAACCGGCGAAGAGGCGGAGAAACTGGCCAGGGAATGCGAAAAAGCAATGCAGGAGACAGGAAAGAAGATAGTAGTGGCGCCTTCAGCCCCGGATCTTCTCAGGACGGAAGGCCTTGAACCGGAGACGTTCTCCCAGCACTTCGACCCTGTCGGAGCCGGCAGTCACACAGGGAGTACCAACCTGGAAGAAGTCGCCGCCGCGGGAGCAGAGGGAACTTTGCTCAATCACTCGGAGCAGAGAATGGAAGAGGAAAGGCTCGAGAAGGCCGTGGAAAAGGCCAGGGAAGCAGGCCTGACAACCGTGGTATGCGCACAGGATCCGGAGGAATGCGGCCGGTTCAGCCGTTTCAACCCGGATTTCATCGCCTACGAACCTCCCGAACTGATAGGCGGCGAAGTATCTGTGTCCGAAGCGAAGCCTGAGCTGATAGAGGAGGCTGTGGAGAAATCCGAGGCGCCTGTACTCACCGGAGCCGGGATAAAGAAGACCGAAGACGTCAGGAAAAGTATCAAGCACGGCTGCGAAGGAGTGCTGGTCGCCTCCGGAGTTGTGAAGGCGGACAAACCACGTGAAGAACTGAAGGAGTTGGCGAAGGGACTATGAGAGACACATGGATCCGGAGGTACCGGGAAGCCGCGAAAACAGTTGAGAAAAGCTTCGACGCGCTTATCGGCTTCAACTCCAACATCGATGTCGTCCACCAGGCCGGGGATATAGACCTGGAACTTGAAGGAGTAGAACCTGAGCTCGTGAAGAAGATAGGCTCAGAGGACGACCTGAAGCGTTGCCTGAAGTACTGCATGGTGGAAGAGGAGAACCATGAGGTCGACCTTGAAACATCTTTCAGCTTCAGCGGCGAAGAAAGGATAGGCGGACAGGCAGGTATAATGTCGCAGTTTCTCTCCGGGACCGGCAACGGAACCATATTCTACACTCCACTACTCTCCGAAGAACTCGCGGCCGAATTGAACGAGAAGATACTCTACCCTGTCAACGACGGCGGCTTCATGTTGAAGAACGTGAGGGACGCCGCCAACACTGATAGAACCAAGAGAAACCATATATTCGAGTTCGAGAGCGGGAAAAGCGGAAGGCTCATAGTCTCCGACACTCTGAAAGGCTTCGGCCCGTACTTCAGGAAGAGCGTTGAGGAAAACCTGGACGTCATAGAAGACAACGTTGACTGCGTGCTCGTTTCCGGTTTTCACGACGTCAAGGGGAACGCCGATGCGAAGCTGAAGAAGTCATCCGAACAGCTCTCAAAGCTTGACAGTCCTGTACACCTCGAATTCGTTCACCGCAACAACGAACTGTCGAAAAAGATACTTGGCCAGATCGCGCCGTGTGTGGACAGCATAGGGCTTGACGAGACGGAGTTCAAGAAGGTCTCGGAGCTCGCGCTGGACACCAGACCGGAAGGCAAGGTAAACCTCGGCGAGGCATTTGAACACTCGAAGAACCTGCTTAAAAGGCTGAACCTGCAGCGAGTGCACCTGCACACTTACCGGTACCACCTCACGGTAACGGAGGACGACTACCACGCTGAACCGGAGAAGATAAGGAAATCCATGCTCTACGGCGAACTCGCCGCCATTCAATCAGCGGACACCGGCGAGATCCCGGACAGCGAACAGGTCAGGGACTTTGATATGGACGACAAGAAGATCCACATGATGACTGAACTCGAAGACTTCGGCAGACACCTGGAAATAGATGACTTCGCCCGGGAAGGCATAGCCGAACTCGAAGAAGTGAAAGCGGTCGCCGTACCGACCATCATCCACAACGATCCCGTGAGAACGGTCGGGATGGGCGACATAATATCTTCAGGTGCGTTCGGCTCCGAGTTCAAGGATCTTTAGATTCAGGCCTCATCAATAAAACTTCTCACCGAGGACTCCACCATCTCAAGTATCTCGCCCAGCCGCTCCTCAGTGTCCGCCTCACACCGCACCGACATCTTCGGCTCAGTGTTCGAAGGCCTTACAAGCGCCCAGCCCCCGTCAAAGTAGATCTTCACGCCGTCGACCGTGGAAAGCCGGTGATCGCTGAACCTTTCCCTTACTTTCTCCACGACCTCCTGCTTCGCGTCTTCAGGACAGTCGATCCGCAGCTCCGGCGAAACAGGGTACTCGGGCATACCGCTAAACGCTTCTTCCAGATCTCTCTCAGAAGCTATCCTGCACATCAGAGCTGCCGCGAACAGCCCGTCATCGTAGGGAACATCAAACGCGGGGAAGTAGTAGTGACCGGAAAGCTCGCCCGCGAAGACGATGTCGCTATCCGAATGGATTTTCTCTGATATGAACGTGTGACCCACTCGCGTCTCCACCGGTTTGCCGCCGTTTTCACGGACTTTTTCAGGCACAAGCTTGGAGGCGCGAAGATCGTGAACCACTTTCCCTTTCTCTCTTTCAAGGGACTCAACGGCGAAAAGGGAGAGAACCCTGTCCTCCTCGATGTAGTCGCCGTCGACCATGAAACCGGCCCGGTCGCCGTCGCCGTCGATAAGGATGCCTAACTCCTGGTCGCCCATGAAATCCCGGAGCTGTTCCTGCGCCTCCTGGCTCCCGGGGTCGGGCAGATGGTTCGGGAACTCGCCGTCCACTGTATCGTTCATTCCATCGACCTCGCATCCTATCACCTCTAGAAGTTCCTCGCCCACCGCAGAAGCGATCCCGTTGCCGAAGTTGACAGCGACCGACACCTCTGCTTCAAGCTGGATTTTCGATGCGACGAACTCTATATAGTCCTGGACAAGTTCAACTTCGCGACGCGTTCCGGTACCCTCGTCGAACGCCTCCTGCTCGTATATCTCCTCGATCCGTTCCATGCCGCCCTCACGGCTCATGGCGAGCGCATCCTGCTTGCAGAACTTGAAACCTGTGTACTCCGGCGGATTGTGCGAGGCCGTTACAACCGCAGAACCGGCCACCTGCAGCTCTCTCGTCCCGTAGTAGATGACCGGGGTAGGAACTCTTCCAGCGTCCAAGACATCGGTGCCGGTGGACATCACTCCGTCCAGGAACGCCTCTGTAACCTTTTTACCGTGGCTCCTCCCGTCACGGCCGACGAGAATCTTTCCCTCCATAAAGGTTCCAAACGCCTTCCCAACCTTCTCGGCTTCTTCTTCACCGATCTCCTCAGGAAAAGTTCCTCTCAGATCGTAGGCATGGAAGAAAGATGTCATTCCCAGTAGCCTTCAAGTATGTCTGTTCGCTCCCAGTACTTTTCCTGGACTTCTTCCAGCGACTGCTTCATCACCTTGGTGTCAAGAGCAGTCTCCATGAAGCCGCGATCCTTCTCGTAGATCGGCACAAGCTGCACGTGGAGATGCGGTATTGATTCGCCTGCAGCCCTCCCGATGTTTATACCTACGTCAATACCTGCCGGATCCATAACTTCCCTCTGCAGCTTTTCGACGCGTTGAACCATAGAGAACAGTCGGTCCCGCTCCTCATCCTCCAGATCAGTCATCGAGTTAACATGCCGCTTCGGAACCACCATAAGATGCCCTGTATTGTACGGAAAAATATTCAGCTCCACCATCAGGAAGTCATCCTCGTATACTTCGAGTTTAGTGATCCTGTCATCGCCCTCGGCCTGGGAACAGAAGATACAGTCGATGTCGTCAGGGACTGAAAAATCGTCCTCGTATTCTTCACGATCCGGGCTCCAGAGATAGACCTCGTAAGGCTTCAAGTCAGTCATGTAGGATAGTTTTCGACACCCGGATTTAATGTTTCCGAGTCAGAAAGGCGATATCTCTTCAAGCTTCGAACGCAGCTTGGAGTTGAAGCCTCTCTCAGGCGGCTCCTCGCCCTTCATCCTGTAGGCGATGTCTTTTATAGCATTCGAAGGCTTCGAGTTCGGCTTGTAGGAAACCACCGGCTTCCTGAGCGCGATGCCCTCTCTAACGTGTTCGTGATCCGGAACCGTTCCTATAACCTCTGTCTCAGTAAGCTCCTCGACATCGTCAAGCTTGACCTCGGATTTCTCGCCTCTCACACTGTTCAGGACAAGCCCGATCACATCTCTCTCGTACTGGTCGGCCAGCTTCTTCACTCCCAGCGCGTTTGTCAGGGCGGGAAGCTCCGGCTCCGACACAAGCAGTACCTCGTCCGACGCCTCTATCGCCGCGTGAACTTCTTCATCGGTTCCCGCAGCCGCGTCTATCAACACGAAATCCTTGTCACCGAGGAACTCGACGATCGAATGCTTCAGGTTCTCCGCGTTGGCATTGAACTCCAGGATTGAGGCGGGCAGAACCGAGACTCCTTCCGGATGCTTTGAGACCGCCTGGGTTATGTATCCGTCGCCCTCCAGGACATCGTTCAGCGACACGTCCTGAAAGCCTATGCCGAAGTGCTGTGCAAGGTTCGCACCTGAAAAGTTTCCGTCAATTATGAGGACATCCTCTCCCTGACGGGAAAGAGCCACGCCGAGATTGGCGGTCATCGTAGTCTTGCCTACGCCTCCTTTGCCGGAGACAACGGAGATTACCCGGGTCATCACCTACAGTTTGTCGGCTATTTAATAAAAGGCTGTTCATTCAAGCGCCGTGTCGCAGAGAGGCGTACGGAGCGATACACTCTCTACATCGGAGAGCGACACGTTTACAAGGTTCAGATCGCCTGGCGAAGGATTTTCAACCTTTTCCGTGACGTTAGCCCCTGAAGAAGACTTTGCGATCACGTAAACAGATTTTAACTTCTTGTTTACAACAAAAACCAGTTCAGTAGAGTTCTCGGCAGATATAGTGTCCACGACCTCCATCTTCAGGTCGCTGCACTTTATCGCCTGTGTTCCTTTCCGGGTGGAGCTGTCCACAGAGTCTGTAACGCTGTCAGATGCCCAGTTAAAGACTACAAGCCCGAAAACAGCTATAAAGAACATCAAGATCAGCGTGCCAGGCTTGAAAAGCAGTGCTCCCTTGCCCATCATTTCAGCCTTCTCATCAGCTTTGAGAAGAACCCGTCCTCGCTCAGGTCAGGCTCATAGTCTATACCTGCGACGTCTGCCGCGACCTTCCTGAAACGCTCCGATACGTGGTGATCCGGTTCGTGGTGCACGACAGGCTTTTTGACGGAAAGAGCCTCCTGGACTTTTTCATGATCCGGAACCTCCATCATGACCTCGTGACCGAGCATCGACTCGACCTCCTCCGCGTCAAGCTCGGATGGATGATCCTTTACCTTGTTCAGGACAACTCCGATGATGTCTGTCCCTGCTTCCTCCGCGATATTGACTGTCTTCAACGCGTCAGTCACCGAAGGAAGATCCGGGTTGGTGACAACAAGTACCTCGTCAGCCGCCTCGATCGCGTTGATAGATTCGTTTCCGAGTCCCGCGGCGGAGTCGACGAGAACGAAGTCGGGCTCACCGACCGTGTCAAGCAGTACATCGCTCAGGTTCTCCGGCGAGGTATCGACAAGATCCTCGATCGAAAGCCCTGCAGGAACTACGCGAAGACCCGAGTTGTGAATGTACATGGCCTCGGTGATATGCGCCTCACCTTTGAGAACGTCGTGAAGCGTCGTGGGATACAGCGGAATCCCGAGGTGGAAACCCAGGTTCGGATTGGTGAGGTTGGCGTCAAGAACTATAGTATCTGCTCCGAACTCGGTTAACGCCGCACCAAGATTGGAAGTCACCGTAGTTTTTCCCGTGCCTCCCTTGCCGCTGCTGACTGTAATTAACCGGGTCATCGTATCAAACAACTTGAGGTCGAGCCTTTAAATTAATGTGGCGCGGGAACCGGGCAACGCAGTGAACGTTCTACAACGCCTTCAGGCGCGGCACAGATTAAAATAAGTTCAAGTCGAAGACAGGTTTATGACCGAGGATTTCGCCGACAAACTCAACCGCATCGAACAGAAATGGCAGGAAAGATGGAGAGAAGACGGAGTCCACTCAACACCTGAAGAAGAAGGAAGAGAGAAGTACTATGCACTGGAGATGTACCCTTACCCCTCCGGCAAGATGCACATGGGTCACGTCAGGAACTACTCGCTCGGCGACGCCTTCGCCCGCTTCAAGCGGATGCAGGGCTACAACGTCCTCCACCCGATGGGATGGGACGCATTCGGACTTCCGGCAGAGAACGCGGCCATCGACAGAGGCAAAGACCCGCGGGAATGGACGGAAGAATCTATCAGCAACATGAAATCCCAGCTGAAAGATTTCGGCTTCTCCTACGACTGGGACCGCGAGATAGCGACCTGCGACCCGGAATACTACAAGTGGGACCAGTGGATTTTCAAGAAGATGTACGAGCAGGATCTGGCGTACCAGAAAGAGGAGGATGTCAACTGGTGCCCTGAATGCGAGACAGTCCTGGCCGACGGTCAGGTAGAGGACAACCAGTGCTGGAGATGCGACTCGGTCATCGAACAGCGCAAGATGAAGCAGTGGTTCTACCGCATCACCGACTACGCGGAAGACCTCCTCGACGACCTTGAAGAGCTCGACGAGTGGCCGGAAAAGGTCAGGAAGATGCAGAGAGAATGGATAGGAAAGAGCGAGGGCGCAACCATAAAATTCCCAACGAATAGAGGCGAACTCGAAGTATTCACTACACGGCCCGACACAATCCACGGCGCCACTTTCATGGTGCTCGCACCAGAACACGAGATGGCCGAAGAAATCGCGGAGGAAAACCAGGAAGTCGCCGAGTACGTCAAAGAGGCCAAGCTGAAGGACGCCGAACAGAGAGAAGAGAAGACGAAGGCAGGAGTATTCACCGGAGAGTACGCAGAGAATCCCGTCAACGGCGAAGAAATACCCATCTACGTATCCGAGTTCGTTCTCACGGACTACGGCACAGGCGCTATAATGTCTGTGCCCGCACACGACCAGAGAGACTACGAGTTCGCGAAAGAGCACGGCATCGAAATACAGCCTGTCATCGAACCAGAGGAAGAGCATGACTTCGATGAGAGCGCCTACGAAGGTGACGGGGAACACGTCAACTCGGGCGAAATCAACGGTCTGAAAAATGAAGACGCTATCGAAAAGATGACGGAGATACTTGAAGAGAAGGGCGCGGGCGAACACGATGTCAGCTACAAGCTCCGCGACTGGTGCATCTCACGCCAGCGCTACTGGGGAACACCGATACCGGTCGTCTACTGTGAAGAATGCGGGACGGTTCCGCTCCCAGATGAAGAACTGCCGCTTGAACTCCCTGAAGACGTTGAATTTGTCGAGAGCGGGAACCCTATCGAGACGTCGGAAAGCTTCAGGGAGACTGAATGCCCCGAATGCGGCGGAAAAGCCGAGAGGGAGACAGACACAATGGAGACCTTTCAGAACTCTTCATGGTACTTCCTCAGGTTCACCTCGCCTGACTTCGACGAACTTCCTTTCGACGAAGAGGAGGCGAACTACTGGATGAACGTCGACCAGTACATCGGAGGCATCGAACACGCCACGAAACACTTGATCTACGCGCGCTTCTTCAACAAGTTCTTCCGCGACCTCGGCATGGTGGAGGAAAATGAGCCTTTCGAAGGCCTTCTCACCCAGGGCATGGTGCTCAGCAGAGCCTACAGGTGCGACGAACACGACTGGCTACTGCCTGAAGAAGTCACGGAGAAAGAAGACAACTACTACTGCGACAAGTGCGGAAGAGAAGTTTTCTCAGAAGTCATGAAGATGTCGAAGTCGAAGAACAACGGCGTCGACCCGCAGGAACTTGTCGACACTCACGGCGCAGACACAGCACGGCTGTTCACACTGAGAGCGACCTACCCCGAGAAGTCGTTCGAATGGTCGCAGGACGGCGTTGAATCCGCAAAAGAGATGCTGAAAAGAATCCAGAGGCTGCTCAAGGAGAACGAAGAACTCGTCACGACAGGAAAACCGGAGCTTGAAGACGCCGGAATAGAGGACAGGATTGTCGGCAGCGAAATCCAGAGAGCGGTCGAAGAAGTCACAAGACACTTCGAAGAAAAAGAGTTCAATCTCGCGCTCGACAGGATAGCCAAGCTCGTTACGAAACTCAACTGGTACCGCGAGAGGGAACCACGGGAAGAAATCTACTCGGACGGCCTCAGAAAGGTCGTCAAGATGGTAGGACCTGTATCGCCGCACCTCGCCGAGGAGCTCTGGCAGGAGCTCGGCGAAGGCTACCTGATAGACAGCGACTGGCCTGAAGCCGACGAAGATCTGGTTGACAGGGCAGCGGAAAGGATAGAGGAATACTTCCAGAGAGTCTCCTCGGATATAAGAGAGGTGATTGAGATGGTGGAAGAAGAAAGTTCAGAGCTCCACATCATAAGAGCCGCCGACTGGAAGTACGAGGCAGAATCAGCGATTGAAGAGGAACTCGAAAGCACTCAAGAAGTGGGCGAGATAATGGACGCTGTCCTCGACGCCGAGCTGAAGCAGCACGCCAGCGAAATCACCGAAACAGTTCAGGAAGCCGTCGAGAACCCTGGAAAGTTCAGCGACCGTACGATGGGAGAAGAAGACGAACTGAAAGCTCTCCGCGAGAACAGAGAGAGGCTCGAAGACGAGTTCGGCCTCGAAGTGGAAATCGAGAGCGAGGAGGAGTCTTCAAGCGATAAATCCGGTCGAGCCGAGCCCGGCAGACCGGCGATAGTTCTGAAGTAACCCGAGAAACCAGTAGATAGTAAAGTTACTCAGTAACGCTTCAGGCTTTCCGCAAGGTTCTCGTCGATGTGCTTGTCAACGTCCGCGGACTCCATCTCGTTGAGAGCCTTTCTCTGGGCAGTCACCATGTCTTCGAGCTTCCTGATGCGGCGGTTCATCAGCGCCATCGCGACCCATATCTGGCCGACAGAAACGTTCTGGGCGTCCATGTAGACGTCCTCGTGCGTGTCAACCGTGTCAAGAAGTGATTCAAGAGATACGCGAATCTTGTCCGGAAGCCTTTCGACCCATTCCATATTACGACTAACGGGATACAAAATTTTTAACGGTAACACCTGCGAAAACGATGCCGTGAGACAGAAAATCAACAGGCTTCTCCTGGCCTCGGTAACGCTGGGCATAATCGCCCTGACTCTGGCACCTGTATCCGGCAGCGATGTTACGCAGCCCTCGTTCCTGAGCCCTCTGCTCCACTTCACCGGCTACTTTCTTCTTGCGGGCGCGCTGATGCTGGAGTTCCACGACACCGGGAAAGGCCGCCATGAGGCACTGGCGGCTGCAGCAGTCTTCGGCGCGGCAATGGAGCTTCTGCAGTTCCACCTCCCGTACAGACACTTCAGCCTCTACGATTTAGCTGTGAATACTCTAGGTGCCTCAACTGTGCTCCTGGATCACCGCCTCGGATTTGTCACGAAAACGATCAGATTCGAGGACAGAACCATAGAAAAACTGGTCTCAGGGTACGACCATTTTTAACTTTCAGCGCGAAGCCTATCCCATGACAATCGAAAACGGCGACATGGTGCTCGTCGAGTACATCGGAAGAAAAAAGGATGGAGAAATCTTCGACCTGACAGACGAGGAAAAAGCGAAGGAAGAAGGCATCTACGCCGAGGAAATCGACTACAGCCCGATCCCTGTTCTTGTCGGCTCGGAGTACGTCATCGAGGGATTCGAGGAAGCGCTGAAGGAGATGGAAGTAGGCGAGGAAAAAGAGATCGAGGTGCCCGTCGAAAAAGCGTACGGCGAGCGCGACAGCGACAACGTGAAGACCTTCCCGGAACGCGAGTTCAAGAAACAGGGCGTCAATGTGCGCCCAGGAGAAGAGATAATGGTCGGAGACCGCCGCGGCAAAGTGGTCTCCAAGGGATCAGGAAGGGTTCGGGTCGACTTCAACCACCCGCTCTCCGGTGAAGACCTCAACTACTGGCTGAAAGTAGTAAAGAAAGTCGAGGACGACGAGGAAAAGGCAAGGAACATCTTCGAGTACCGCGTCGGTCACGGCAGCATCGAGGTCGAAGACGGTGTCGCAACTGTGGATCACAGCCATGAAGGTCACGACCACGAGATGCCGGAAGATCTCAAGGAGAACCTCAGGGAGGAAATCCTGGAGAACACGGGCCTCGAAGAAGTAAGATTCGAGTAACCCGTCAAAAACTTCTGGAACAGGGACTTGCTCCCCCGTCCCCACATCTCTACCGTGTCTGAAGAGGCGAAAACGAGTTTTCCGCACCGAGAACGCCCGACTTAGACCAATTTTATATAGATTGGTGGCAACAACTTAACTATAAACAGCGCATGCTGACAAACTTGAAGGGTTCTGATTGATGGAAGACCAGATCAAAGAAGCTAAAGACGCCGGAGCTGGAAGCGTACCACAGTCGAAACAGCAAAACCATGATATCGACGAAGAGCTCGAGGAACTTATAGAGCAGAGAAAGGCCGACATAAAAGTCGTCGGCTCGGGCGGAGCAGGAAACAATACCATCTCTCGCCTCGTAGAGGTAGGAATCGAGGGCTGCGAAACCATCGCCATGAACACTGACGCCCAGGATCTTCTCTACGCCAACGCCGACAAGAAGGTACTCATCGGCAAGGAGCTCACCGGCGGACTCGGAGCAGGAGCCGACCCGAAGGTCGGAGAAGAATCCGCAAAGGAGTCACAGCAGAAGATCAAGGACGCTGTAGGCGGCTCCGACATGGTCTTCATCACCTGCGGACTCGGAGGCGGAACCGGAACAGGTTCAGCTCCTGTAATCGCGCAGCAAGCCAAGAAAGAAGGCGCGCTCACCGTCGGCATCGTAACCCTCCCGTTCGAGATGGAGGGACAGAGCCGGCAGGAAAACGCAGAGTACGGCCTCGAAATGCTTGAGGACGTAGTCGACACACTGATCGTAATTCCGAACGACAAACTACTTGAAATCGTTCCTGACGTCTCACTCAACACAGCTTTCAAGATCGCGGACGAAATCCTTGTAAACGCTGTC
>JBDGSK010000020.1:0-2772 GCA_042217575.1 Candidatus Nanohaloarchaea archaeon | reverse complement strand
GCCAGGCCTTGTCAACCTCGACTTCGCCGACATAAGAGCGGTGATGGGAGAGGGCGGCATCGCCATGATAGGCATGGGTCAGAGCGACACAGAAGACCGCGCAACAGAAGCAGTCCAGAAAGCACTCAGCAACCCTCTGCTCGACGTAGACATCCAGGGCGGAAAAGGCGCGCTGGTCAACGTAACAGGCGGAACCGACCTGTCACTCAACGAGGCGCAGGAAGTTGTCAACACCGTAAGCGGAAAACTCGACGACTCCGCAAAGGTCATCTGGGGCGCACAGGTACGGGAAGACATGGGAAGCGAACTCCAGTCGATGATAATCGTAACAGGAGTCGACTCCCCGCAGATCTACGGGCCTGAAAAGACCCACAGCGACGAGTACGAGGAAGAAATCGAGCAGGAGCTCGGAGTCGAGTTCATCTAAAAAATGCCAGAAATCTTAGAGGCGGCGTTAGCCGCCGGCTTCGGCTTCTTCTTTCTTATCGTCCTCCTGCTGAGCCTGGTAGAGTTCATAGGAAAGATTTACGGCACCTACACAGTTCTTATCCGACGCGAACTCACATCAGAGCAACGAGTGATCTACCTGCTACTGGTCTGGTTCGTGCCTTTCGGCTGGCTAATCTACTTCCTGCTCGGAAGGGAACGCACCTCGGAACTTTTCGCCGAGGTCGAGTTCCTGTAACATCCTTATAAAAAATTTCGGTCGAATCCTTGAACTACAAAACCCCGCTTGAACCACCTCTGGTGGAAGGGGAACTCGAGAACAGTTCTCCCTTGCCAGAGCTCACGCAGTCGAAAGAAGATGGAACTTGACCCACGCAAACTACTGAACAGGGCGAAGAAAAAGCTGAACGAGTACAAGAGAGTGCTCAAGATAGCGACGAAACCGGACAGAGAAGAGTTCGAGATGAGCGCCAAGATCACCGGAGCAGGTATACTTATCATCGGCGCCATAGGATTCATCTTCTACCTGGCTGCAAACCTGATCCCACAGTACCTGTGATAAGATGATACTCACCGGCAGAACAACAAGAGGACGCGAAAAGACCGCCATCAACGCGATGCGGACCGCCATAAAGTCCAACAACCTCAACATAAACGCAGTCTTCCACCCGGAAGACCTCCGCGGCTACGTATTCATCGAAGGCGAGGAAGCCGATATCAGGGAACTCGCGGACGAGATCAGGCACCTCCGGGGCATCATCGACGAAGAAGTCGATGTATCCGAGATCGAGAAGTACCTCAGCGACGAGGAAGAAGAGATCAAGCTCGAAGCCGGCGACCAAGTAGAGGTCATCGGCGGCGCCTTCAAGGGCGAAGACGCCAAGGTAACACGTGTCGACGAGACAAACCGCGAAGTAACCATCGAACTGCTTGACGCCGCAGTACCCATCCCGACAACTGTCGACGTCGACACAGTACGGCGAAAAGCCAACCAGGACTAAAACAGATACTTCACAGCAAAATAGGTGAACCAATCAATGGGAGACAAGACCACAATATCGACCCTTGTGGAAGGAGGGTCTGCATCCGCAGGACCTCCGCTCGGACCGGAACTCGGACCTCTCCCTGTCGACGTAGGAGAAGTCGTCTCCGCGATCAACCAGGAGACGGAAGACTTCACAGGCATGGAAGTGCCTGTCGACGTAGAAGTCGACGAGGAGACAGGAGAGTTCGAGATAGAAGTAGGTAAACCGCCAATGGCCGCGCTCATCAAGGACGAGCTCGGCATCGAAAGCGGCTCCGGAGAACCGAACAAGAACAAGGTAGCAGACATGGACTTCGAAACAGCATGCAAAATCGGAAGAATGAAAGCCTCCGACCTCCTCGCAATGGATCTTCGTGGAGCCGTAAAGGAAGTAATCGGCAGCGCCCAGTCAATGGGCATCACTGTCGAAGGAAAGAACGCCTACGAATTCCAGCAGGAGATCGACGAAGGCAAGTACGACGACCGCCTCGAAGCGGAAGAAGGAATATAGGTGAGTTAGA
This sequence comes from Candidatus Nanohaloarchaea archaeon, assembly GCA_042217575.1. GTDB lineage: Archaea > Nanohalarchaeota > Nanosalinia > Nanosalinales > Nanosalinaceae > JBDGSK01. The sequence goes on along the minus strand of JBDGSK010000020.1, from coordinate 780 downwards.
TGAGCTTCAAGGAATCAGTCGAAGAAGCACTCGAGAACTCAGAGGATAGGAACTTCACGGAGAGCATCGACCTTATATTCAACTTTACAGACCTCGACCTCTCCGACCCTGAAAACCGGTTCAACGAAGATCTCAAGCTTCCGTACCAGCACGACGAAGACATCAAGGTAGCAGTCATCGGAGACACGATCACAGAGAACGCAGACAACGCCGACAAGACGATCTCCGAAGACGAACTTGAGGAATACTTCGACGAACCGAACAAGGCAAAGGACCTCGCAGAGGAGTTCACATTCCTCATCGCGGAGGCACCCCTGATGCCCAAGATAGGTTCGCAGCTCGGACAGGTGTTCGGACCGCGCAACATGATGCCGGATCCAATGCCTCCCGGAAGCGACCCGACAGATACAATCGAAGACCTGAGAAACACGGTCACCCTCCGACTTGCGGAAGAGCCTGTGCTACAGCTCAAGATTGGAAACGAGGAACAGGACGCGGAAAACATCGCAAGAAACGCGGAAGCCGTCTACGACTTCGTCGAAGGCGAACTCCCGCAGGGAAGCAACAACATCAAGTCAGTCCTCGTCAAGACGACGATGGGCTCGCCAGCAGAGGTGGATAACTGATGGTGCAGCCAACACCTAAGCACCTTTCACGCGAACAGAAGGAGGAAATCGTCGAGAGCCTGAAGCAGCGCATCGAGGAGAAGCCTGTAGTCGGAATCCTCGACATGCACAACCTTCCTTCCAAGCAGCTCCAGCAGATGAAGAAGGAGATGAA
>JBDGSK010000002.1:0-7133 GCA_042217575.1 Candidatus Nanohaloarchaea archaeon | reverse complement strand
ACAAGGTCTCCGGAAACAAACGGGCGCAGTACTACCGCCTGAGAAAATGGCACAAGCGTCTCACCAAGTCCAAGGATCGCAACCTCGGGTTTGCACTGAGCGAACTCAACTCGATGATTTCCAACCTGAACCTGCCTGAATCGGTTCACGAGGAAGTCGCACGCCTCTACGAGAAAGCGGTCGACCAGGGACTTGTCCGCGGACGCTCCATGGAGTCAATCATCTCGGCACTTCTCTACATCGTCGCAAGAAAGCAGGGAACCCCGAGAACCCTCGACGAAATCTCGGAAGCAAGCGGAATCGAGAAGAGGGAAATCGGCCGCGCATACCGATACGTCGCCCGAGAGCTCGGCCTCAGGATTCTACCAGCGAAGCCGCAGGACTACGTTCCGCGGTTCGCAGGAAAGCTACAGCTTTCAGGAGAAGTCCAGGCTCGAGCACGCAACATCCTGAAGGAAGCAAGAGAGGAAGACCTTCTCTCCGGAAAAGGTCCTACAGGCCTCGCAGCCGCAGCCCTCTACATCGCCGCAGTACTCGAAGGCGAGAAGAGAACCCAGAGAGAGGTCGCCGACGTAGTCGGCGTCACCGAGGTCACAATCCGCAACCGCTACAAGGAACTCGCGGAGAAGCTCGGCCTCGAAGAAGAGCTCCAGGAGAAATCCAACTAAAAACGCAGGCGCCTGACGGCGCAAAATTTTCCTTTCCCTTTTTTATTCAGTCCGTAGCCACACCTGGATCGTTCGAAGCTGCAGCTGCATCTTCTCCTGTATCCACGCTTCCATCTTCAACTTCCGGCGGGCGGAAAATATCGTAGGCGCTGTCTCTTACAGTACCTGAAAACAGGTAATCATCTTTGTAAGAGTCTGAAACATCTGCTTCTACCTGAACTCTTGCTACAACTTCCTCATCATGAAGAAGCGCATGACTGAAGGCTTCTCCGCGGTACGGATGTTCGAGTTCATAGGTAGCGGTAACCGTAGTATCGTCATCAACTTCTTGTGGCTCCAGAGCTTCTTCAGCACTTTTCGCGACTTCAAGGTCGCCGAGAAAAGCTCTGATTCTCTCCGGGTCATCGATCACAACTATTTCTTCTGCATAATCGTCTGAAAACCTGTCGACGTAGCCCATCCAACAAAAAATCCGGGCGGTGGCTTTAAAAATTTTGTGGAGAAAAAGGTAGAAGGCTTGCAATTCACGAAACGGTTGAGAGCTAACCTGGGATGGTTTGGAGCATTTTTAGAGCTTCAATCCTGTTTTAACGGTTATTCGTCGCTTTCTCTGGAAGTGTCTCTGAGAACGTCCTTGATGTCGCTGATAGGTGCGTCGGTTCTGAATCCGGTCGGGGAGAAATGGGTTCTTGAGACGGGGTAGCCTTTCGACTCAAGCTGTTCGAGGAACTCCTTTCTCGGCGGCACTGCCTCGCCGATATTCGAGGCGAGCCGGTGAAGGTCGTAGTAGGGAGTGATTATCTCGGCTCCTGCATCAAGCAGCTCTAAAAACTCCCGGGACTCGTCCCAGCTCTCCGGAAATCTCTCCAGCATCCTTCCGGTGAACCTCTGGTCGACAAACTTTCCGGTCCAGAGCGGCCCCGCGACCTCTGTCTCGCTGCCGCAGTTTTCGCAGACTTCTTTCCGCTCCAGCTTTCTCCACAGGCATTCCCGACAGAAAGATAGGTGGCCGATGTTTTCGAGCGTCCTGTTAGTTCTCTTCTTCGACTCGGTGACCCGTCCCATGACTCTTGAGTAATGTCTTTCGTGGAAACACAGTTTCGGGTCAAAGCACTTGTCGTACCGGGCGAAGTTCTCAAACACTTCCCTGATGTAGATGCGAAGCCCGGTCTCATGTATAAATGCCTCTGGAAGCGGCTCGGAGCCGTAACGCCTTCTGCACGTCGTTTTATAGCTTCCTGCGGTGACGGCGTTGTCTGTGGCTGTCAGTCCAACAAAGCTCTGGTGGTTCGCGGCTCTCGCGGTCGAGTCCAGGAATGGAGCGAAAGATCCGAACGGGTCGATGTCAATGAAGTGGAAATAGTTCCGGTGCTCGGTAAGAAGTAGATTGGCGTCCTCGCTGTGAACTTCTGCCTCGATACTGTTCTCTTCAAGACCTTTCTCGATGCTTTCTACGGCGTTAGGGTTCAGGTCGTTCAGGTGAAGTTCGTCTACTGAGCCGCTGAACCTGAAGCCTCTGATGCCCGACCCTGCAAGTGAATCGACGGCGCGCAGCTCGTCAAGCTCTGCATTTTCCCGAAAAACTTTGAGCGCGATAGCGGATAGGTCGCGGTTCTTCTTCATCTTGTCGTTGAAGAACACTTCCGAATCCTTGTCCGGCTCTTCCTCCTCCGGGACGAAGACCTTGAACCCTCGCTCTTCCATAAACTCAAAACCGGAGAAAAACCTTATAAAGCAGGAAGGATTTGGCGAGGCTAAATCCTTATAAAAATGACGGCAGAGAGGCGCTACGTTTACTTTATAAGCCTTCCTTGAGTCAGACGTATCTAAAGGTGTTCTTAACGTGTCTGGAGCCATTGATCAAGTAAAGGAAGCTGAAAAGAAAGCCGATAAAATTGTAGAGAGAGCTGAATCAGAGAGAGACGATGTTATCCAGCAGGCACGACAACAGGCAGAAGATATAGTTCAGGAGGCAGAACAGGAAGCCAAGGAGGATCATAGATCGAATTTTGAACGTTTCAGAGATGATAAGGATGAAGAAGCTGAGAAGATAATCGAGGAGGCTGAGAAGGAGGCTGAGAAAATACGTGAGGACGCCTCTGAAAGATTAGAGGAAGCTGAAGAGTTTCTAATGGAGAAATTCCGTGAAGAGATGCTCGGGTGATTCATAATCAAACCTGAAGACATGACCAAGATATCGGCAGTTGCACCCAAGAGTTACACGAGGGAAGTAATCGAAGAACTGCACGATCTTGGCCTTATGGATATAGAGGCGCCGAAGGAAGATATAGAGACTGCAGAGCCACTTGACGAAGCAGAAGAGCTTTCAAAGACTCTTGTAGATGTGCGCTCTGTCCTTTCCAAGCTCCCGGAGACAGAAAAAGAATCCGGCCGCAGTTACAGGCTCTCAGATGTCCAGAAGAACGTTGAGCGTGTAAAAACCCGTCTTGAAGAGTTTAAATCGGAGAAAAATAGACTGGAAAAAGAACTGGGTGATTTGAAGGATCAAGAAGAGTTTTTCCAACGTTTGAGAGGTTCTGGACTCACTGTTTCTGATCTTGAAGGGGCCCGCAATCTTGATGTCTTCATAGGACGGCTGGAGAGCGATATAGCAGGAGAAGTGGAAGATGACAGGTTTGAAGTCTACAGAGGTGAATCCGCGGAGGTGGTATTTTACCACGGGGAATCAGAGGAGTTGTCAGACTTCTTCTCAGGTAACACGGAGGAAAGATATACTCTTCCCGACGTGGACTATTCGGGGGCTCCAGAAGAAGTACTTGAACAGATTGAAGAGGAGAAAGCCAGGCTGAAGCAGAGGATCGAGGGGAAAAGACAAGATATCGCGGAGGTGTCGCGGGAGTGGCGGAAGCCTCTGAAGGAGGCTGAAGAGTTCCTGGCGGAGAAGGTGGAGAAAGCAGAGGCGCCGCTGAAGTTCGGCTCTACAAGCCAGGCATTTGTAGTCAGGGGCTGGATACCGCAGAAGTCCTATACCGAGGTCGAGGAAAGGCTGGCCGAGGTCGCCGAGGGAAGGATACATCTGGAAAGGGAGGAAACTGACGAGGAACCTCCGGTTAAGCATGACAACCCCTCCCCCGTCCAGCCCTTTGAATCGCTCAGCGACCTTGTAGGAACTCCACGCTACAACGAGGTCGACCCGTCGATCGTTATCTTCCTGACGTTTCCGCTCTTCTTCGGCTTCATGATAGGGGACATGGGCTATGGATTAACCACTCTTGCAGTTTTCTACGCTGGCTACAGGATGATACCTGGGGCAAAAGACATATTCAAGTCGCTGATGTACGCCTCTGTTGCGACATTCATCTTCGGAGCGCTCTTCGGCGACGTGTTCGGGTACGTGGCGTTCGGCCACCACTCGGAGATCGCCGCGGCCACAGGGCTGCACTTCCTCAAGCAGATACCTATTATTTTCCACAGGGCCGAGCACCTCGGAACCGTCTTCACCATGTCCGCAGCAATCGGAGTATTCCACATCAACGCCGGCTACCTCATCGGCTTCTACAACGAGCACGTCAGGCACGGCTTCAGGGAGGCGTTCCTCGAGAAGGGCAGCTGGCTGCTGCTTGAAGCCGGTGCAGCGCTCGCCTACTTCTACGGTTTCGCGGTCGGAGGGCCGGTGATGCTGATCTCCGCGCTGCTTCTCTACCTCGGCGAAGGCATGGAGGGTATAGTCGAGATTCCATCGCTGCTGTCCAACATCTTATCCTATACGCGTATCTTCGGTGTCGCGGTTGCAGCAGTCTCGCTTGCGAAAGTGGTCAACGGCCTCGCCAACCCGTTCTTCCAGTCAGGAAGCCTCATCGGCGTGATGCTCGGAATCTTTGTACTGGCGTTCGGCCACGGCTTCAACACGTTCATCAAAATCATGGAAGGCTTCCTCCAGGGCATCCGACTCCACTATGTCGAGATGTTCCAGAAGTTTTACGAGGGAGGAGGCAGAAAATACTCGCCTTTCGGCGCGAGTTGATGCACTATTACGGAAAATAATACTCTGGTGAAAATCACGAATGAAACAAAATCAACATCCCCTTACGGGGAGCCAAAGGTGATTCCCGCATGGTAGCAGAGGGATTGACAGCGGTCGGTGCAGGAGTCGCGATCGGGCTTTCCGCCCTCGCGACAGGCTGGGCGCAGGCAAAGATCGGTTCCGCAGGAGTAGGCGCTCTTGCGGAAGATGACAGCCTGTTCGGCCAGGTACTCATCCTGACCGTTATCCCGGAGACAATGGTTATCTTCGGACTCGTCGTCTCGCTCATCATCACGGGAGCCTTCGGCCTCGGGTAGAAAAGCCCCGCAAGGGGCTTCCAACCCTCTATTTATCTTAAAAACGATACTATGGGACTTCAAGACGTTAAATCTGACATCTTAGAGGAAGCACGTTCAAAAGCAGAGGAGATCAAGGAAGAGGCAGAACAGGAAAAGGAAGAGATCCTTGAAGAGGCAAGAGAAGAAGCGGAACAGATAAGAGAGGAATATGAGGATGAACTTGAGGAAAAAAAGGAGCGGTACGAGAGAAAGAAGCTCTCGAACGCTCGCATGAAAGCCCGACAGAAGAAGCTTGAAGCCAGGCAGGAATACCTGGATCGTGCATTTGACAGGTTCAGAGAGAGGATAGGAGAACTCGGTAAAGAGGAGAGGAAACAGTACTTTGAATCGAGCAAGGAGGAAACCGGCTTCGAGATCGGAAAGGTAATCGGGAGTGAGGACTTCAGAAAGTTGGCTGAAAGCGACTTTGAGGAGGAAGACATAGAAGGCTTCATCCTTGTGTCGGAAGGCGGCGACCGCCGCAAAGACTACACCTTTGACAGGGTGACGGAAAACTTCCGGGAGAGATACAGGAAAAAAGTCGCGGAGAAGCTTTTCGGGGGATAAAGGTGCAGAGAGACTATCCATACATGTACGCCAGAATAAGCGCGAAGCGGAAGAAACTGCTTGACAGGAAGGACTACGAGAACCTGCTGAAGATGGGGCCTAACGAGATAGCAAGGAAGTTAGGAGAACTTGATTACAAGGAGGACATCGACGAACTCGGCGCCAGCCACGAGGGTCTTGAACTGGCAGAGATGGCGCTCGCAAGGAATGTTTCACGCACCATGGCCGGGATAGTGGAGATCGCGCCTGAAAGCCTGAAACCTGTTATAGCGGCTTATCTCCGGCGCTACGATATTGAAAACCTGAAAAAGCTGCTGCGCTGGAAGCACGGGGATGAGAGAGGAGAAGTCGAAAAGATGCTGCTCCCTGCAGGAAGCTACGGCCGCGAAAAACTCATGAAGCTCGCTGACCAGGACCTGGATGATATAAAGACCGAGATAAGGTTCCCGGCCGCAGAAGTCGATTACACGAGTTATCTTGAGGACGCGGAAGACCTGAAAGAAATGGAGAGAGCCCTGGATCGCGCCTACTACGACGAGATAAAGGATGTAGCTGACTCTACAGGCAACAACTGGTTCAGGAAGTTCGTCAGTGACGAAATAGAGTACCAGAACCTGAAGATAGCGCTGCGATTGAAGAAGTACGGGAAGCAACCGGAACAGATCGACGAGTGGCTGCTGAACGGCAATGTATCGGAAGCGGTCGAACTGGCAAGAGATGCTGAAAACCTTGAAAGGGCGGTCTCGGAGCTTGAATCGCTGGATCGCTTCGAAGCAGTCGGTGAAGACGCCACGCTCGAAGAGATCGAACACGGCATAGAAGTAGAGAGGCTCCGTGAAGCCCTGAAAACCCTTCACATTGACCCTCTCGGAATGACGTCGATCCTCGGCTACATCGTGGCGAAGATGGTCGAAGTCAAGAACCTCCGGATGCTGCTCCGGGCGAAGGAGACCGGGATTCAGAACCCTGAAACAATCAGGGACAATCTGGTGACTGCGTGATGGACGAGAGGAAAAAGAAACAGATAGCCGTCATCGGCAGCGAGGAATTTACGCTCGGCTTCAAGATCGCAGGGGTCGACGAGATCTACGGGAAGAAAAACTACGCTGAAAACATGGAGGAACTCCTGATGGACGACAGCATCGGTATAGTGGTCGCGAAGGCGGACGATGTCGATGAACTGCCGCGTAAACTCAGGAAAAGAGCCGAGGAAAGCGTAGAACCTGTCGTCGTAAAACTTTCAGAACAGCCCGGATCGGAACGCATAAATGAGGAAATCAAACGCGCGATAGGGGTCGACCTGTCGTAAACGATACTTCAAAGGTGAAACCAAAAAATGGAAAACTCAGACACTGCTGAACGCAGAAGAATCGAAAAATCGAGGGAACTCCTATGAGCGACGGCGAAATATACAAGGTCACAGGACCGGTCGTCATTGCACGCGGAATGAACCCACAGATGTACGACGTGGTTCACGTCGGAGAAGAAGGACTCATGGGCGAAGTCATCCAGATAGAGGGAGAAGACGCCTACATCCAGGTCTACGAAGACACAACAGGAGTAAAACCCGGAGAA
>JBDGSK010000019.1:0-8402 GCA_042217575.1 Candidatus Nanohaloarchaea archaeon | reverse complement strand
CTGCAGATGCTTGTAACTCGCTCCATCCCAGCCTACGACTAGAACCTTGGTCATATGATTGTAAGTATAGATAAAATATGATAACCTTTTCTAAGTTGAGATTCTATTTCTGGATAATATGGAGCTTAATCCAATATCTAACAAAGTAGTACTTATCTGTGTAGATTGCCTCAGAAACGACCTCATCCAAACAGAAGAAGGAAAAACTCCTTTTCTAAACTCTCTGAGAGAGAATTCCTTAAACTTTCAGAATCTGTCGGCCACGGCAACCACAACAACACCTTGTGTAGCAAGCATCATGACAGGTAATTATTCAGAAAGAAATGGAATAAATTCACTTCAACAAGCCAAACTCGATGAAAGAGAAACAACACTTGGAGAAATTCTAAGAGACAACGAATACTATACACATGCCGAAGTCACTGGACCCTTAGTTAGAAAAACCGGCCTAGATAGAGGTTTTGAAGAATTTAATTATAGAGACCCTGAAGAAGACCTCTTCAGAGGTTTTAAGGAAAATTTACTCAACAAAATTAGTTCCATCCAAGAAAAAGACTCCTTCTTCCTCTACGTCCATCTTTGGGAACTCCATAAAGAAATATTTGTACCAGAAGAGTTCAACAGTCCTAAATACGGAGAAACTAAGTACGAAAGAGCTTTATCTGCCCTTGATTCCGCTCTCAAGGAAATAGAAGATGAATTAGATGATGAAACAACTCTCATAATTACAGGTGACCATGGAGAGGCAATATCCCAACGGAATAGTGTCTTAAGGAGGGGAATCAAGAAAATAAGGGACAAGCTTAGGTATGAATACGGCTTAAACACCAGAAAGTTCGAAATCATTCTAAATCGCTTCTCGGAAAAAGCATATCGAGGCCTCAAAGACCACTATATAGAAGAAGGTCATGGAGAAAATACGTTCGAGTATACATCAAACGTCCCTCTACTAATAAGAGATCAGAGACTCCCTTCTAAAGACGTCAATGAACAGGTTAGACAAATTGACATAATGCCAACCATTATTGGATCAAATAAATATGCAACTGACGGTTCGAAACTCACCCCTATAGAAGAGCTTCAAAATAGAAGAGCTTACATTCGGGCCTGCGGCCTCTCTCTAAAAGGAGAAGATAACTGGGCGAAATCAATTAAAGAAAATGGTTGGAAATTTATAGAATATCCCTCAAGAAGCTGGTCTTCAGAGCTTTATAACCTAAAAGAAGACCCTAAAGAACTCAATAATATCAAAAACCCCTCCAAGTCCCAAGAACTCAGAGAAAAGATACCTAAAGGAGACAAGGAGCCTCAAGAAATAGAAATTAAGGACAAATTAAGAGAACTTGGATACTTATGAAGAATATTAACCAGAAAGAGAACATCTTTATTTTTGTAGCCGACTCCTTACGTTACGACTACACCCCTGAGAGCATAAAATCTGAAGGGACTCTATTGAGAGGGCTAGCCCCCTCCCTCCATACTCCAGTATCATTTCCTTCTTTGATAATCTCCAAAGATCCAAGAAATCACTCAGTAAGAGGTTTCGAAGACGAAATGTCTCCTGCGCTCGACACATTGTTCGACTACTTTGAAAACGGATCATTTTACGATAACGAAATAGATCCGATTCGAAATCAGGTCCTCAAAAACACGCCAAGACCTAAAGAGTTGAAGGAAATTGAACCTCCCTTCGCCTATGTCGAAAGAGCTATGGACACCCACATACCATACGGGGATATGGGGCACGGTAATGAGCTCCAAACTCACAGAGACGAGAAGTCGGAAACCTCTGTGGAAAAATCCAGGGATCTCAAGAACGATTACAAGAAAGGCGTTAACTCGGTAGAGAATCATTTCTGGAGTCATGTAGAAACACTTGAGGAGAGAGGTCTTAGAGAGGATACGCTCATAATCTTCACTTCAGATCACGGCGAAATGCTCGGAGAGAGAGTAAATGGAAAGAGGAGATATGCACATGTTCATCCCATGGCCAGAGAGCTTATAGAAGTCCCTATCGTATTCTTAGATGCTGAAATAGATAAAAAACAAATGAGATTAATCGATGTTTCTGAAACCTGCCTACAAATTACTAAGAACCAAAGCCTCCAATCAGACGGTAAAGATATCAGAGAAGAAAGCGTGAAAGAAGGTACAACCGTAGTCAATGGTTATGTCTCATACGAAAACAAGTGGAAATTTGCGGAAGGGCGCTGGGAACCAGATAGTTACCTGAAACTGAAGAAAGACATACTTAGAGAAGATCTTAGGATATTAGCTAACAAAAAAATAGGTATCGAGCTATTTGGGAGGCCTGGAAAACCTAGAAACAGTTCAGATATCGAGAATATAGACCTTTAGAGATGAAAGATAACCAGAAGACGTTGAACATACTTGCAAGAGGCGCTATAATCACCTTTGCCGGTTTGTTCGGCTCAAAGGCTCTTGCATACCTCTATAGAGTTTACATCGGCAGATCCCTAGGTCCAGAGGCTTATGGAATCTTATCAATAGGTATTGCCGTTACTGGGATAGCTACCTCGATATCGACTCTAAGCCAAGGCTCAGGGCTACAAAGATTTTTGCCGAAGGCAGAAAGCCAAAAGAAGGAGGAAGACTTTATCAAGTCAAGTCTATCTTTAACCCTGCCAGTTTCCTTTGTCTTAACAGCTGGAATGTTTTTACTCTCCCCTCAGATAGCTTCAATATTCGGAAATCAAAACGCCGTATCCGTAATAAGGGTATTAGCTCTGGTTCCAATCTTCGACACTTTAATGGACATTAGTGTTAACGTTGCTAAGGCCCATAAAAAGCAGGAATACCACATAATCACAAGTAGGATATTCCAGAATGTTGTTCAGCTTACGGTTACTGTCCTACTTATCCACCTAAACTATGGTGTGGTTGGAGCGGCCTGGGGTTGGGTCGCTGGGGTAGTGCTATCCGCATTTTTAGGATGGTATCTTCTCAAGACCAGAATAATAGAGAACTTCTCTCTAAGCCTCTCGTTTGAATCTCAGCGGAAGAAAATGTTGAGATATTCGCTACCTCTTCTGATGTCTGGATTAGTTGGCTCGCTACTAGGGTGGACCGATACACTGTTTATAGGATACCTCCTCCAGGAGTCCCAAGTCGGGATATACAATGCTGCTCTACCAACAGCTGCGATGCTTGGAATACCCTTGAGTGCAGTAGGCTCCCTGATGCTCCCTGCAATGTCAGAAATTATTGAAGATGTAGAAAAAGCCAGAGAAACAATAAAGACAACCTCTTACTGGAGTTTACTACTCTCAACACCCATATTCACGATACTGTTCTTGTTCAGCAGCCAAGTTCTACGCATAATGTTCAGCAAGGAATTCTTAGGTGGCGCTATGGCTCTGTCCATCCTTTCGATAGGCTATTTATTTAATGCAGCCACCGGTAACATCACCGAACTCGTGAAAGCATCCGACAAAACCGATCTAATATTCAAAAATACTCTAGGCCAGGTAGCACTCAACATACCACTAAACATCGTCTTGATACCCCGCTGGGGTGCTGGATTAGGGATAGCAGGAGCAGCAGTCGCAACTGCAAGCTCAATGATTCTAGTAAATACTCTTTTGGTAATAGAATCCAAATATCTGCTAAATATCTCCCCCTTCTCCAAAAAAATGATTAAACCCTTCCTTGCATCCCTCATACCCGCAATAGGCATCTACTACCTAACCAATTCAATATTCAAGATAGTTCCGCTCTGGGCCCTAATATTAAGCACCGGTATCTACGGACTCCTCTACCTATCCTCACTCATACTGCTGAAATCATTCCGAGAGGAGGAGATAGAAATCTTCATCGCTGTCGGTAGAAAAATAGGTAAGGAGAACTTGACGAGAAAACTCTTGAAACTGCTCAGGATGGATACTCAAAATCAGAACCAATAAGATCATTTATCTCGGTAAGATACTGTCTGGCAGCCTTCTCCCAGGTAAAATTTTCTTTAGCCCTATTGTGAGCCTTCCTACCCATTTCTTTTCGTAGTTCAGGATTCTCCCAAAGTTGTCTAACGTATTCACGAAACTCACTACTGTTTTGTGCTATAAACCCGGTTTCACCATGTTCAACGAATTCAGCATTCCCTCCAGCTTCTCTCAAAACACAAGGCTTTCCGCAAAATGCAGCTTCTATGGGATAAAGAGGAAAACCTTCTTTCCATGAATCCGATACTATGAAACTCGCTGATTTATAGAGTTGGGCTAATTTCCTATCACTTACATCAGATTGCCAATCAATCCCCTCTGCGCCTCCTTCACCCAAACCTTTCATAGGGTATTTCTTCGAAAGTCTCTGGATGGTGGCCCCTGTAGTATCAGGGCAAAAAATATATTTTTCATCCTCTTTAGAGAACTCCATGTGTTTTGTGTCTCCTCCGTTGTAAATCCTTCCGGCGTTTGCCTTATAAATATCTGAGGTTCTCCTTTTTATCCTATCAGACACACAAACAACAGTATCAGCTTCTTGAAGCTCTCTCGAGCCCACCTCGTTCAATTTCCTTTGGAATTTTCTCTTGAAACCTTTTTTTCGCGCAAACAAATTCGTATTATAGCTATGATGAGTATGGTTGATCGAAAGCATAGGAACTTCAGGTATCAGTCTTGCAAACTTGTTGAGATACAAGTTATGATTCATCAACAAGTCATATTCTTTCAACTCTCTTCTGATATCAGGCCTATGAAAAGCTAAATCAGGGTAAGGATAAGGAGAAAATTTTCTTACCTCACTATCCAATTTATCATGCCAAGATGTACCTACTCTGTTAGAATAAATCGTGAAAGAAAGACCCTCAATATGCTCTAAATTATTAACTATCTCTATAGCCACTCGAGTTACTCCTCCAGTATACAGCCGCGGTAGAAGAACAGCAATCTCTTTCATTGCTGTTCTTCCTTCTTTAGATGAACTCTAAGGGCTGATGGTTTGAATATAACATTAAGAGGCGACCACTCAAAGAAAAAAGGAGCCTGATTAGCTAGCGGTTCAACAAGATAATTCCAGAACATTTTCTTCCTCTTACTGAAGATAAGTTTTTTTCGATGGGGCTTTAAAGCAAGATCTTTCTCCGTGAATCGAACATGGAACTCATAGGAAAAGCCTCCTTTAACATGGGTGACATCCCCATGAGCAGAAGGGGCTGTATAGTAAGGTACATCAATCTCTATCTTTCCTCCAGGCTTCAAAATCCTTTCAAGCTCAGCCAATAAGGCGCCTCTATTTTCGATATGTTCTAAAAGTTGGTGAAGATATATCTCATCAAATTTCTCCGATTCAAATGGATAGGGAGTTTCCTCTAAGTCATGTTGAACAAAATCCTCTCCATATTCCTCCGATAAATCTACTATATCAACACCAATAGAGTCCTCAAATTTCTTCTCTTCTCCACAACCAAGTTCTAATCTCTCCATTACTCTAACACCTTAAAAGGAACCTTTCTAAGCACCTTGGCTTTGCTTTTAGTAGGGTGGCCGTACAACCCATTTTCTCCTACAAAATTACCGTGATCTGCCGTTAACATAGTCTTGCCCTCCAAACTTTCCGATAAATCCTGCACATACCCCATCACGAACTTGAGATTGTTCTTATATCCTTCCCAAGCCTCTTCTTCTGGAATTTTACCTTCCCTAACTAATCCCCATACGCCATCTCTGCTGAAATCATCAACATACTGATCAAATCCTTGCTCTTCCTCTATATCATATTTAACGAAGGGGTGATGAGGTTGCATGAAGTGAATGATTTTCCTTTTATTAGGAAATAATTTCTCAGCTGTTTTTACATCTCTAACCACAGGCTCTGGCATAACAGTTCCCTGTTCTTCATCCCAATCAGTCTGATAGGTATGAAACACAGAGTGAAATACCTCTTCTGGTTCTCTACCGCCTGTTAAATCCTTAAAATGAGATTCGTGGAAGTGTGGATTTGCAGTAATATAGACAATGTCAGAAAAATCTCCTTCAGAGAAACTTCTCGATACGTATTCTGCTGAACTACTGCCTAGCGTATATCTATAAGGCGTCTTTCCAAATACCTCTTCATAGAGGTCGTGTCTGCAAGCATCTATAATTATCAAGTTCTGCCAATCTTCAGAGAATACAGAAGTTGTTTCATTCTGTTGTACCTTCTCTACACCTATTTCTGATACCCTTCTCAAGAAAGTTGCCAGTCTAGTTGCGCCTCTGTACTCTTTGATTCTAGGATAAATCTTGTCGATATATAGACTATGTGGCTTGGTTCTAAGCATTTGCTAACCTCTCTATTGCATTTGAAAATTTTTCTTTTTGATTTTCCGGAGTGAATTCTCTCGCCTTCTGATGTAATTGTTCTGCAAATTCTTTATGGTCTTCTTTATCCATATCTAAATTATCCATTAGCGCCTCAGCAAGCTCCTCAGGCTTAGTCCCTGTAACCCAATCTGAGTTTACCTCTTTCACTATATCTTTTGTTCCTACGCCTTCAGTTACTATGGTAGGAGTTTTTGTAAGCATTGCCTCAAGAGTTGAGACTGGATATGCATCTCCTTTGGAAGGCTGTACGTAAAATTTAGCTTTCTTGAATAAGGGGCTTAAGTCTTCAACGTAACCGTGTGTAACTATATTGTCGCTTTCATGTTGTTCGTGTCCTTTGCCGACCAGATGAAGCTTTAGTTTTTCTTCTCTAGATTTATTTACGCTCTCGACAGCCTTGATCAAAGAATCTACGTTCTTATTGTAGTAGTTAGCTCCAACAAATAGAATATTGTTCTCTTCGCAATCGTACTCTACCTCTGAGAATTTTTGATGCTCAGGTACAAACGGCCTGACTACTTCGGTAGGTACATCAAGATATTGTTGAGCGTATTCTGCCATCATTGGGGATACACTCAACAGCCCGTCTATATAACGGCTTTTGAACCGCAGTTCCTTATCATCTTTTTCTCCCTTCGCAGCCTCGTAATATTCCTGACTGGCGAGCATCCTGATTATCTTTCCATCAAATCCTCCGAAATACTTTCTCACGAGACCAGATCTTAATGCCACTCCTCCCATTAGATATGCATCATAGTCAGCAGGAATCTGGAAACCTCTCTTCAGGTAACGAAAAACATTGGTAGGTCCAGGATCAGCATCAATATGAAAACCCACTATATCCCCTACCTCTTGATAGAAATCTCTGTGAACTGAATGGCATTCATCATAGTAAATCGAAAGCACTTTCTTATCCATTCAAGACACGCTCGTAAGTTTCAATTACCTTCCGGATATTTTTATCCCATGTATATTGGTTTATGTGGTCAAGCTGGTGTTTTGCAACATCTTGTCTTAATTCTTGATCTGATTGGATTTCCTTCATCTTCTCAGCCATCTCTGTGGGGTTTCTGGCCTTTATCGCTGGTTCTTTTACTTCACTCGGTATGCATCCGTCACGTATAATTACAGGAGTTCCACATTTCATCGCCTCTGAAGGCGGGTATCCCCATCCTTCTCTTTCACTGGAGAACAGAAACGTATCTATTTCGTTATATGTTTCTACTATCTCATCTTCCGGGACGAACCCCTCGAAACTTACTTCGTCCCTCTCTATCCTGGGGTCATTTTTGACCTGTTCCACAAGCTCTTCGTATTTGTATCCTTTTTTGCCATATATTTTCAGTATTGCATTTTCCCCTCCTTTCTCCTTGAACCTTCCAAACGATTCTATCAAATAGTCTACTCTCTTTCTCTCGTTTAGTGCGCCTAGGTATCCGAAAACAAATTCTCCATCAACAGAATAGTCTCTATTTTCAGACGGAGTAAATTTTTCATTTATTCCGTGAGGTATGGTAGTTATCCTATCATCTTCTAGGCCGTAGTAACTCTGTATCATGTTAGTTGTCTGTTTGGAGATAGATATGATATGATCTGCATTCGTTGCCTTGGTATAGAAGTATTTGGCGAATAATCTTCCTTTCCAAGAGTTTCCAGATTTTTTCGTAACTAATTGGATTATATCATGCCAGGTGACGATGAATGGTGTATCTGTCGATCCTGACGGAATGGCTTCCTGAGGTATTACGCCATGAAAAATATCTACTTCCTCATCTAAGGCCTTAACTTTCCTCCTGACGTCTATCATGCTATAAAGGGTTCTATTGAGTACTGGATACCTGTAATCCGTCTCTATAGTCTTGACCTCAATTCCTGCTTCCTCCAAGAATTGCTTGAGCCTGTAGGCATACCTCTCGCTACCGCTACCTAATGCATTATCAGCTCGAAAACATACTAGTCCTACAGTGATATCTCTTTCGCTCATAGCCTCAACCTACTTAGTTCATGGAACTGATACGTTATTAGGCTTGGTTTCTTCAGCAGCGTTAAGGTGAATCCTGTGTACCAGGCCCAGTACTTGAG
>JBDGSK010000018.1:0-12851 GCA_042217575.1 Candidatus Nanohaloarchaea archaeon | reverse complement strand
AAGACAGAGGAAGAGAAAGAAAAAACTTGGCTACGGCACGGCAGGAGTAGTAGGGGCTGTTTTCCTGGGCTTCCTGGCGATGCAACTTTTCCAGGGCGGCGGAAGTTACAGATTCTCCGAGGCGCAGCTGAACAACCAGCCGATGCTCGGCAGTGAAAATGCCTCGGTGACAATTGTTGAGTTCTACGATTACAAATGCCCTTACTGCAGACAGTTTGAGACCGGGGAGCGTTCAGGGCCTAACCAGCCCGCCAATCCGGGAGTTTTCGAAAAGCTGAAGAAGAACTACATCAGCACCGGAAAGGTAAAGTTCTACGCAGTAAACCGCCCACTACACGACGGTGCGGGAAGAATGGCTGAAGCAGCTGAATGCGTATACAACCAGGATCGGGAAGCTTTCTGGGAGTACAACTATGCGATCTTCGCTGACCGCTTTACAGGCGGCGACTCGACAGACTATCTCGTAAATCTTGCGCGGAACAGGACGGAAGGCCTCAACTATTCAAAGATGAGAAGCTGTATTGAAAGCGGGGCGGAATCAGACGAAGTGCAGCGCGATCTCAGAATCGCGAGGGCGACCCCCGGCCCTACAGTGACGCCCAAGGTTTTCGTCAATGGCAAGTACGTCCGGGACTGGAGCTACAGAAACCTGGAGAAAGTCATCGAATCAGAGCTCAAGTAGAGGTCTCAGGTTCAAGCTGCTCGTGTACAAATTCGAGCGCGGCATCCTCTTCCTCAAAAGTCTCTACCGTTTCCGACGGGCCTAACCTGCCCTCGCGGTACTTTACCGCGTAACCTTCCCCGCCCGGCAACACGTCAAGGTCCTCAACGTAGACTTCGTCATATTCCTCACTGACCAGACGCTCCCTCTTCCGGGCGCACAGCATTCCAGGTTTCCAGGTCTTGTCATACAGTTGTTCCGGTAGCGGCCTTTCCTGCGCTTCAGACATTGGATCATAAAACGTAGGATCCGGGTTAAAAACTTCCGAATCAACTTAAAGCGGGCGAGAAAATACTTTGGTAGACCGCCCGCTTCTGAAAAGGGCAGGGCGCGGGATTTTCACCCGCGAGTTTTATTCTGAGAGCAGCTGCCTGATGGAACGGTAGTAGGGTTCGAGGCTCTCGACCTCTACATTCTCATCCGGGCCGTGAAGGTTCTTGCCTCTCGGTCCGAACGTTATGCCGGGGCTGCCCTTGACCGTCGGGAACCGGGCGTCTGACGCGCCCTCCTTCCTCGTGAACTCGGGTGTCTCGCCCGTTTCTTCCTCCACTATGTCGACGAGATGCTGGATATACTCGTTGTCCCTCTCGTTAAGCTGCATCGGGGCGTTGTTTATAACCTGGAAGTCCAGGTCGTCAACTTCCTCGCTCATGATCTCTGCAACTTCCGAGGGCTCTTCAACTCCGGTCGCGTCAACTCCGAAAACGTTTGCGACATCCTGTATGATATCCTCCGGCCGGTAATCATCTGTGTAACGCATGTCCAGTTCCATGACAGCGCTGTCCGGTACCTGCGTCCTCTTCTCTCCGGCGTCGATAACTCCAAGATTCATCGTGGTCGTCCAGTTGTCCCCGCCTTCCGGATCCTCGAACAGCTGGCGGATCTCCTGGTACTCATCAGCGTGCTCCATCAGTTTGTCGGCCGCGTTCTCGCCGTTCCACGGGCGTGCGCCGTGCGCTGAAGTTCCGTCGGCCTCTATACCGAGGTGGAATACTCCTTTCTGCCTGTAGTTTATCGTCTGCGGCTTGTCGGTAGTGTTCGGCTCGGCGGAGATCATGAAGTCCGGGTCGTAGCCGATATCGTGGAAAAGATAGCCTGCACCTCTGAAGCCGCCGAGTTCTTCGTCCGAGGTCAGCATGAGAGCGGCTGAAGGGTTCTCTCCCTTCTCCTCCGCATCCTTCATCGCCTTCATCAGCGAGGCGACTCCTGCCTTCATGTCGGCGGTGCCCCTGCCGTACATCCTTCCATCCTCGTATAGCGGGTCGAAGTGTGCATCAAGATGCTCCTGCAGATTCTGCTCTGGATCGATGTCGCGCGCCTCCGCAGGATAGTTGCCCTCGTTAGGCTGGACAACGTCCAGATGACCGTGCAGCATGATCTCCGGCTCTTTAGTATCTTCAAAACTGACCACCATCGACGGTTTCGGGCTTCCGTAGACGTCGAATGCATGATCTTCGAAGGCTTCACCCTCGAACTGATCCGGATCCTCGCCGTACCGATTTACGACGAAGTCTCCATCCGAAAAATAGTCTTCAACGTAATCGAACGCAGCCTCAACCTCCGAACGGTCATCAAAATCCGGGAATCCTGCATGGTAGGTTTGGAATCTTACAAGGTCTTCTGTGACCTCCAGTATCTCGTCTTCAACACTGTCCTGTGACAAATACCGACACCTTACTGTTGCGGTCGACCACGAGTATTAAATCTCTTTCTAGAGCGTCGCCACCCTTTCCCGTTCCGTGGTCGAGGAATAATCGCCGAGCTGCTCCGGTAGCCGGTAATCAGCGTCCTCCTCAAGCATCTCGTCTATGCCGCGTTCGGCGTGCTCCATAAACATCTCATAGTCCGGGTTCGAGAATCCTTCCTCCAGGTAGCGAAGCACTGCGTCGCCATCCTCTAACTCGACAGCTGCGACGCGTTCTTCCTCGTAGAAAACTTCAAAGGTTTGATAGTCGCGAGTTAAAACTTCGACAGGTCCAAAAACGTCCACCCTGTTGTTCAAGACTTTCCATAGCAGTCATAAATAGTATAGAAAGCCTTAAATAGCTTTTTAACTCCGGAAAAGGCACAGCTAAAGCTAAGAGCACCTCTTAAACAGTTAAACATGAAACAGGCGGATAAGTAGGTTACTGCCAGCGTAACTCGGCTACAGAAGGTATGGAAACGTAGAAAACGTCAGGTATCATCCTTGAAGAGCTGGAGCTGAACTCAGAGAACTTCTTTCCCGGCGATCCAAAAGCGTCCACCCTCGGACATACTTTCAAATACGGGTTCTGCTGTTTTATAGGTTTCGAGAGAACCCTTCATTTATATTGTAAAGCACCACAATATGGCCTATGGCATGCGAAGCCTTTGTGCTCGTGAACGTTGAAGTCGGGCATGTCGACGACATCATGGACGAACTTTCTGGGATGGACGAGATCGAGTTCGTGGCATCTACCGCGGGAGAGTACGACCTGATACTGCGGGTCTCCACAGAGAATCTTGAAGCCCAGCACGACTTCGTGACGCGCGAACTCCATGGTTTCGAAGGTGTCGAGTCGACTGAAACGCATATAATCGCGAAAAAGATAGAGAAGTGAGCATATGGACCTAGATTTCAAGCAGCTCGCGGTGCTTGCCGGAGTTTTCAAGGGAGCCTATGTTATCCTTGACAGTTTCATCCTCCACACTGTTCTTGAGGGACACTTCTTCCTCTACACCATACTCGGATCCTGGCTTGGGGTGGCAATGGTACTTTTCTACGGCTTCTTCATGGGAGAAAGCCTGGATCCTGACTTCGAGGGGATCGGAAACTTCACGCGTTCCATGCTGAAGTACGGAGTGCTTGCAGGACTTTTCGGCTCCGCTTATACGCTGCTCTACCTCCATCTCTCCAATGTGTACAACCCTTCACTTGTCTCAGCAGTGCTTCCGCTAACGCTGGTCTACCTGCTGTTGAGGGACAAGCTGTTCGAGAAGAGCGGTATTTCATTCCTTGAAGCCGTGAACATCCTCGTGATATTCGTGGGTGCGCTACTGCTGAGCTACAGCTCGCAGGGCTTCAACCCTGAGATCATCCTGCTTGCCGGCATCCTCCTCCCTCTTGGAAACGCAGTATACGTACACTTCATGAGAGAGGGAATGTCTCGCGGCGCCGACTCCATAAACTTCCGGCTAATAGCGGCTTTGATACTCGCGGTCTCGATGACGGCTTACTCGCTTCCACGCGCCAGTTTCAACCTTTCAGCCGTCACTGCTGGCCTTCCACTGGCAACACTCTCCATGACTTTCGTGTTCCTGTCATTCATCAGTTACCTGAGAGCTTTGAAAGACGGTAAAAGCTCCCTCATCACAAGTCTGCGGTTCTCGCACGTCGCGGTGACCTTCATATTCACACTAGGATTCTCGGTAGTGGCGCCCTCGATCTTCGGAGTGGAGGCCACGGCCTCGGTCTGGATACTGAAAATACTGGGCGCCGCCCTGATCGTCACCGGCGTCACCAGCATCCTGCTGACCGATGACTACGTTTTCCTCCTGATAGAGACCGAGTCCGGGAGGGCAGAAAAGGTTGCGGAGGAGCTTTCTAAGATGCCGGATATCTCGGAGATTTCACTCACCTTCGGCAGTCATGATATCGTCGCGAAGATCGATACGCGGCTGACCTCAAAGTTCCAGAAGACGTTGATGACGGAAATCGAGCCGATTGAAGGCATAGAGAACATCAAGCGGGTCATGGCTTCCGAGCGCTGAGATCGCAACGGATTTAACAGCTGCCGGGAACTTCCAAATATGCTCGAACTCAACTACTACGAGCCTAGAAAACTTCTCGAAGACGACGAAGCCATGCAGCAGCTTTCCCGGCTGGCTGTAGATGCTTTCGGCAAGGAAGATAAAACTACGGAGGACATGGAAGAATCGCTGAGAGACCATGTACTTCCACACGACGGCGTCCTGGCACTGGAAGACGAAGAGTTTATCGGCTTTGCTTCCATGAACTCGGTGGAAACGCCGTACGGCGACGACCTTATCTACGGCGAAGGCGCAGCAGTAAGAGACGATTACCAGGGCGAGGGACTTGGAACCCTGCTCCACGTCGGCGGCGTACTCCAGGAGGCGGACGAGGCCGCGGAAAAAGTCTTTGTCGGCGCGAAGACGCAGAATCCACGGGTGCTCTCCTACATGAACAAGCTGTTCAATGCTCACCCGCGGCCGGATTCAAGAATCCCGGAAGACGTGGGCAGGATGATGGACATAGTCCCTGAGCGAGGGCCGGGAGAACCGGAGTATGAGAGGCCTGTGATCAAGGATGCCTACGGCGAACCGCTTTACGATGAGAGGCCTGAACACGAGCTGGCAGAGTTCATGGACTCGATCGAGGACTTCGACTACCGCAACGGCGACGCAGTCGTAGTGGTGGGGAAAGTCGACAGAGAAGAGCTTGAAGACGCGTACGACGAAGCGCTTGAGAACGCAAACGTACAGCAACCGTAGAAGATTTAATACTTGCGAGTGAAAAACCGGGTAGAGGTTTTACCCATGGCGGACTCTGAAGCCGAGATTCGAGAACTTTCTGAACCCTCCGAGATGAAGGATACTGTCGAAACACTCCAATCAGCTTTCGTGGGGATAGACGATATAGAGACTATCCCTGATCATATATTCACGGCAAGCGCGGAGCATGGTATCATGCTGGGGGCCTATGATGGAGGCCAGCAGGTCGGCTTCGCCATGGGTATAGGTGAAGTCGGAGACGGCGACAGTGTATACCTCCACGCCACAGGAGTTCTTCCAGAATACCAGGATAAGTCGCTGGGAGAGGAACTTCTCAGAGAGTTCGCCAGGAATGCCGAGCAGCGCGGACTTGAACACGTATCTCTGACCTACGACCCGTTGCTCGGAGGCAACGCCAAACTCAACATCGGGAAAGCCGGCGGAACAACAGATACTTACAAGCGGAACCTCTACGGCGAACAGGAGAACGAGGCTAACTCCGGGGAATCCCCTACTGATCGCTTCGAGGTCGACTTCGACCTGACGGACAGTGAAGTACAGGCCTTCCTTGAGGGAGGAGAAGCGGATCGCAGCTTCCGTGACCCTGAGACAGTGCTTGAAGTCGAGGGCAAGGCGCCGGATGTCGTGAACTCTTCAGTGGAGCAGACACAGGAACAGGCCGAGGAACAGCCGCCCCGCTACGAATTCACAGCCTCGCCAGAAAGCGAGTACGTCGCAGTGGAGATACCGCGAGATCTCTCCGAGGTCAAGGAAGCCGAGACCGAGTACGAGGCCCGCTTTGCCACACGGGCAGCCTTTGAAGGTCTGTTCGAGGACGATTACAGGGTCGTTGACTTCATCTCCGGGGGAACGGAAGACTTCGAGAACAACACCTACATCCTGGAGAAGCAGTGAATCCGCCGCGAACTTGAAAAGCGTGCAGGAAGAACGTAGAAAGTTATGGAGTTCGAGAAAATCGAGGTAAGAAGAGTAGAACTGCCGCTTAAAGAGCCTTTCGAGACCAGCTTCGGGGTAATCAAGAAAAGAAACCTTGCAGTGCTAGCTGCGAAGAAGGACGGCAGGTACTTCTACGGCGAGGCCTCGGCACAGTTTGCACCGCTTTACAACCACGAGACCACTTCTTCTGACCTTGACTTCATCAAGCGTTTCGTGGTGCCCGCACTGAAAGAAGTGGAGAGCATCGAAGAATACAACCGGAAGATGGATGCCTACCGCGGAAATCCTCTTGCGAAGGCCGCAGGAGAGTTTCTTCTGCACCACAGGAAGTCGGTCGAGGAAGAGAAGCCGTTGAAGGAACTGCTTGGCGTTGAGAGAACTTACGCGGAGTGCGGTGCCAGCGTCGGACTCCAGGAAAGCCCGGAAGCGCTCGTGGAAAAAGTCAGGAAGTTCAGAGAGCAGGGGTTCAGGCGAGCCAAGATAAAGATCAAACCTGGAAAGGACGTGGAATACATCAGGGCGGTCAGGGAGGAGTTCCCGGGGTTCGAACTCATGGCCGATGCGAACTCGGCCTATACACTTGAAGATACAGAGACACTCCAAGAGCTTGATGAATTTGATTTAACCATGATAGAACAGCCGCTGTCCCACCGTGACGTGATAGACCACGCAAAGCTCGCGGAGAAAATGGAGACGCCTATATGCCTCGATGAAAGCATCCGCTCCGCTGAAGATGTGCGGAAAGCCGCGGAACTCGGCGCATGTGAAGTAGTCAACCTGAAACCGCAGCGTGTCGGCGGAATAAGGGAGGCGATGAAGATAGACTCTCTCTGCCGCAAAAACGGGATTGAAACCTGGATCGGCGGCCACCTCGAATCCGGCATAGGCGCGTCGTTCGCGATTGTCGCGTCAGGGCTGCCAAGCGTTGCGTTCCCGAATGATATCGCGCCTTCGCAGCGCTACTTCGACGAGGACATTCTTGAAGACGAGATAGAGATGGAGGACGGCAGAATAAAGATTCCTGAAGAGCCAGGGCTTTACTCGGAAGTCGACAGGGAGAAGCTGGAGAAGTACACTACCGAGAAAAAAGTTTTCTAGAGAAATTAATGAAAGAAGAGGAGAGAAGCTCTCGCTTCTACTCCGTGTCGTAGGTCGAGAACAGGGCGTCCTGGATCTCCCTGAACTCATGGTCGAGCGCGGTCGCCAGGTGAGCCTCTGGAGGTTCCTCGGGATCGCGCGTCATCCGCTTGAAAGCTTCTAGATCGTAACGCAGCTGTCCCGGTGCCTCGTCGACCTTTCTCGCGATATCCTCCCTGTCATCGGTCAGCAGGACGCGATGGTCTTCAGGGTCAAGTCCCTTGCTTCCCGCCTTGTAGGGCGTGACCCCGAACTCCTGGACTGCGTGCCAGTCTTCCTCGTCCAGCTGATCCTGTGCACTCTCCATGTCGACAGGGTAGCTGTTCGTCACGTAGACGCCTGTCAACGGGTCGACATCTCTTAGCTGGCGTACATCATCGAGCTGAGCGGGCAGATCATACTTCTTCTCGCGTTTCGGCCCGACCTTTATGTCTGTGTCAGTCGCCATGATCGTGACGATTTCCTCTCTCGTGTATGCCGTGTTTTCTCTGTCGGTCGCATCCGGATCAACGGCTTCGTCTGGCACCGCTCCGAGAAGCAGTTCGGCGAAGTTTTCATCTTCTTCAACTCTTTCGCCAAGAGCTTCAACGTCCTGCCGGAACTCATCGTCTTTAAGCTCCGACGTCATCTCGACGCTGACAGGATAGTCGCCAGAGTAGACGTCCGCAATGGCTTCCAGGTAGGCGGCTCTCTGGTCGGCGTACTGCCCGACCTCTTCCGTTGAGAGACCGTCCTCTCCCTGATTCATCTCGACGAAGTTATCCGCCACAAGCAGCTTGACCTCGGAATCTACTCCTCTTCCTTCCAGGGTTTCGGCGATATCGAAAGACGTGAGAACCTGTTTCATGTAGTCGAACGGCTCGCCGTACTCGTCGAACGTCATACCTGTCATGACCGTGGCCTCGTCGCGGTCGTAGTCTGCTATCCCTGAACGCGGCTCTGCCTCCTCTATGAAGTCGTTCATTCTATCACCTCGCCGTCCATCGCGGCGACAACTTCATGCCACTCAGTCTCGTTTCTCTCTTCCTGAGGAACCTGTGCCTCACCGTTTTCAGGCCAGAAATCCGGCTGTTCAGGTTCTCCGCCCTGCGCTTTTTCGCGGGCGTAGTCAAACACCTTGATGCGTCTATCCCTGTGTTCCTCAAGGAACTCCGGCAGCTCCTGTCTCAGGATGTCTGTTGCCTCGCCGTCATCGTATTCGATACCGAGCACATCAAGGTGGTCCTGTGCGCTTCTCTCAACTTTCTCAGGGTCTTCATCGATTGCTGTGTCAAGCTTTCCGAGCCCTGTATCAATTCTTTCTTCCAGTGAAAGTTGTTCTTCGGTCGGGCCGACGTAGATCGATGTTTCTCCTTCGCTGGAGCTTGCCTTTGAGGATTCATCGTCGTCTCCGACGTCCACCAGTCCTTCAATCAGAGGGTTGTAGATGGAAGAAGGCACCGTTCGTACGAAAGTGTCGTCTTCCTCAGCCGCGGGCTCCGTCAGGTTCATGGTCATCTTCATGTGTCCTTCCTGGTCGTGCCCGGCGACCATTGTCGAGTACTCGTGGTCGAAGTCAGGGTGCTGGGGGAGAACGAGATCTGCTACCTGGTTCATCCCCCCGAAGAGGAACTTGAAGTTGCCGTCAAGCTCGTCCATTCCGTAGGCCTCAATCGCGTCTTCAATCGTGATGTTTTCCTGCATCTCTCGTTTGATATCTCCGAGCCTGTGCTCCTCGCTCTGCAGGTATACATGGGCCTGGTCAAGGTTGAGGCCTGCAGCAGCCCAGTCAAGCAGGTTGTCGGCCATCATGAATTCAATTGTTTCATCGTCTACATCAGCGTAGTTCGCTTCCGTGTCGGCCACCGGCACATAGACTTCAACGCCTGCTTCCTGGAGGTCGCTGAGTGTGTCAGCGGTCTGGTAGTGGCCGAAGTGACCGGGGCCGCTGGGCTTGAAGCCGGAGACCGCGCCGACGTCGCCGCTCTGGAAACCTGCGAGGGCGTTGTAGACGTTCTCTCCAGTGAGTTCTCCTCTTCCGACAACGCCAGGTGTTGGTTCGAGAGCTGCTGCCAGCTGTTCGTAGTCCTCTGCCTCGAACTCGTCTCCAGCCCTGTCCTCTGTCATCGCCGATCCGTAGCCGGACGGCCCTGCTTCTCCAGTTTCTCTCCAGAGCACTTCGTGGTTTTCAGTAAGGATTTCATTGTATTGTTCGTCTGATTCTACTGGCTGGTCGCCTGATTCGGATGACATCTAGTTCACCTCTCCGTGGTAGGCCTCGCTGACAAGCTGCCTTGCCTCAGCGAGGTTTTCCTCGTAGTCTGAAAGTACTTCTGCGATTTCATCGGCGATCTGTGGCGCATAAACTGCCTTGCATTCGCCGCAGAGGTTCTCTCCGCTGACACAGTCTCCATACATTTCCTCGACTGCGTCATCGTCTTCAAGGTGGTAGAGCGCCGCCTCGTAGAACTTGCAGTCTTCGGGAACGCCTCCCTTTTCTCGCTGTTCTGCGGCGCTGGAACGTCCGCCGGTCTTCGCGCCCTCGAGCTTTCTAATCATCTCATCGTAACTGTCATCGAGGAAGATCGCGGTCTCCGGTTCGCTGGAGGACATCTTCTTGCCCTCCTGGAGTCCTGCCTGCTGCGCGATGTAGATTGAGGAAGGAGCCTCAAAGTCGTACGGCAGCTTCCTTGCGACATCACGGACAGTTCTCATGTGCGGATCCTGGTCGAGCGAGACACCGGTAATCGACGGCATCTCTCCCTCATTCTCCGGCAGCTGCGGGTGAAGAATATCCGCCATCTGGAGCATAACTCCGGAAGCTTTCCCGAGTGTGTCTCCTTCTTCAACGCCGTAAGTTGATTCGAACTCGTTGAAGGTCATGGCGTCGCCGGACTCGAACGCGAGGTTCTTGTAGTTCCCGCCTTTCTGGCTCTGCAGGTAGATGTTCTCAGGGTCGACCCCGAGCGACATGGCGTTCGCAAGGTTGTTGACCACGCTTTCCTCAACGTCGTCAAGACTGTGAATGTCGTCCCGGGTCGTTAACGCGTCGAGGTCGGCAACCGCGAAGTATGTCTCCGCGCCCTGATCCTGGAAATAGGTGAAGAGGTCGAGCACGACCTTGTGCCCCATGTGCAGATCTCCTGAAGATGCGATCCCTGTCATGTTGATGAACTCTCCGTCCTCCATCTCGTCGTAGACGCGGTCGAAGTCGCGGTGGCCGATAATCATTCCGCGATCCGAGAGCCGGTGATCGAACTCAGGGAACTCGTCTTCATCCCATTCATCGATCCCGAACTGGTCAAAGATTTCCTGGTCGTCTTCGTCAACTTCAACGGATCCCCATGGATCCAGTTCAAGTTCGTCGTCGTTGTTTGGCATAGTTTATTCGTCCTCCGATAGTATCTCCATTACAGGCGGTTCGCCCTTGTTCACGTAGTCGCGCTCCTGGTAACGAGTGTTCAACGCGTTTCTGATTTCGTACGCCTCCTCGAACTCTTCCTCCGTGAATGACATCCTGTCCGGGCCGTAACTGATGAACACGTCAGCGTCTTCCGCCTCCGGAAGCTCTTCGTAGCCGTGCTCATCAAGCACCTCCATAACATCACGGAAGTCGTATGGCGTGGTCAGCTGGACGCCTTCAACAGCGGATACGTCGCCTTCAGGCTCAAGCCTTCTCGCGACTTCCATCGCGTATCTCGCGGCTCTCTCCTCGCGGTCGCTTCCTATGTAGTCCTGCAGGAACTGCATCTTGACGTCGATATCAGCAGGGTGAGCTATGCTTGTCGCGTGCTTCTGGACATAGTCACTGAAGTTGCGGATTATCTCGAAGTCGCCCTCAAGCAGTTCCGTGTCAGGGTCAGTCGTGTAGTTGGGGCGTCCTGTCGAGAAGTCCTGGAACAGCGGTTCCGCCGCAACCTCCATGAACTCGCGCGAGAATCCCGGGTTTTCGACTTGTTCGTAGTGGTCTTCGTGCATCCCGAGGTCGTAGGGCTGGTCATCCCTGTTAGAAAGCTGGCTGACGACTCCGGATTGAAGGTTCAGGATGTCCAATTCTGCTGGACCTCCTGATTCGTTCGTCTGCGCCATAAACTTACACTTGTTTATACTTGTCCGCGACCTCAACCATTAAATAGATTTTTGTTAGTCTCCGATGACGAAAACTTGAGAGTAACCTGAAAGCTAAATCAAACTTTTTCTCCAAAAACAGGGCATGGACGCCGAAACGGTTGGAAAATATCTTGCCCGCTACAGCGAAACGCAGGGCGTGCTGCCGGAAAAGCTCGAAGAGTTCGGAGAAAAGTACAGGGAACAGGGCTTCCTGACACGAGAACAGCTCTACGATATTGCTTACGAGTCCTCCACGCGTAGCGCGTACCATGTTAATAACAACCCTGAAGACCGCTGCCTGAAAGTCACGGAAAACGTTCTAAAAATTGAGGACGACTTCTCCAAGATTGCTCTGATCTCCTCGCTGAAAGGTTTCAAGGCGCCTACTGCATCATGCGTTCTAGCCGCGTTGAATCCGGACAGACATGCTGTGGTCGATACTCGAGTCTGGGCTTCGCTTGAACGTTTCGGATACTTCAACGAGCGGAAAGAATCTTTCGACGCCGACGACTATGTCAGGATGATGCAGCCTATAAGGGAGATAGCTGAGGAAACCGGTTACTCGCCTGTCAAGGTCGGATACGCATTGTTCGCATACGATGTCGACAAAAGAGACGGCACTCTACACTGAGTCACTCTACCGGTCTGAACACGGTGTGGCCGCAACTCGGACAGGAATCTCTATTGCCTCGGAACCGGTCACCGCACTTCTGGCACTCGTACTTGCTGCCAAGCAAGCTCTCCTTCAGGCTTTCAAGCAAGTTTTCCAGGCTGTCAGTTACCATGGAAGATGCTTGCAGCTCCAGAAACTTATAATTTCCTAACGTCTAAAGATCGATCTCCAGCTCGACAGGCTTCTCGGAAACCGTTAGAGAAGTATCCACAACCGAGACATTGTAGCTGTCGCCGCTTCTTCCATGTTGCTGGTGGACATGTCCGAAGATATGCGCTTCAAGATCTCTGCCTTCAAGAGCCTTTTTAAGCTCTTCACAACCTATATGGCCGTAATCTCCAAGTTCGTCAAGCATTCCCCTTGGAGGGCCGTGAGTAATTACAACATCTGCCCGATCCGGGATATTGCCGAAACCCTCGTTGAAAACGTACTCGTCAAAAGTATTGCTGTAGGGGCTGCCGTAGAAAGTGACGCCTCTGTAATCTACAGAACCATTTTCCAGGTAAACTATCCCGTTATCCTCCAGCGCTTCCACCGCTTCGCCGCGCCTGTAATCTTCAAAGCAGTAGTCATGATTGCCGGCCACTGCCACCTTCAAGTCATGCTCCAGACCGCCCATCCAGTCCGCGAAATCCTCTACTTCCGCGATCCTTCCATGCTCAGTCATATCGCCCGCAAAAACCAGGACGTCCCCCTCCGGAACATCGTAGACCAGCCGGTGCTGGCCGTGAGTGTCAGAAAAAGCCACCAACTCGAGTTTTTCAGAATCCATTTTTCTGGCACCTGTCAAAGTCATGAACG
>JBDGSK010000017.1:0-11262 GCA_042217575.1 Candidatus Nanohaloarchaea archaeon | reverse complement strand
GAAGAGGAGGAAGCCAAGGAGATGATTGTAAGAGGCTTCATCGAACCGATCGCGAAGGAGCTGCCGCTTGAGTACGCGGTCGAGCTAAACCGTTTGATAGAACTTGAGATGGAGGGTTCTCTCGGATGACTTTGAGGCAGATAAAGAAAGACGCCAGAAAGGCAGTTTCCGAACTTGAGATGCCGGAATCCATCAGAACGCCGGGAAGGACCTGGACCCGCTACCCGGAAGTCAAGGCCGAGATCGAGCCAGGGGAACTCGAGCGTGGAATCGAGACGGAGGGCGAAGTCGAAGTTTTCACCGGCGAAGAAGCATTTGAGGAAGCCGGGGGAAAAATCTTTGACCTCGTCAAGCCGGATGAGAATCGGTTGAACGCAGTCCACGCAGCAAACTTCAACAGCTTAGTTTACGTTAAGGCATCCGGAAAGTCTGAGGTCAATCTTGAATATTCAAGCGGCGGCGCAGCCATGACGCATCTCGTGGTTGAGGCGGAGAAGAACTCCAGCGTTTCGGTCACTGAGAAAACGGAATGCGGAGGCTTCAACACATCGTTCACCGAGATATACGTCGGGGAGAACGCCAGCGTCCAGTACGGCGCGATTGAAAAGCCTGGCGACTTCTCCTACAGCCGCAGGAAGGCGATAACAAAAGACTACGGTAGCATTGACTGGCTGAACGGGATTTTCGAGGGCGAGCTTAACCGGACGAAGATCGAGACCGTGCTGAAGGGCGACTCCTCGGAAACGGAGAACACCGGTGTCTGGTACCCTGTCGGCGAGCAGCATCACGACATCTCGCTTCACGTCCGGCACATCGGCGACAATACCAAGTGCGACATGGACTCGCGGAGCGTAGTAGACAATAAAGCGAGAAGTCTGTACGAGGGACTTCAGAAGGTCGAGACATCTGCAGAAGACACTTCCAGCTTCCAGGATCAGGAGACGCTGATGCTGTCGGAGAAGGCGGAATCGGACGCATCGCCGAAGCTGATGATTGAGAACCCGGATGTGGAGGCTTCACACGCAGCCGCAGCAGGAACGGTCGAGAGGGATATGCAACACTATCTTGAGACTCGCGGACTTCCCGAGGAGAAGGCTGAGCGACTGGTTGTGAAGGGATTCTTCGAGCCGGTCATGCGTGAAATCTCGCTTCCCGGGCTGAAAGATTCAATCAGGGAAGAAGTTCAGCGAAAGCTTGACGAGAAAAGTCGGTGAGCTGCCGGTAACCGCGCTGGTTTTTAAGTATTCGCCGGGCAGCTGATACGTGGTTTTCGAGAAACTGAGCCAGAGCTTTTCAGCCGCAGGGAACTGGTTTGAGAGCCAGTTCAAGTCGAAGGAAGAACTCGACCTGTTGAACGGCCCGGTGGGGAAGAACCTGTTCTATCTTTCGCTACCTGTAATCGTGATCAACCTGCTGCAGACAATGTACAACCTGGCGGACACGTTCTGGCTCGGCCAGTACAGCGGCGAGGCGCTTGCTGCGATAACTTTTGCGTTTCCGCTTGTGTTCTTCCTGATTTCGTTAGGCATGGGGTTGGCGGTCGCGGGAAGCGTTCTGGTCGCGCAGTTTGAAGGTTCTGGAGACCGTGAGAAAGTTGACTACGCGGCATCGCAGACCGTAGCGTTCAGCGCCCTGGCTTCTGTAATTCTCGGGGTTGTCGGCTACCTGTTTATAGGCGATATTGTGCATCTGCTGGGCGCCACAGGAAGAGTTGCGACCTCGGCTCAGGGCTACCTCCAGATAATATCGCTGGGGCTGTTCTCCATGTTCGGCTTCCTTGTCTTCCAGTCGCTGATGCGAGGTTTTGGAGATACTTTGACTCCTATGCTCTTGATGCTCGGAACGGTCGTACTCAACATCGTTATCGATCCGGTGTTCATCTTCGGCTGGGGGCCGGTTCCCCGGATGGGAGTGGAGGGCGCAGCTATCGCAACAGTGCTATCCAGGTCGCTTGCGGTGGCAGCAGGTATCGCGATACTTTTCTCCGGGCGGAAAGGCATCGAGATATCTCTTTCCGACATGAAGCCAGACTTTGGGTTCTTCAAGAAGATGATGCATATCGGCGTGCCGGCGTCTGTGGAGGGCACGGGGCGCTCAATTTCGGTCAATGCGGTTGTAGCGGTTGTAGGTACGACTTTCGCGGATCCGGTAGTCGCAGGATTCGGGATCGGTGTCCGCGTGTTTTCCATGATATTTCTTCCCGCTGCAGCAGTAGGGAGAGGTGTTGAGTCGATGACAGGCCAGAATCTCGGGGCGGGAAACTATGAACGTGCCGGCAGAACTGCGTTCGACGGCGCAAAGTACAGTTTCCTGATCCTGTCAGCTCTCGGAGTACTGACCTTCGTCTCTGCGCACCAGATAGCAGACGTCTTCACCACCAGCGGAAAGATAGCCGGCATCGCCACGGAATTCCTGAGGTACGTTGCCTTCAGCTTCGGCTTTATGGGCGTGCTGCGCTCCTACAACGGCAGCTTTCGAGGCGCCGGGAAGACTTTCACAGCAGCTGCGATATCGATCGCCACGCTTGGCGTTATCAGGCTGCCGCTGGCGTATTTCGGAGCTCTAAGATTCGGGACGGAGGGCGTCTGGGCTGCATTCTTCATCTCGAACGTTGCAGGAGCTGTCATCGCGTATCTGTGGTTTCAGAGAGGAACCTGGCGGCAGACAGTGACAGGTGAGGAACGTGCCCGGGGAGAGGCGGCAGAAGAGGCGGAAGGATTTGGAGAGACGATAACTGAACGCTTGAAGTCTTTCCAGGGATACTTTTCCGGGCTCCTCGGTTAGATGTACTAAAAAACTTTCAGCTCCAACAAGCCCTTATGAAGCCGGAAAAACTCAGGGAGGACTTTCCGATCTTCCGGGAACGCGAGGATCTGGTCTACCTTGACAACGCCGCGACATCCCAGAAACCTCGGCAGGTAATCGACGCGGTAAAGGAGTTCTACGAAAAGAATAACGCCAACGTCGGCAGGGGGCTCTACGATCTTGCGGGCAGTGCGACGGAAAGTTATCGTTCCGCGCGAAGGACGGTTGCCGACTTCGTGGGTGCTTCAACTGATGAAGTGGTCTTTGTCAGGAACACGACCGAGGCGGAAAACCTTGTCGCGGAATCGCTTGAGTTTGAAGGAGATGTCGTGGTCTCTGAGATGGCGCACCACTCCGAGCAGTTGCCGTGGAGGCGGAAGGCAAACAAAGAGGGAAGAGAGACCCGCTACATTGAGTCGGAAGCCGGAAAGCTATCGGTAGAGTCCGCGAGAGAGCAGATAGACGGCGATACCGGCCTGGTTGCTATATCTCACGTCTCCAACGTCTTCGGGGCGGAGAACCCGGTTGAAGATATAATCGAATTGGCTCACGAAAACGACGCTATCGTTGTGCTTGACGCGGCCCAGAGCGTTCCACACATGCCGGTAGACGTGAAAGAGCTGGGTGTTGACTTCATGGCTTTCTCAGGGCACAAGATGCTGGGCCCAGCCGGCACAGGGATACTCTACGGCAGGAAGGAACTGTTGCAGCAGATGCAGCCCTACCAGGTAGGCGGCGGGATGATTTCAAAGGTGGCCAAGAGCGAGGTCTCGTACGAGAGGCCGCCAGGACGTTTCGAGGCCGGCACCGAAAACGTTGCGGGAGCTGTAGGCCTCGCCGCCGCAATCGACTACCTTGAAGAGGTCGGGATGCATGAGATAGAGAGCCACGACCGAGAGCTGACCGGGAAGGCTATCAAAGCCCTCAGAGAGTTAGAGGGCGTAAATGTTCTCTCGCCGGAAGACGCGATGGTTGCATCCTTCAATATCGAGGAACTGCATCCGCATGACGTCGCCGAGGTACTGAACTCTGAAGGTGTCGCGGTCCGTGCCGGTCACCACTGCGCCCAGCCACTGATGGAGCAGCTGGATGTAACGGGTGCGGTACGCGCCTCACCGTATCTCTACAACACAGAAGAAGACGTCGAGAAACTTGTGGCGGCGGTTGAAAAGGCGCAGGAGGTTTTCAGGGATGTACAGGGATGAAATCCTCGACCTCTACAGGAACCCGAGGAACGAAGGCTCGCTCGACACCGACTTCGTGGCAGAGGCTGAAAATCCGAGCTGTGGAGACGATACAACTGTATACGTTAAGGTTGAAGACGGAGAGATCCGGGAAGTGAGCCATGAGACAGACGGCTGCGCTATCAGCACTGCTGCAGCCTCTATAGTCTCTGAGAAGATCTGCGGCATGAGCGTTGAAAAAGTTCTTGAACTTGACCGGGAATGGATGCTGGAAAAGCTCGGCATCGATGTTTCACCGATGCGGATGAAGTGCGCGATGCTCGGCCTGAAGACGGCGCAGGAAGCCCTGGCGCAGGAATAAGTTAAGAAAGTTTAGGCCGACCTAATCTCTATGAACCTAAACTCAAACAGAGTTTATCGTCACAGGTTTCGTACGAAACCTGTTCAAACAGCATCCATGGAAGGATGCTGTGGGTCACACAGAAAATCAGAGAAGGTGATTTTCGAGTGAGCTTAGAAGTAAAAGATCTCGAAGTTTCTGTTGAAGATGAAAAGATCGTGAAAGGAGTATCGCTTGAAGTAGAGCCCGGCGAGATTCACGCGTTGATGGGTCCGAACGGCTCCGGAAAATCCACTCTGTGCAAGGCGCTCATGGGCAACCCGCAGTATAATATCGACGCCGGAAAAGTGCTTGTCGATGGCGAAGACGTCACCGACGCGGAGACAGATGAGAGGGCGCGTGAAGGTCTTTTCCTCGCGTTCCAGTACCCAAGCGAGATCTCAGGCATAACCGTCTCCGAGTTCCTGAAGGAGGCGCTGAACGCCCGAAGAGAGGAAGAAGACAGAGATCCTATCTCAAGAGGTGAGTTCCGGGAGAAGATGGAGAGCGCGCTCGAGATGCTTGAAATGGATGAGGAGTACGCGAGGCGTTACCTGAATGAAGGCTTCTCCGGTGGCGAAAAGAAACGCAACGAAATCCTGCAGATGGCTGTTCTCCAGCCCGAGTACGCTATCCTGGACGAGATCGATTCCGGGCTTGACATCGACGCACTGAAAGTTGTTGCGCGAGGAGTCAAGAAGCTTGCAGCGGAGGATCGCGGCATGCTGATGATAACGCATTACCAGCGCATCCTCGATCACGTGGAGCCAGATCATGTACACGTGATGATCGACGGCGAACTCGTGAAGTCTGGAGGCCCTGAACTTGCCCACAAGTTGGAAGACGAGGGCTACGACTGGTTGAAAGAGGAATAGATCTTTCTACCGGAACTACCGGCACATCCTTCGCTCGTTTATAAAACAAGTGGCGGCAATACTGGCCTGGAGGTCAAAGAAATGGTTCAGTTCCGATGTGCCAACTGTGGGGGAAGGGAGGAAAAACACGTACTGCCCGGCAAACACGCTGTCATGGGGGCTATAGCGACCCTGAACAGGCATGCCGACTGCTGCGAGAGGCCCAACTATGTCGACACCGAGGGCGTGAAAGAAAATACCATCGGCAGAAAACTGAGTGACCTGATGCCGAGGGCGTGAATTTCGCCGGGTTCCTGCGACTTTCCTCCCGCTCTATTTCTTCTTCATCTTTAGGAAAAGGTGGTCGGTCTCGTAAGGCTCCAGGCGCGTTTCCTCGACAATTTCAAGTTCCCCGGATAGTTCTTCTTTGACTTCTTCAAATACTTCTTCCGGGTTCTGCGTCGAGGAAATGGACTGTGCTTTCACCGCGAGAAGAGCTGTTCCGTCCTCGTCCAGGAATCGCTCCACATTTCTCAGGAAGATCGATGCCTGGTCGCGCTGGGAGATATCCTGGAAAACGATGTCGACCTTGTCGATGTACTCGCTGTACCCTTCTGGTTTCCGTGCGTCTCCGAGTACGGGCGCGATGTTCTCACGCTGCTCTGCCAGCTTCACGAGATCCTGTATTACGGTTTCAGAGTATTCAACTGCGACTATGAAGCCATCATCTGCTATATCCGAGAAATGGGATACCGTGGTCCCTGACGCTGCACCGAGGTAGAGTATCTCCGACTCGTGTTCGATCCCGAGGTCTACATCTTTCATGACTGCCGCGCCGGCCTTGGAACGTGAAGGCTTCCACTGCCTGAAAGTTTCTCCGTCGACCTGTCTCAGCTGTTCGCCGTAAACATTTTCGTCGACGGCGGCTTCTGTGAAGAGTTTGTCTCCCTGTCTAAAGATTCCTGGCTGAATCTCTTCCATCCTAACCCTCCTTCAGTTCCTGGAACTTTTCCTGGCACTCTGCCCGCAGTTCATCGCCTCTCTGCTTGTCGCCGTAGAAGTCAAGCCGGGCCGCCATCGCTGCCTTGTTCGCGATAAAACGCGCCATCTTGCCGCGTCTGTCCTCAGGAAGGGTGTTCACGAAGCTATGCTTGAACAGGATGCCGTGCTTCGGAGGAGTTCCCTCTCCGTGAAGATACCGGAAAAGCGCTTTCTCCGCGCCCAGCACCTGGATGGTGGAAGACGGCTTCTTCGCAAGATCTTCAAGTCCTCCGGCGAGCGAAACCAGGCGCGCAGCAAGTAGAGGGCCGAGAAGTGTTCCGAGATTAGGCATCTCATCCTCTACCACTTCACGGATGTACTTTTCGAGGCGTCCGGTTATCTCCCGGCTCTGCTTCAGATCCTCGAATACTTCTTCAAGCATCTCAAGGTCTTTTTCCCTCAGTTCCGAACCGGTCGAGTCGTCCGCCATCGATTCGAAGGCGTCGAGCTCGCTCCGTTCAAGACCTCTGTCAAGTATTTTTACCAGGTGTTCGTCGTCCGATATCTCCTCGACCAGTTCGGGGAAGTGCAGCGAGTACCAGTCACGGAAGTCTTCCATCTGTTCCCTGAAGGATGTTTCGTACCTGTCAAGTATTTTGACAGCCTTCGACGCCATCTTGACACGGTCTACATCACCTCCCAGCTCCTCTCTCGTCTCTTCAATCGCCTTGTCCCGGAGCTCGTCTCTATCCATGCCCTTACACCTCTGGCTGGAGACCGAGCATACGCATCTTGAGCTCTACCTCGTCCTCATCCCGGTCAAGTTCCTCGGCGATCTCGCCCGGCGACTTTGAGTTGTGGTTCTGAACCATGAAACGTTCTTCCCAGCGCGAGAAGCCGTTCCACTCATCAACATCCTCCAGTTTTTCGTGTACATCAGAGTCCTTTCTCAGGAACTCTTCAAGCTCTTCGTTGGTCATCTCCTTCCTGTTTTCCGCAAGGAACTCTATCTCCCGGGGGTCGAAAGTGTAGGGGATCTCCGAGGTTGATTCCTTTTCGGCTTTCTCGTCCAGCTGGTTCTGCTTATTCTTCATCTCCGGCTTCTCGATTTTCGAGTCTACTTCTGCGCTGCTTTCCATGTCCTCCCTGAGAAGCTCCTTTGCCTTGTCGACAAGGTAGTCCTCGTACTCTTCCCCTTCTTTCATACAGCGTTTTTCAGGCTGAAGCTTCAAAACAGTTCCCTTCCTCAGCATATACTTAAAGTTCTCCTGACCCTGGAATTCTATGGAAGACCACGACGAAACGCCAGCACTCGGCATCGGTTTCAGCCACTACGAGGTTCCAGAGGATGACCCGGTGCTTTACATCGAAACCGCCAGCACACAGGGATTCGGGTCGATCGAGCCTGAGCAAGACTTCCAGTACACGGCGTCCTGGCAGCAGGATATCGACGAATCCACGTTCGAGCAACTTTTCCACGACTACGCTGCAGACGGCGAGCTTTTCGAGGCAAGAAGTCCGCGGCAGTTGTTCGGCTACAATCTCCCTCTCACGAAGAAGGTCGGGGAGATAGGTGTCAACCGCGAAGAACCGCGTCACCAGGCCGATTATTTCCGTGACGGCGACTTTATACTGGCCGTGCCCTCGACGGATACGGATCCGCTGAGGTACTACTTCCCGGAGACTGTCGAACTTGAAGAAGAGAAAGTCGTCGAAGTACTGGAGGAAGCTGAAGACGCAATCTCTGAGGCCGATGTCTTCCGGTAGGTGTTCGGTTCCCATCGAACAATCCTGCCTCAATTAAAAAAGCCGCTGCTGCGAATAACAGTTTAGATGAAACCGCGGCTGACCATTTTCGCAGCTTTACTGGTGCTTTCTATCTCAACAGTTTCCGCCACCACACAGCAGACACGGCTTGGCTACGGTGAAAAATTAAGCTTCCAGGACTACGAGGTAAGGTACGGGGCGTCGAACGGCGACACTTCTTTGACGATAGGCCGGTGGACAGACACTTCCTTCCTGGTTATCAAGGAGATCCAGGGGATCGATATCTACGAGTCTGTGGGAGAAAGTTTCCGGCTTTCCGCCAACACATCCATAGAGATAGTCTCGACAGGACACAGCGACCAGGGACGGTTCGTGAAACTCTCGATAAGCTCGACTGAAGACATCTTCTCCTCGGGCACGATGACCTCATCTACGCCTGAAAACCTCATAATCCAGCAGGGAGAGTCGGCGGATATACCTCTGACACTGGAAAATACCGGGTTCGTAAACCAGAGCTACAGTCTGGGATATGAAACTAATTCATCGCTGAAAGTCTCGTACAGCTTCCAGAACTTCAACGTCACGGATGTCTACATACCTGCAGGAGAGCAGAACTCTGTCACTGCAACGGTCAGCGTACCGGAAACTGCCAGAATCGGAACTCATGTACTGCGCCTGACCGCAGGCAAAGGTACTGAACTATCTGAAACCTTCAAGGTTGAGGTCAGGGGAAGAGAGGTGGAGAAGGAGATATCCATGGATATCGATGAACGGTTCAAACAGGTTTCGCCTGGAGGAAAGATCCAGATGCCTGTCACGGTGACAAACGGCGCAGGCTTCTACGGCGTTGAAAGAGAAGGCCCGGAGCTCAGGAACGTGACGTTCAACATAGCGGTCCCGGACGGCTGGGAGTACGAACTCAATCCCTCCCGGTTCCAGACCCTGGAATACAGGGATAGACGCCGGGCTATGCTGACAGTCGAAGTACCGGAAAACGCCCAGACAGGAGACTTTTTCGTCGACATATCGGTTTCCTCGAATGAAGCTTCTCTGGAGGAGCCTGTCCAGCTCAGGGTAAACGTAAAACAGAAGAGCAAGATGGGGTACATCGGAGTTTTCCTGATGCTGCTCAGCTTCGGAATGCTCGTGGTCGTCTACAGGAAGTTCGGCAGGAGGTGATGAAGGATTCCTGCTATAGAGCTTGAGAACGTGAGGAAAAGCTACGGAGACCTTGAAGTCCTCAAAGGTATCGATCTTGAAGTCCGGGAAGGAGAGATCTTCGGCATACTGGGGCCGAACGGTGTCGGCAAGACCACTCTCTTCCAGACAATCATCGGACTGTTAAGACAGGACAGCGGTAAGATAAGCATACAGGGCGCGGAACACGACCACGGCAAGAATATCAAGAAGAAGATAAGCTATCTCCCCTCCGACATAAGTTTCTATGAAGACATGACTGCCCGACAGAACCTCAAGTTCTTCACGGAACTGACCGATGAAGACCCTGACATCGAGGAACTTCTGGAACTTGTCAAGCTGGAAGATGCCGCGGATAGAAAGGTAGGAGAGTTCTCGACCGGCATGAAGAAGCGTCTCGGGATTGCACAGTCACTCATCAAGGATCCTGAAATCATAATCTACGACGAGCCCACCACAGGACTTGACCCGCAGGGAAAGAAACAGTTCAAGGATCTGGCCCGGCAGGTAAACAGGGAGAGAGGGAAAACACTCCTGATCTCTTCACACATAACCACAGAGATCGACTCGCTCTGCAACAGGTTTGCAATACTGAAAGACGGGAAAGTTGCAGCCTGCGGAACGAGAGAGGAACTCAGCAGCCTCGACGGATCTGACGTCCACATATCCATAGAAGTTGAGAACAGGGACGCTGCCTCGGAAGCCCTCGAAGAATTTAACGCCGAGTACAGATTCCACGACTCAACGATTAAGATAGTGGCGGAGGAAGACCTCAGAACAGAACTGGTAGAGCGCCTCGTCGAAGCCGGAGCCGGCGTGAAGTCCGTAGATTTGCAGGAGGAAACCCTGGAAACAACGTACCTGAACCTTACCGGTGGCGGATAGATGGGATCGATGTGGGACATCGGCAGGAAGCAACTGGAAGACACTTTCTCCAGCAAAAAGTTTCTGCTGATAATGGGTCTCTTCCTCCTGCTCTCCCTGGCTTCTGTCTACCTCGGCGTCCAGAACTACAATCAGAGGATGGAAAACTTCCGCCAGGAAGGCTTCAGAGGAGATATACCGGAAAAGCCCTCACTGGTCGACGTCTTCGAGATAATGGTCAGCTTCAACCTGCCGCTGGCCGCCGGGGTGCTCGCCCTTCTCCTGAGCTATGACTCTGTCTCCAGAGAACGCGAAGAAGGAACCATAGAACTGCTGCTATCATACCCTGTCTACCGCGACGAGGTCATCAACGGCAAGTTCGCCGCAGGACTGTTCACGGTCGCCCTCGCCTTGCTGATAGCTTTCACAGCCTCTTCCGGCCTCGCAATATATCTCACCGGGGCACTGCCAACGATGCAGGAGGTCTACAGGATAATGTTCATGTGGCAGGGCAGCGTAGTATACATGGCCTTCTTCTTCGGCCTGGGAACACTCTACTCCACGATCTTCCGCTCCAGCTGGCGCTCCCTTATCGCCGGAATGGTCACGCTCCTGATCTTCATCGCCACACCGTTCATCGCAGGCTTCGCCGCCGACTTTATATACCCCATGAAAATCGACCAGGGAGCTGTACAGCAAAGAACCACAGCATACGGAGATATGGCGGCAGAAGTACAGAGCAATGAAGCACAGCGCAGACAGGATATAATCCAGAAACGCAAGGCCTTCAGAGAGAAAATCTCCCGGTTCTCACCATCCACCAGCTACCGGAACTTCGTCAAAAAGATGCTGGGAACCTCTTACAGCTCAGAGACAGGCCTCAAACCTGGCGTCTGGGAAAGCCTCAGCGCCGGCATAGGCTACCTGGTCTTCCTCCTCAGCGAAACCATGCTCATGTTCTCCGCCGCCTACGCAGTCTTTATGAGACAGGATCTCTGAACCTCCGAGTATTTTAAGAAGCTAACACCGGAATGTCACTGTACACGGACTTGCGGCGTTGGTCCAGTGGCTAAGACCCCGGCCTTCCACCTTAGCGGCGAGCCCTTCCCGCTCACGCTCACTGAGGTTCCACGCCTCACAGCGTTCGGCGTCAGAAGGATCTGCCAAAGAGGAAGACAGCCGGTGACCCGGGTTCAAATCCCGGACGCCGCATATACGGCTATATTTCGGT
>JBDGSK010000016.1:4122-10158 GCA_042217575.1 Candidatus Nanohaloarchaea archaeon | reverse complement strand
TTTCTACATGAGCGACAACCCTACTGACGCGGGCCGGTAGCTCAGTCTGGCAGAGCGCTTGGCTCTTACGCCTGCAGTCGCCCAGTGCGGCACGCTCCAAGCCATGCTCCTCTGGAGCATCGCTTCCGAAGACAAAACGGACTCGAGGCGCACGCCGAGAGTGGAGCCTTACTGAACTTTAGGCTGGAAGGCCTCAGGCTAAGATACCAAGTGGTCGCGGGTTCAAATCCCGTCTGGCCCAAACTTAATGGCGAAGTTTGAGCACGCCCAAGCCATGCTTTGCATGGCTTTCGAACTCTTTTTTACTGCGAGTCTCAATTCAATACATGGCCGACTTGTTTTTGGTGGCGGCGGTTCTGCTGCTTTTGCTGGGTGTGATCGGCAGCTTGACGCCTATGATGCCGGGAGCGCTGCTGTCGGTTGCCGGCGTAGCTCTCTACTACTGGAGTACCGGCTTTGGCGAGCCAGGCTTCTTCTTTACATTGTTCGCGGTTCTAATCGGTGTAGGAGCGTTCCTCGCGGACTACTTTGCCGGCGCTATCTCAGCCAAGATGGGTGGCGCCTCAACGAAGACAGCTATCGCATCCGCTTTCGCAGGTCTCCTGCTCTTCTTCGTCGCCGGCCCGGCAGGAATGCTTCTCGGAGTCGCTTTGACTGTATTCCTGATTGAGTTCTACAGGACCGAGAAGATGGAGGAAAGTGTCAAAGCCGCGGCTTACTCGACCGCAGGGCTTTTAGCTTCGACAGCTGTCCAGCTTATAGTAACGGTAGCCCTGTTACTCGGCTTCCTGATAGACGTGGCGCTCTAAACTTCGGCGTCGATATAGGTTTCAGTATACGAGAAGCTTCCAGACTCCATCTCTTCATCCACTTCAAATATTTTAAGCGGGCCAAGCGCCGTATCTGTGGCCTGCTGAGAGTCTTCCCTGTACTCCACGGAAGAGCCGTCCATTACCTCAGAAGGATAATCTGCCTCGGCCTCGTGGAATACATCTCCATCCCGAGGGCTTCTGTCGTTCTCCAGAGGTTCGCGGGCCACAAGCGCGTTGAGCAGCGCGACCCGGCGCCTGTTCTCCTCTGTGAAGTCGCCTTCCCTTTCTACTTCGTAGTCTACAACGGTCGGAGTGTATGGCTCACCAATCCAGGGATTGACCGCGGTTACATCATAGCCTTCCCCGTTCTTCAAAATCTCGGTTCTATCCGCGTTTTCCCGCGAGGTTCCGGCGAAGACCGGTTCACGGAACGAGAGTTCAAGGTCGGTTAACAGTCCGTCGAAACCAAGTCGCGGGTCGTAGGCGATTGCTGTAGGAGTCAGAGCACCCTGCTGGAGCGGACGGTACTCTCCCGCATCCTCAAATCCTTCCGGGACTTCCGGCTCGGTGTACTGCGTGGATCCTTCGAGCATCTCTGCCAGTTCTCTGCTCTGCTCCTGTGCCGCGCCTTTTACGTGGGCGTAGTTGTCATCTCCCGTAACCCGGGCGAACTCTTCCACGTCAGCCGCAGCAGGAGCCATGGCTACACCGCCGTCCATTGGCTCTACACTTCCTCTTTCCAGAAGTTTCTGCCAGAACTCCTCCATCTCAGCAGCTTTTTCGTCGAGAAACGTTGAGCCGATTTCACGGATCCTGCCCTGACTCATATACCAGGGTAGTTGTGTTCGAAACCTATTATAGCTGTCGAAGCTGCTCAGGGAACTCCAAGACACGGGTCTCGTACTCGCCGCCCTCTCCCGCTGCGTTGAAGCCGTACTCGGTGGAAAGCTCTATCAGCTCCTCAACAGAATCCTCGTCGAGAACCTCTCCCTCCCACCGTTCTTCAAGCCCCCGGGCCGCAACGCTCGTAATCTCAACTTGGAAGCCTTCTTCTATCAGCCAGCGGAGGTAGTTCTCCTGGTTCTCCCTCCAGAGCGGGGTGAAAACCTTCAATCCGACCTTTTCCGCCACACGGTCTACACGGTCGCGTTGATAGGTGGAT
Organism: Candidatus Nanohaloarchaea archaeon; assembly: GCA_042217575.1. GTDB lineage: Archaea > Nanohalarchaeota > Nanosalinia > Nanosalinales > Nanosalinaceae > JBDGSK01. The sequence goes on along the minus strand of JBDGSK010000016.1, from coordinate 8,184 downwards.
GCGAGCGCGCCGGCGACGACTCCTTCAACACCGTACTCCTTCTTTGCGGCCCGGAGGCCGTTCTCGAGGTCTTCAAGCTCCTTCTCTTTCTCGCCCTCTGTATCTGCGACTATGAGCGGAATACCGAGCTTTTCCGACTGTTCTTCGACCACTTCGAGTTGTTTCGAGTCGAACATGTAGCTGTCCCTGTTCTCCGAGTGTACATTGACAAGGCAGGAGATTTCGTTGTTCCTCCTCTCCATCCTGTAGAGCGCTGCGTTGGAGTCCTTTCCCCCGGATGTCAGAGCGGCGAGCTTCCTATTATGCTTCTCTCTAAACGAGTTCAGGTACTCTTGCTTGTGTTCAAAACCATTGTCCTTCGCTAGCCGGGAAATCGCCTTGTCGAAGTTGCTGCCGTACTGGGCCGCGGTTTTCTTCCGCCACGCAACATCTTCAGGCACGCCGAGCTTCTCCGCTGCCCTTCTCAGAACGTACTTCCTGTAGCCGTCACTGACCTTCTGCTCGCCGGGAACTGTAAGCGCGTGCTCAATCAGGTCGTGGTCAAGGAACGGAACGCGGAGCTCGTAACCGTTCCGGAACGCGATAACATTGTCGCGGTAGAGGTCCTGTTCGAACATTCCGCGCAGCCCTGAAAGACAGTCTTTGTTCAGGTAGCCCTGCTGTCGGCTGTATCCCGCGTAAAGCTGCTCCGAGCCGAGGCCGCTCATAACAACCTTCTCTCGCGAAGAAACTCCTTCAGAGTTTCTGGAGCTGCTGAAAACCTCGGGTTTTCGCATCAGGGCGAAGTCGAACGGAAGTGCCACGCCGTTCTTGACGACGCTCGTCGAGGAAATCCAGTCCGTGGTATCCTTTAACTTCTGCTCGACCTCGTCTAAATCTGCTTCGTAGACCTCGAGCTCCAAGTCCATCTCTTCCGCAACTTCCTCCGCCCACTCAACGTCCCGGGGAGCGTTGACGTTGCCGTGCTGGATTCCCGCGGTGTAGCAGGTGAACTCTTTCCCGAGTTCCTGGAGAGCTGCGGCGATGAGTGTTGAGTCAAGTCCTCCCGAAAACAGTAGCCCGAGTTCAGTTTCAGGCACCCGTTTCTCGACTGCTTCCAGGAACAGCTCCTTCACCTTTTCCGCGTTCTCTTCCACGCTGCGCTCCTTCTCGTTGATTTCGAAGAAGTCGCGCTGCCGCGTCTCCAGCGTCTCTTCCTCATGGCTGTAGACAAGGACGTGGCGTGGATGGAGCTCGCGCGCGTCGAGCCCTTCTTTTTCCAAGGCCTGTTTCTCGGAGGCGTAGGCGAACGGCTCTTCAGAATACCAAACAGGGTTAACGCCGAGCAGGTCGCGCGCGAGGAAGGTTTTCCCGTTGTTGCGGTAGGCGAAGGCGTAGATGCCGTCGACCAGTTCTAACGTCTTCTCCACGCCTTCGTCGTCGAGCAGCTTTAGCAGGAGTTCGGCGTCGTTCTCAACGTTGAAGTCATGCTCTCCCGCGAGTTCTTTGTAGTTGTATATCTCGCAGTTCGCGACAAGAGTACCCTCGCCTTCCAGCGGCTGTTCCACTTCACCGACGACCGAATGGAGTACGTGCGCAACCTCTCCATCGCACCGGGAGGAACTGCCGCGGTGCTCGAGATGATTTATTATCCTTTCAGCTTTTTCCCCGCCGGCTATGCCGCACATGGTAGAAGAACCGCCGCGAAGATTTTTGTATCAACTCTCCGCGTCGTAGTCAGGCGAGAAGTCACTGAGGCCTTTCTGCGAGCGGTCGAGCGCCTCGTAGGACGCTATAACGTCCTCCATCTCGACCTCTACAAACTCAAGGTCGCGCTCCTCCAGATAGTCGAGCACCTTGTCCGTCATCTTCGGCGCGACAAGTATTCCCCGGATATCGCCCGAGAACTCGTCGTCGATCTCGTCAACGTAGCGCTGCAGCTGTAGAACCGTGTTGTAGTCCGGGTTGCGCTTGACTTCTATAACAACATAATTGTCGTCCGCGTCGCGTGCGAAGACATCGATGAAACCTGCGGGCGTCTCACGTTCGCGTTCAACCACTCGTAGTTCTTCCTCGACAAGTTCCGGATCCTCCTCGATAGATTCGTGTATGTCGACCTCGTGGCCTCGGATCTTCAGTTCAGAGCGGTCGACGAGCTGGTCGACAGTGACGAGATCAAGCTCTTCGAAGCGTATCTCGACCACTTCATCAGGGTTCACTCTTTCCGCCTTCAGTAAAAGCTCGTCGTCCTGAATCTCCACGGAGTAGGAGTCGACCTCTGGCTGCCAGTTCTTGGGCTGGTAGTTCTCCGGGCCGTGGACGAGCAGCGCCGAATCCTGCTTCTTAATTACAAGGCGCTCGCCGCGGTCAAGCTTCGACTTTGCCCGGCCCTGATAGTTGACCGAGCAAAGCCCGTTGAGCTGCACGGTGTAGTCGCGCTTCAGGTATTCCTGTAGGAGCTGTTTGGCCTCATCGAAGCCCGGGTTTTCGACAACCTTTTCCATGAAGTAAGTCGACGCTCCAAATCTTTTAGCTGTAACCGACAGTTTAAAACCTCGCAGAAATAAAACCAGATTCATGGATTACAGGATTAAAGACCTGCCTAAAAGCGAGCGGCCGCGCGAAAAGCTCTCGGAAAAAGGCGTTTCGGCGCTTTCAAACGTTGAGCTTCTCTCTTTAATTCTTAGAGCCGGAGTTCCGGGGAAAAACGTGAAGGAGCTATCCGCCGAGATCCTGGAGAGACACAGCCTGGAAAGCCTCGCAGACGCCTGTTTAGAGAGTCTTTCAGACCTGAAAGGTGTTTCCGAGGTGAAAGCAGGCCAGCTGATAGCGCTCGGAGAACTCGGCAGAAGACTGCAGAAGGAGGAACGAGACGTCATAAAGTCGCTTTCAGACGTCAAGAACCAGGTAAAAGATATGCGGTACATGCAGGAGGAGAAAATCCGTGTGTTCCACCTGTCCGCCGGAAACGAAGTTCTTTCAGAACAGGAGTTTGAAGGCGGCGTGAGCTCCGCGGCCTTGAAACCGCGTAAAATTTTCAGGGAAGCATTGAACTGTGGCGCTTCCGCGCTGATACTCGCACACAACCACCCCTCAGGAAAGTCCAGACCTACGGAGAGCGATGTGGATGCAACACTCGAGATCAAGGCGCTCGCATCAGAACTCGGGTTAGAGGTTCTAGACCATGTAATAGCGGGCGAAGAAGTAACCAGCATGCGGCGGAGCGGCGATCTCGAACCAACTTCGCAATAAGCCAAGGCCTCATTAAATATGTTACGGTGGAACTACACCACCTATATAAAATTTACTTGAACCCCTGTAGCATAGAGTTCTCTCGCGAGGAATGTCCAACCATGGCCATGAATGTCTCTGACCACGAAGCCGTTCCCGACCACCGAAAAATGGACGAAGAAGAGGTTGAAGAACTTCTCGAAAGATTTGACGCCGAGAAGGAAGACCTTCCGAAGATAAAGGATAACGACGCCGCCCTCAAAAACATGGAGGTCGAAATCGGCGACGTTATCGAGATAACAAGGGACAGTCCAACAGCGGGAGAAGCAAAATACTACAGGAGAGTAGTCGAAAGGTGATCAAATAATGCAGAGAGAGTTCCTCGACCAGCTGATTAACCGCAACCTAGTCAAACACCAGATCGATTCTTACAACTACTTTGTCGACCACAGGGTTCAGGCGATACTCAACGAGGTCGGCGAGATCAAGCCAGAGCTACCGGATGGTGAGGAACTTGTCATAAAGATAGTAGATGTCAACATCGAGCGGCCGAAGATTAACGAGGCGGACGGCTCGGTGCGGAAAGTTACTCCTAAAGAGGCGCGGATGAGAGATCTGACATACTCCTCAGAGATAAAAGTAGAGATGACCCCGATCTTCGAGGGAGTCCAGCAGGAATCCGAGGAAGTTACCATAGGAGAAATCCCTGTCATGGTCGGCAGCGAACTGTGCTGGACCAGCGACATGGACGAAGAAGAGCTGAGAGAAGCCGGTGAAGACCCTGAAGATCCTGGAGGTTACTTCATCATCAACGGCTCGGAGAAGACGCTCATCTGCATGGAGGAGATGGCG
>JBDGSK010000016.1:0-4009 GCA_042217575.1 Candidatus Nanohaloarchaea archaeon | reverse complement strand
GACGACGACATCGTGAACATCTCGTTCGCGAACGTCAAGAAGACGCCGGCGGTCGCACTCATCAGAGCGCTCGGGTACGAGACCGACAAGGAAATCGTGGAAGCAATCGGCGACGACTACGCCAGCGATGTCTATCTGAATATTTACGAGACCGACGCAAGCGATCAGCAGGAAGCCTACGAGTACGTTGCGAACCAGGCAGGCATCACGAACGACATCGAGGAGCGGATCGACAAGATACTCGACGAGTATCTGCTTCCACATCTCGGCCAGGAGCCGGATGTAAGGGAGGAGAAGGCGGAGTTCCTCGCGAACCTGATAAGAAATACTATCGCCCTTGGAAAGGGAGACATCGAAGAGGACGACATGGATCACTACGCCAATAAGAGGTTGAATCTGGCAGGGGAACTGCTTGAGATGCAGTTCCGCTCTGTATTCCTTGGCAAGTGGGGTCTCCTCGCACGCATGAAGTACAACTTCAGGAAGTCCGCGAAGCGTGGACGGCTTCCATCGCTCCAGTCGACCATTGTTTCCGACACGCTCACCAAACAGATCATGGGTGCGATGGCGACAGGAAACTGGGTCGGCGGAAGAACAGGGATCTGCCAGCGGCTTGACCGCGGCAACAGGATCAAGACGCTTTCACACCTCAGGAACGTTGTCTCACCACTCTCCAGCGAGAGACAGCACTTCGAGGCAAGAGACCTTCATCCGACGCAGTGGGGACGCATCTGTCCGATCAAAACACCTGAAGGTATGAACATCGGACTGAGAACCTACCTCGCGATGTCTGCAAACGTTTCGACAGGCATGAGCGAGATGGAGAGAAACTCGCTAAAAGCTAAACTGGAAGAAGCTGGAATCGACGCAAGGTGATAGGAAATGACTAAAGTATTCTTGGACGGCGAAATAATCGACGAAATCGACGAACCCGGAGAGATTAAAGAAGCACTCATCGAGAAACGCCGCAGCGGCGAACTCGACAAGGAAGTCAGCGTTTACTACGCCGAAGACAAGGACGAAGTAAGGATCAACACTGACTCCGGAAGGGTCAGGAGACCGGTCATCATCGTCGAAGACGGCGAACCGAAGATGACCGATGAGCAGGAAGAAAAGCTCCAGAACGGAGAGATAACGCTCGAAGACCTTGAAGAAGAAGGCATCATCGAGTACATCGACGCGGAGGAAGAGGAGAACGCCTACGTCGCAATGGACGAGGAAGAAGTAACGGAGGATCACACCCACATGGAAATCGACCCCGCGATCACGCACGGACTTTCGGCTTCGCTCGTAGTCTTCCCTGAACACAACAGAGGAGACCGCGTCAACTTCGGAGCAAAGATGAGCGGACAGGGAATCGGGATGCACACCCGCGAGTTCCACCAGAGATTCGATACTAACTCGAACGTTCTAAGCTATCCACAGCAGCCTATTACAGAGACGCAGACCTACGACACGCTGCTGGAAGAACATCCCATCGGACAGAACATGGTTGTCGCGCTCGCGACACTCGACGGCTACAACATCGAAGACGCCGTCATCATGAACCAGGACTCAATCGAAAGAGGTCTCGCCCGTTCCACCTACATGAGAACCTACAAGACAGAGGCGCAGCGCTTCTGGGGAGGCCAGAAGGACGAGATCGGCATACCTGACAAAGATGTAAGAGGATACAAGAGCGAGGAAGCATACTCCCACCTCGACAGCGACGGGATCGTCAACCCCGAGACAGAAGTAGACTCTGACGATGTACTTGTCGGAAAAACGAGCCCTCCAAAATTCCTTGGAAGCGGAAGTGGCGAAGAAGTCAAGATGGGGCTCGCCGACCGCAGAGAGACTTCTCTCACTGTAAGACACGGAGAGGAGGGAAAGGTCGACCACGTCATGGTCTCAGAGACCGGCGAAGGCGACAAACTCATCAAGATGAAACTGAGAAACTACAGGATTCCGGAGCTTGGAGACAAGTTCGCCACACGCCACGGACAGAAAGGAGTCATAGGCATGATCCTTCCGGAAGAAGATATGCCGTTCACCCGGCAGGGAATCACCCCTGACATCATACTATCTACTCACGCCATTCCAAGCCGTATGACCGTGTCACAGCTGATAGAGCTCATCGGCGGAAAAGTCGGTGCGCTCGAAGGAGAACCGGTCGACGGCACAGCATTCCACAGCGAGGACAAGGACGACCTCCGCGACCGATTAGAAGACCTCGGCTTCGAGAGAAGCGGCAAAGAGGTGATGTACAACGGCATCACAGGCGAAAAGATGGAGGCAGAGATACTAATCGGTCCTGGCTACTACCTCAAACTCGACCACCAGGTCGGCGACAAGATACACGCAAGAGCCCGCGGGCCTGTCACGCTGCTCACAAAGCAGCCTACCGAGGGAAGAAGCCAGGAAGGCGGACTCCGGCTCGGAGAGATGGAAAAAGACGTCTTCGTCGGGCACGGCGCTTCGCTCCTGTTGAAGGAACGGTTCGGAGCCGACTCTACAAAGATTCACGTCGACGAAGACACAGGCGAAATCGGCTACTACGACCGGGAAGAAGACCAGGTCGTGCGGCCGGACGGAACTGCAGGCAACCTCGAGGAAACAGAGGTTCCACACGCGTTCCTGCTGCTTCTCAACGAGCTAAAATCGCTCATGATAGACTCAGAGCTTGAGCTCGAGGACGAGGAGTAGAGGTGAACCAACATGAAGAACATTGACAGCATCGACTTCGGAATACTCAGCGCGGAAAAACTCCAGAGAATCGCCGTCAAGGAGATCACGAAAGCAGAGGTCTACGACGCCGACGGCTACCCGGTAGAGGACGGTGTCATGGATCCTGCGCTTGGAGTCATCGACCCGGGAATGACCTGCCCAACCGACGGAGGAACCGCGAGAGAAACCAAGGGACACTTCGGAATCATTACGCTCGCAAGACCTGTCGTCCACGTACTGCACGCCAAGAAAGTTCGGAACCTTCTCAGGTTCACCTGCAGCGAATGCCAGGCGCTCCTCATCAAGGACGAGGACAAGTCGCTCAGAAAGTCCAACCTGAAGACCGAGTGTCCTGAATGCGATGCAGAGCAGGAGGACGTCAAGCTCGACAAGCCCTACACTTACTACGAGGGCGGAGAAGAGATCAAACCTGATGATATCAGGGAGAGATTCGAAAAAATACCTGACGAGAACGCCGCAACACTCGGCGTAGAAGGAGGACGACCAGAAGACCTGATCCTTACCCACGTGCCTGTACCTCCGGTGACGATGCGCCCCTCTATAACCCTTGAAACAGGCGAACGCAGCGAGGACGACATCACTCACAAGCTTGTAGACGTTATCAGGATCAACAAGCGGCTTCAGAACAATATCGAAATCGAAGCCCCGGACTTCATTATCGACGACCTCTGGGAACTTCTGCAGTACCACGTCTCAACACTTTTCTACAACGACCTGTCAGGCGTCCCGCCGGCAAGACACCGTTCCGGACGCTCGCTCAAGTCGCTTATCGAGCGCGTACAGGGTAAAGAAGGACGCTTCCGGCAGAACCTTATCGGAAAACGCGTCAACTTCTCCTCAAGAACAGTGATCAGCCCCGACCCGCACATCGGGATCAATGAGGTCGGCGTGCCAAAACAGATAGCAAAGAAACTGACGATCCCTGTCAAAGTCAACGAGGACAACTACGAGGAAGTCAAGGAATGGCTCGACAACGGAAGCGACGGCCACACAGGAGTAAACTATGTCTTCCAGCCGAACGGAAGGAGGAAGAGAGTGACAGATGAAAACATCGAGGATCTGAAAGAAGCGATCGAACCTGGCGAAGGATGGGAGGTCGAACGCCACCTACAGGACGGCGACACCGTACTTTTCAACAGGCAGCCATCGCTCCACAGGATGTCGATCATGGCCCACGAAGTCCGCGTGCTTCCTTACAGGACTTTCAGGATCAACCCGAACGTCTGCGCACCTTACAACGCAGACTTCGACGGAGACGAGATGAACCTGCATGTTCCACAGA
>JBDGSK010000015.1:0-6039 GCA_042217575.1 Candidatus Nanohaloarchaea archaeon | reverse complement strand
GTGGAGATCCCCGGTTCAAATCCGGGCCGGTCCACTCCCACTACATGTTCAACATCTTGTCTTTCTCCGGCAGCTCCAGACAAAGGTGAAAAACAACTTTGAAACCGGAACTGGAACACCACGCGACCGACTTTAAAGGCTGCCACAGCCACTACAAAGCTGGAAAAACTCTAATCCGTGAGGCCGGTAAGCCGTGAAATTCGACGCCCTGAAACAGACGCATAGCAAGCTCGTCCAGAACCCGGAGATGTCAGAGCACAACAAGGAAGTGCTGGAGGAGTTCTTCAGGAAAGCACGCAGCCAGGGCACCGGCGACGCCACACTGCGGGACTACGCCAGCCGCTTCAACTCACTCGCAGAACACATCGACTTCCCGCTGGACGAGCCCGACAAGAAGGATATCGAGGAGATAATCGCCAAGCTCAACAGCGACGAAATCAGGAAGCAGAATGGGGAGAAGTACAGTGACCACAGCAAGGACAAGACCTGGTGCACCATCTCACGGTTCTACCGCGGATTCATCAAGAAACAGGGCAAAGGATACAACCCTGAAATCGACGGCCACGAACTACTCGAAGACCTCAAAGTCAACGTCGACCTTTCCGTCAACCTAGATCCCGACACCAAACCAAGTCCTGAAGAAGTAAAGACAGTAGCGGAGGCCGCCGACACGCCACGCGATCGGGCACTCATCATATTCGGATGGGCCACAGGCGCCCGGATAGGAGAGCTGGTAGTGACACAGCACGACGACGAACCGCTAAGATGGAAAGACCTAAAATTCACTGAAGAAGCCTTATGGGTGACGCTCGACGGAAAAACCGGTGAAAGACAGATACCTGTCAGGACCGGCCAGGCGCTCATGAGAACACTCTGGGAGCAGTCGAACGCCGAGCTCGGGGAGCCGGTGTTCACCAAGAACCGCCGGACCTCGAACTGCCCCGAATGCGGCAGAAGAGCCACGTGCACCGAGAGTACAAGTGCCAGAACTGCGGCTGGAAAGGCGATAGCCAGGAAGTAGACAGGAAAACCGAACCGCTCACGGACGACGCGGTACGCCGCATACTCGAAAGATGCTCGGAAAGAGCCGGACTCTCACCACGTATAGATCGCAACCCGCACGACTTCTTCAGGACCTCAAGAGCGATCTACAAGGCCTCGATAGGCTGGACAGAATACCAGCTACGGAAATTCTTCGGCTGGTCCAAGAACAGCGATGCTCCGAAGCACTACATCGAACTCGTGAAGGAAGACCTGTTCCGAGCCCTGAAAGACGAGTACGGCGAGGAGATAGACGAGGAAGACAAGATCCAGGAGGATGCCTTGAAACCGGTGAAGTGTGCCGACTGCGGAGAGGTCAACTCCAAGCTCTGGGACTACTGCCGCAGCTGCAACCAGGTCCTCGACAACCAGGAACTCGCCGACCACAACAAAGATGACAAAGTCCAGGAGGAAGAAATCAAGAAAGAAGCCTACCAGCACGGCCTGGAATACGTAGTCAAGAACCAGGACGCGGAGAAACAGGAAGTATTCGAAGAAGTCAACGACTTCATGCACGAACTGATGGAAGAAACCTGAACCGAATATCCAAACTTCAAAAGTCCGATTTCGTGTTTGATAAACTACACTAAAATTCTCATCTTCACAGAAATTTTAATGGTTCTCTACTTAAACAACCTTATATGGCGGAAATGCTTGACCTTACGATGCCGATTGACGAGCGGACACCTGTCTTTCCGGGTGACCCGGAACAAGAAATTGAACAGATCGCAGAGGTGGAAAAAGATGGATGGACGGAGAAACGCCTTACCTTCAACTCTCACTTCTCCACCCATATCGACGCACCTATTCATATGAAGCCAGGCGGTAAAACGCTAGATGACTTTGATATTGACTATTTCATCGGCGAAGCAGTTGTCATTGATGCCAGCGACCAGAAAAAGATAGAACCAAGTCTTGAAGCGGTACAGGAAGATGACATCATCTTCTTCTACACAGGGCATATGGACAAGGCATACGAAGAAGATTTCTTCGAAGATAATCCTGTAATAACCGAAGAAACAGCTGAGAAGCTCATTGATAAAGAAGTTAGAATTGTCGGCCTCGATTCTTATACACCTGACAACGATCCATTCCCCGTGCACAAGAAGCTTTTCGCCGAGGATATCCTGATTGTAGAGAACCTCGTCAACTTAGAAGAGCTAGTCGGCGAGCGATTCCAATGCTATATCCTGCCCTTGAAGATTCGAGACGCAGACGGTGCTCCCTGCCGAGTCCTCGCAGTGCAAGATTAGACAGCGTTCGTTAAGAGAAGAACGCTGATTATGCCAAGGATTAAACCAACTCCTTTCTTCACCGTGAATGGTTCTCCAAGGTAGGATATACCGAGGACGGCAACAATAAGAAACGACCCGATGAGTACAGCTGGAGTGGCAAGTGATGTAGGTGCACCACTTTGGAATGCATAGAAGAAACTGACGGTGCCAATAGCAACGAGAACACCCATAATGCCTGATAGGAGTAAGCCTTTACTGGATACGGCTAAAGATCCGGACACATACTGATTCAGAAAGAAAGGAGCTACAACCGCAGCCTGAACCCCTGAGATAATGAGAACTGCGAGAAAAGTATTGATATGATTCTCAGCAATCTTAAATAGAAAATCATAAAGACCCCAGGTTACAAGGGTTATAACTGCGAAAATAGCCCAGCTTGTCATATATATTACCTTCCCTCGAAGCTTTAAAAAATTAGAGGTAGAGCGCCCGTATAAGCAATTTTTCCCTCATAATATTCCAATCTATGTGGTGCAGGAAAAGCTCCCTCACCTTGAAAAGGCCCTGTCGATGTTAATTTCAGGCCGTCAAGATCGCGGCAACATAGAACTAAGGGAGAAGAAATCCGTTTGCTTAACGGTGAGATAAAAGGATGTGAACACCCGTAGGGTGTTCCGGCGGAACGCAGCATTCTCGAAGAGATGCTGCTTGGAGCATACTTCCCTCGGTAGAGGGAAGATGCGGAATGAGAGGTAATTATACCTCGAATGGAGCCTTTATTTTTGAAAGTTTGTCAAGAAAACTTTTTGCGAACTCTCAAATTAGCTTATCTCACCGTTACACAACATAACTACAAACCGGTAACAGCTTGCTCTGGCGGTGACTAGTGGATGGATAGGCAGATAGCAGGTGACAAATACCATGTCAAACCGCCACTCAAAGACGATGTTTCATAGCCCTACAAACACTTTTCAGAGCATTTCTGGACCGCTTACCCCACATGGAAGAAGAGTATAACGCCGTTTTTCAGTAAATTGAGAATATTCTCAAATTTTTGAGAACTCAAGGGCTGTGGTACTTGACCCATAGCTATAAGTTTTTGTGTCAGCAAAATTGAGGTATGGCCTCGGACGTAATCTCTAAGATAACGAATATTGAGAGAGAACTTGAAGCTGTGAAGAGAAAGATATCTAGAGATAAGAAGCGTTTTAATGAAGCCGCTGGCTCCTGGAGCGATATTGATGCAGAAGAGTTCAAGGAAAGAGTAGAGAGCTGACAAACGAACACATAGTGTTAGCAAAAACTAACAGCCGATAGATTTTTATAACATGTGTTATATTTTTCTAACATGTTTGATGATTTCACAAAACACAGGGTTCTCCAGCCCTTCTTCAAGGAGCCTACCACCAAGCATCAGTTGAGAGAAATATCCAGAGAAACAGAAATATCTCTCCCCACCGTAAGAGATTACGTAAACGAACTGGCCGAGGAAGATTTCCTTGAGAAAGTTGAAGAGGGAACTTATCCCGGCTACAAGGCCAGTAAGAGCGAGAGGTTCAAATTATACAAGAAACTGGAAACGGTCAGAAAACTCCACGAAACCGGCCTGGTAGAAGAAATTGAGAAAAAATTCCATCCCAACAGTATAGTGCTATTTGGCTCCGCAGCCAACGGAGAAGACACAGAGGAAAGCGATATCGACATCCTGATTGTAGCAGGAGAGAAAGAGTTCGACACCACGGAATACGAAGGAGCTTTCAACAGAGAAATTAACCTGCAGTTCATGACCGAGGACGAACTTGCCGCGAACACAGAATTCGCGAACAGTGCCGCGAACGGAATAACCTTGAAAGGCTTCCTGAAGGTGAAAAGATGAACTGGGAAGAATGCCTAGAAGAGAAAGTCCACGAAAGATCTCCTAACCCCGAAGAAGCTGAGTCACTTCTTAAGATGGCAGGAATAAGACTGGAGGACAACAATCGACGGGAACGCAACGAGGAAAACATCTCGCTCATAGTCGAATCATACTGGGAGGTCATCAAACAGCTCGTAACCGCACTCGTCAACCTAAAAGGCTACAAATCCTACTCGCAAGAATGCCTGATAAGCTTCCTGGAAGAGTTCCATGACTTCTCACAGTCCGAACTCGAACTGATGGACCAGCTCCGGCGTTTAAGAAACGACATCGACTACAGGGGAGAATTCCTAGACCAAGACTATCTCGACAGGAACGAAGAAACAATAGAAGAAATCATAGACCGGCTGGAGGAGAAAGTGGAGAAAGAACTGGATAAATCCTGAAACCCGGAACCAAAATTATTCCCATAGGGAATAATTTTGAAAGCTGATATTATGTCTCCGATTCTTCATCATCGTTCCAAGGTTCTGACAAGATGTAAACCGCCAAGGCAATAGTAATAATCAAATCCAAAATAACAGCTCTCAAAATTAATTCGACCTCACTTACAATAGAAACCACGAGACCTCCCACTACAGCCACTAAAAGACTGACTGCAAGCGTCTTGGTAGAAATATCTCTAACCATTATGACACCTCACCTATCGCCTCGGCGATAACAGAAATAATCGCTACAATGAGTGCTCCTAGAATCAGCAATTTTAGACCTGAAGAGATAGAAGCCTGCTCTAATAATCCCGACAATATCTTTAGTCCAACTACAAGTATCAAGATGGCAGAAATTGCTTCAATAACAGTCTCAACTGGATCTTTACTCATTTTATCAGAAGAATCCTGGAGATGAACCACCTTCTACGAAACTACGGAATTCTTTCTTGGCCTCGTTAAAATCCTTGACCTCTATTACGTTTGACATCATGTCATCTCTTTCATCATTCATAGGTCCGTCTGGTTCATAGTCTCCTGTTATGATTTTAGCTTTCTGCTGACCTCTCTGTAACTAGGTAGACACCTTTCTTTTTCTTCTCGAGACGCCATTTCCCATCACGTTTGACAACTCCCATAGTATCTATTCCTCGCCTCTATTTTTCCTTACCTGGTATTTTAGTTTTGAACGGCTGATAACTCCGCTATCAGCTTTTCTGTGACAGTTCGGACATAGAACGATTAAATTAGAAGGTTTGTTAGGTCCGCCTTCTTCTCGCGGTTTAATGTGGTGAACATCGGGCGAATCTATGTCCTTGCCGCACCATTCACACTGCTTATCCGCTCTTTCAAAGTAGAGTTCATTTTTCAAACTTTCAGGTGCCGGGGGAGTTTTCTCCGTTGTTTGACCTTGTGGTTGAGACTTACTTTCCGTTTCTTTCTCTTCTATAGGTGCTGTAACAGCGTAATCTATAGCTTCCTGTAAACCTTCTTCCTGGTACTTTTTACCGAATAGAACACCGAATATAACTATCAGAAGAACTCCAGCACCACCAATTACCAGATTTAACATCAAATCATTCAATCCGACCGATACAGCTGCATAAACCAGAAAGATCCCGATTATAGGAATTCCGAACCTGGGTATCTCTTCAAGGTTGATATCTTCTACTTCAGGTTCGTTTCGTCTTTCCCTCCCCATACACAGGAATAGCAGATAAATGACTAAAAGAATTTCCATCAAGTAGGATTTTCTCCTCAATTCCAGACGAGACAACAAGTTAGCCTTATAAATACTGCTAACCCTAACAAAGGCTACAAAGCCAGAAGAGCTACCGGAGAGGACGTGTTGAACATTAGCTCCGGCTGAGGGCCGGTCCATGAACATACTATATCTTTCCGCCAAAAGGCAAGTTGTCAT
>JBDGSK010000014.1:10779-75040 GCA_042217575.1 Candidatus Nanohaloarchaea archaeon | reverse complement strand
GCAATGACCAGCTTCGCGGGTCGACCGGCGTGGCCGGTCATGGTGATGAAACCACTAAACTCGGGTTTTTTGAAGAATTTCTCATGGAAGGTGTTGGCTTTCAGAATTTCTTCGGTGGCCCGGTGGAAGGACAGTTTTTAAGCTGAGGGGGAGGCAAATTTGTCTATGGAGCTTTCAAGAAACGGTTATGCTTCTGCCTCTCTTTTCGCAATTCTGGCGGCTGTCACGGTCTACGGCTTTGTGGAGCTGTCTGGCAGGATAGCAGTTCATTTCAGCTCTGCAGGTTCACCGGATGGATACATGGCGATGGTGCCTGGTCTGCTGGCTCTTCCCTCGCTGGCTGTTTTGACTTCTATAATATTCCGTTATCTGCCGAAAATAGATCCGCTGGGCGACAACTATGAAAGCTTTGAGGAGCTGTTCGAGCTGCTGAAGCTTTTCCTGCTGGCGATCTTCACGTACCTCCAGGCTGCGTTAGTGGCCTGGAACTCAGGGTTCCGCTTCAATCCTTCTCTGATGGTAGTTCCTGTTGTCTTCTCGGCCTACTTTTTAGCTGGGAAGATTATGGAGAGGGCGGAGCGCAACTGGTTCGTCGGCATAAGAACTCCGTGGACGTTGAGCAGCGACGAAGTCTGGAGGGAGACTCACGATAGGACTGCCCCGTTGATGAAACTGGCTGCTTTCGTCTCGCTGCTGGCGGTTTTTCTGCCACGTTACAGCACTTATTTCTACGTTGTTCCTGTGGCTGCGATAGCGTTATTCGCCTCGGTATACTCTTACTATCTCTATCGGTCGCGGTAGCCAACTCAAGCTATATAAGAATTCGAGCTCTATAACGGGCTAATGAATCCGGGCTTGACAGAACAGGGTGGACGTTTTTGGCATGAATCTGGAAGGCCCGAGTGATTACGACTTCTCCCATAGCGAGGATTACGATCTGGCAGGTTCTGGAGCCGAGTACCTGAATGAGTTCCTTCTGGCGGATCATGTCGCGACCGAGGCAGGAAAGGAACTTTCCCGGCTGCAGGACGCAGAGTTTGAATCTCGTGTCCGCGAAGGAACTGAGAAAGTCACCGAGATCGACGAATCGATAGAGCGCGAAGTAACTGAGTACCTTGAAGGCATGGGCTACGAGGTGGCGGGCGAGGAACTTGGATCTGAAACCGGGTCGGATGGATACTTCCTCATCGATCCTATAGACGGGACGCAGAACTTCAAGGTCGGAGCCCCTGAATACTGCTTCTCGATAGCGTATATTGAGGGCGGTGAGACCCGTGCTGCGGCTATCGCGGCACCGGAGTACGTAGAGGAGGACTCCAGGAAGCTCTACACTGCACTTGAAGGAGAGGGAGCGTTTCTCTCCGGCCGGGAGATATCGGTCGGCGAGGGAGATATGGAAGTGGTCTACGCCAAGGTCAGTGACAGGAGCGGCACGGTCAGGGGAGTCGAGAGGCCGGTCGTTGATGCACTGAAGTCGAGAGAGGGCGTGCAGGTCAGGCGCAGAGGCGCCGCGGCCCTGGACGGTGCATTCCTTGCTGAGGGAGTGGGCGAGGGACAGGTTCTCGGGGCGATAAACGATTACGATGTGGCGGCGTCGAACCTGATAATAGAGGAGGCTGGCGGCGAAGTACTGATGGATGAGGGAAAGATTCCGAAGGATGAGGAGCAGAACTATCCGTTTCTTGTCGCGGCGAACGATGAAGAGACGCTGGAGGAGCTTTCGGAGGTGTATCTGGAAAATGCGGGAGAGATCTGAACTGGCGCCCGAGGTAAGATCTATACTTGAAACAGCGGGCGCGAACACCGAGAACACCAGGTTGAAAGTAGATCCACGTTCGCTTGAAGAAGCCTTCCAGGAAGCGCGTTCTAATGGCCGCAGACCGGTCATCGCAGAGTACAAGCCTACAAGCCCCACTACCGAGGGAGAAGACGATCGGGGCCCTGTCGAGGCAGCAGAGAAGATGGTTGAAGGCGGCGCTTCAGCGATTTCCGTGCTTACGGAGGAGGAACACTTCGGGGGCTCGAAGGAGAACCTGAGGAAGATCAGGGAAGCCGTTGAAGTCCCTGTACTCCGGAAAGATTTCATAATAGAAGAGGAGCAGCTTGACGAGGTAGAAGCCGACCTCGTACTGTTGATCGTTCGCTTCCTGGACGACCTCGAAGAGATGCTGGAAGCCGCAAGAAGCCGGGGTTTCCAGGTTCTCGTGGAGACACATACAGCGGAAGAGTTCCGCGAGGCGGTAGATGCCGGCGCCGACATAATAGGGATCAACAACCGGGATCTCGGAAAGCTTGAAGTAGACCTCTCGACCTTCGAAAAAGTAAATCAGGAGGATTTCAGTGGGACAGTTATAGCCGAAAGCGGCATAACCGGTGAAGAGGAGGCTGAAAAGATGTTTGATGCAGGTGCTGACGGACTTCTTATAGGGACAGCGATCATGGACGGAGATATAAAGGAAAACGTAGAACGGTTCACAGGTGCAGGAAGATGATAGCGGCGATTGACCTCGGAACAGGCAGTTGCAAGGTGATTGTCTTCAACCCTGACGGAACTGAAGTTGAGCGTGCAACGTCGAGCTACGAAAACGCGGTTCTTGAAGGAGGCCGTGCAGAGCAGATGCCTGAAAGATGGGAGGGCGCTGTAAAAGAACTGCTTCAGACGATTGACTCTGACATCGACGCGATAGCGGTTACAGGCCTCGGCAGAGGCATAACATTTCTCGGCAAGGATAGAAAACCGGTCAGGAACTCTATCCTCGCCTATATGGACTCAAGAACGGAGGAAGTCGATACGGAGCTTCCAGGGCTTAACTGGGGTCAGAGACAGCTTTTCGAAAACCTGCAGTGGGTCAGGCAGAGCCAGGGCGATGTCTTCGGCGAAGTCGAACACGCGGTCGACGCAAGAGACTACATAGGATACCTCCTGACAGGCGAACTCCGCCGAAACGACTTCGGAGTAACCGGGGAAGTAGAGGAGGCCGGGAAGGAACTCGGGTTTGACCAGCTTTTGCCGCCACTAAACGACTCGATGACGCCGCTTGGAACTCTGTCCCGGGAGATGCGGCAGTTGACAGGGCTGGACGAGATCCCTGTATACGTGGCTCCGTGGGACGCGATATGCAGTGTTCTCGGCTCCGGCATAAAACAGGAGGGCGAAGGCATGGTAATCTGCGGCTCGACAACAGTGACTGCGGTATGTCTCCCCGAGGAAGATGAACGCGCAAACAAGTCACACCTCGTGGATGGAAAGGGATTCTACCTTGGTGCGGAGCCAGCCGGTTCTGCCTATGAATGGTTCCGGCAGAACATGGCCGAGGACTACACCTATGAGGAGATCGACTCGATGATAGAGGAGACAAAACCTGCAGAAGGCCCGCTCACGCTTCCCTTCTTCAAAGGCAACCGTCTGGACTCACTTCCCGGAACGATAACAGGCATAGAAAACGGCACGTCGATCGCCGAGATCGCACGTTCCGTCATAGAAGCAGAGGCATACTTCCTCCGGGAAGAATTCGAAGAATTCGAGATCAAGGAAGTACGGATAAGCGGCGGGGGAGCCAAGAGTCATGTACGAAACCGGATAAGAGCTGATGTGGTCGGAGAAGAATTTAAACGACTGGAAACTGATGACACGTCCGCGCTGGGCGCAGCTATGATCGCCTCGGCTGCAGAAGGCGTACATGAAAACCTTACAGAGGCTATCGCAGAGATGACCTCAGTGAAGGAGACTTTCCAGCCGGAGGATGAGAACAGTTATGAGACGGCTTACCAGCGTTACAGAAAGCTGGAGGAGGCGCTTGAAGATGTCTAATGATACTATGGAGTCAGAAAGGACAGAGTTCGGCGGCAGGTACGTGCCGGAATTGCTAGTCCCTGTGCTTGAAGAGCTCAGACAGGAGTTCGAAGAGGCAAGGGACAGCGAGAAGTTCAACAGAGAGTTCCGGGAACACCTCGAGAACTTCGCCGGACGCCCGACAAACCTCTACTACGCCGAAAACCTTTCGGAACGCTACGGTGCCGATATCTACCTCAAACGAGAGGATCTTCTGCATGGAGGCGCCCACAAGATAAACAACACGCTGGGCCAGGCACTCCTTGCCAAGAAGATGGGTAAGGAACGCCTGATAGCCGAAACAGGAGCCGGACAGCACGGCATCGCGACAGCAATGGCTGGCGCCTACTTCGATATGGATGTCGAGATATACATGGGAAGAAAGGACGTGGAACGCCAGAGGATGAACGCTCTGCGAATGAAAAAATGCGGGGCCGAGGTCAATCCTGTGACTGACGGTTCGGAAACCCTGAAAGACGCGGTCACAGCCGCTCTACAGGATTACGTCTCCAGCTCCGATAGCACGCACTACCTGATAGGATCTGTGGTCGGCCCCGAACCTTTCCCGGAGATGGTGCGCTACTTCCACTCAACTATAGGCGAAGAGGCAAGAAGACAGTACATGGAAGCCGAAGGAGGAACACCGGACGCACTCGTGGCGTGCGTCGGAGGAGGAAGCAACGCGATCGGGCTTTTCCATGCCTTCATGGACGACGATGTAGAATTCCACGGCGCAGAAGCCGGCGGACAGGAAGACGGCGCTGCCGCGATCTCCAACGGCGAACCAGGGATTTTCCAGGGCTTCAAGGCCCACCTTCTCCAGGACGAGCACGGAAATGTCGAGGAGACAGAGTCTGTCTCCGCAGGGCTTGACTACCCGGCGGTAGGCCCCGCCCACTCAAGGATGGAGGAACTGGGAAGGGCGGAGTACACTCCTGTCTCCGATGAAGAGGCGTTAAAAGCCTTCACCGACCTTTCCGAGACCGAGGGAGTGATCCCTGCCCTGGAGTCAGCCCACGCAGTAGCTCTCGCGGAGAAGCTGTCGGAAAGCCACGACAAGATAATCGTGAACCTCTCGGGAAGAGGAGACAAAGACATGGAGACTATCGCGGAGGTGGAACAAGTTGAGTTCACTTGAGGAAGCGTTCGAGGATGGAAACGCTTTCATGCCGTTCACCGTGGCAGGCTTTCCTGATCTTGAGACCTCGGAGGAGATAATCCGGACGCTTGTCAACGCTGGCGCTGATGTCATAGAGCTTGGAGTGCCGTTCAGCGACCCGATGGCTGACGGCCCCACCATCAAGGAGGCCGATGTAGACGCGCTTGAAAACGATTTCGAACCGGCTGACGCAATAGAGCTCGCCTCCCGTTTCCGCGACACACCGGTAGTTTTGATGGCGTACGCCAACACGCTCCACGCCTACGGCTACGAAGAGTTCCTGAGGGACGCGGAAAAAGCAGGGGTAAACGGCTTGATCGTGCCGGACATGCCCCCCGAGGAGTTCGAAGAAGAACTCGGGCATATCGACACCTCGCTTGACAGCATCTTCCTCGTCACCCAGAACACGCCCCGGGAACGCGTGGAAAAGATCGGCGAGAAAACTGAAGGCTTCGCATATCTTGTGTCAGTCAAGGGAACCACCGGCGCGAGAGACAGCTTCAGCGACCAGATAGCGGATATCCTCGGATCGACGGAGTCGCTTGACGTGCCTCGCTGCATAGGCTTCGGAATATCCAGCGGAGAGTTAGCCTCCACAGCGATCAGGGAAGGCGCTGACGGCGTCATCGTCGGCAGCGCACTGATCGACGCCTACAGGGAGGGCGGGATTGAAGCCGTTGAAGAACTGGCTGAAGAGCTTTCCAGCGCGGTCAGGGACTGAGTTTACATCCCAAAGCCGTGCGTGATGAGGTAGACGCCGAGCAGCACAGAGAGTATCCCGAAACCGAGGAAGTAGAACTCGCTGTCTAAAGCCTCCACGACCCTTGACTCCTGCTCATCTGAAGCGACGAAATGGAAGACAGCTTCGACCAGCATCATCCACCCTATCACAGTTACGACTCCTCGATAGCCGAGCTTCCAGACGTTGTGAGTAAGTACTATCGCGAGTCCTCCGGCCAGCTCGATGAACGCAACCGTGTAACGCAGCGAACTGTCCTCCGCAAACTCACGGGCGTACTCTGCGAAAGACTCGTACTTCAGCAGGAAGACTGCCGAAACCACCAGGATGTAAAAACCGAGGAACTCGGCGAGGAATGCGGAATTCACACAAAGGATTGCGGTAATTGCTACTTAAAATTTCAGGCGGTGAAGAAAGAAGGTTTAATGGGTTACTTCCTCAGGTTTTCGCTACCTGGATCGGAAACGCAGGACTCCCTCGGCTAAAGCGGTTGTGACTGCGAACGGCACAAGCCCGAAAAGCCAGTCGTTCGTGGCGTGAAGCAGGGGGCTTCCCGGTGCTTCGCCGCCGAAAAGGACATAGATGCCTCCGGCCTGGTGCAGAAAGCCGAGCGTGTACATCACAACCCAGAGCGAGACTGCGGCGACCACCGCAGCCCTCCGAGGGCTTTCCATAACCTCTAGTTCCATGACAGGTTCAGTTTACAGTTCCCGAGTTAAAAACTCTTTCTCAGCCGGTCTGAGGCCTCCAGTCCGAGTAGTCACAGTCATCATCGTGCTCAGGTATTCCGTCCTCCAGTGCCTCTACCGCGTCTCTGACCATCTGCTTTGCTTCCGCGATGTCAACGTCTACTTTCCTTACCTCTGTCTCGAACACGAACTCTCCGCTCTGCTTGAAGCCGTCAGGATAGAAGTAGAGTATAAGCCCGTAGTCCGCAGTCCTATAACCGTTCTCCCGCAGGATGAGATTGTAGAGATTGACCTGTCGCGCGTAGTAGTCCGGGGCTCCGTTCTCCTCTTTCGGCGGGTAACCCCGCGTTTTGTAGTCCAGTACCACGATTTCCCCGTCTTCGTTTCTGAGAAGGTCGTCGACTCCTCCGCGCAGAAGTGCGCCTGTCTCCGGGTCGCGCCATTTCGGCTCTGTACGCCATGAACGAGCGTTCTCCAGGAAGTCCTGATCCTCGAAAAGCGTCAGGTTCCGGTCGCTTTCCTCGATTTCGGGCGGAACGTCACCT
Organism: Candidatus Nanohaloarchaea archaeon; assembly: GCA_042217575.1. Classification (GTDB taxonomy): domain Archaea; phylum Nanohalarchaeota; class Nanosalinia; order Nanosalinales; family Nanosalinaceae; genus JBDGSK01. The sequence goes on along the minus strand of JBDGSK010000014.1, from coordinate 68,076 downwards.
TTTTCCCGGAACGAGTCAAAGTGCTGCTTCACCGCGTCGTCGACACCGCCAGGGAGGCTGGGAAAGGGCCCGCTGGGCCTTTTGATCTTCTTGTTGACGCGCAGATGGAAGCACCGCTTGCATTCGAAGAACAGGTTCATGCGTGAAGGTGAAAGCTTGTAAGCCATGCGGAAAGTTCCTCTCTCAGTACGTTAAAAAGGTTCGAGCAGTCTTCCGCTACTTCCGGCATCAGAGCTTTCCTACTTCTTCCTTCTTCATCACGTACTTCGCGACAAGGAACACGAGTGCGGCGATGATCAGGAAGTCGAGTAGTGCTGCGGCGAGATGGCCGAGCTTCAGTTCCGCGCCGAAGAACCTGTAGGTAAACTTCTGCCATTCCCCTCCCAGGAGGAAGAGTTCTATCACCGGCATTACCACGTCATCGACCACGGCGTTCACCAGGTCTTTCGCCGAGACTCCTATCACGAACGCCACCGCCAGGCCGATGACGCTGTACTCCTTCAGGAATTCAAAAAATTCTTCTACGAGGGACATATCCACAGCTGTGCAACCTCTTGATTTAAAGATTGGAGCGCAAAGAGGCGACATGACAGATGTCTCCGAAGAAGAGATGAGAGAAAAACTCACGGAAGAGCAGTACCGGGTGATGCGGGAAAAAGGCACAGAGCCGCGCTTCTCCGGAGAACACGTCGACCGAGATGAAGAAGGATTTTACAGCTGCTCCGCCTGCGGAAACGTTCTTTTCGACTCCAAGGAGAAGTTCAAGTCGGGATCCGGCTGGCCTTCATTCAAAGACGTCAGGAAAGACGCGGTGAAGTTTAAAGAAGACCGCTCCGCCGGCATGGAGAGAACTGAAGTAGTCTGCGCTGACTGCGACTCACATCTCGGACATGTCTTCGATGATGGCCCGGAACCGACAGGCAAAAGGTACTGCATCAACTCCATCGCCCTAAAATTCGATGAGGGAAAAGAATAAATCTTTCCGGGAAGAATTAGAACGCATGAAGGAGTCTCCGGAGCTGAGCTTCGACTACCTGGAAGATGAGAGAGTCCAGGATTGGGAGGACAGGCTTGATTTCGTTATGGAGACTCTCAGCTCTTCTCACAGCTACGAAGGCGAGCGGGAATCGCACGAGAACGGCCCCGGCCTTCTCGCTGTACAGGTGGCTGACGACGGGGTCGAGGAGTACGCATTTGCCATGGATCCGAATCCCTGGGATGAAGAGGACGACTTCCCGTATATAGACGATGATATCGACGAGGTCTACGAGATGTTCGAGGAAGCAGCGTACCAGGACGGCGCTGTCATAGTCACCGGAAACGGCCGGATACTTCCCACAAACGTCATGCTGGAGCCGCCGGAGTTTACGAGAGACGAGGCCGAGACAATCTCGGGCATGGGAACAAAACATATCAACGCCGCCAGAATATCTGTTGTGCCGGACGTGGTCTACGCCAAGACGCTGAGCTCGACCGATGGACATATCACGACGTACGTTGACGGAAAACAGAGGGCGCCGCCGACGGAGCGAGATGAAGTCGCTTACAGGTGGCGCGACACAGAGTAGGAAACTGGTGGAGAAAACTTATTCGAGCCAAATTTTTAAAAAGCTGCTCTCGCAATAACGCAGTATGACTCACACGACCCGACTTCGCAAGGCTGCATCGGTGAGTGTGAGGAATATCTCTACCTATTTCTCCAACCTGTTTATCCTGTATAACTGATACAGGATGAGTAGGCTGGGAACCGACCTCGTTCCTCAACTCAGGGGGCGAGAAACGGGCCCGGTCGAAAACACTCAACTCATCTTCGTCCCGTCCTTTCTGGACGGTCACGCTACAAAACCGCTTGATGCCGGACAAGAGGTGATACCCGCAAACCTACACTCAAAAGATAAAACCGGGGCCCTGAGAGGGGCCCTGTAACTTACATATTTCTTCTCAACTCAGTGCGAGGTCCAGCCGCCGTCTACAGGAAGGTTGACGCCTGTTATGTAGCTTGCGTCTTCCGAGGCCAGGAAAGCTGCAGCGCCCGCGATTTCTTCAGGTTGTGCGACTCTGCCGAGCGGTGTTTCGCCTATAACGTGTTCTCTGAACTCTTCGTCTTCGAGCGCTTCCTCGGTCATAGGCGTGTCCACGAAGCCGGGGCAGATAGAGTTGACCCGGACGTTATACTGTGCGAGATCGTCAGCTACTGACCGGGTCAGGTTCACCACTCCTCCCTTTGCGGCGTTGTAGGCTGTCGCGCCTACATCACCCACCAGGCCGTAGATCGAGGCTATGTTGATGATCGTGCCCTCTGTCTCTTTTAGATGGGGTGTTGCGGCCTTGCAGCCGTGCATGACGCCGTCGAGGTCGACCCCGAGTATCTGTCTCCACTCTTCGAGATCCATCTCTTCGATGGTTGACTGAGATCCTATACCTGCGTTGTTCACCATGACATCGAGCCGGCCGTACTTTTCTACTGTATCCTCCACCACTTTCTCTACTTCGCTGTACTCGGAGACATCGCACTCCATGAAGTCGCAGCCAGTTTCTTCGGCTACTTCTCTACCCTTCTCAGCGTCCACGTCTGCGATCACTACATCCGCTCCTTCCCAGGCGAGTCTTTCTGCTATAGCTTTTCCGATACCTGATGATGCTCCTGTTACGATAGCAACTTTTTCGTCGAGTTCCATGTTATCACCTTAAGATAAAGATTTGCGGGCCGGAATTTAACGGTTAGCTTTGCCTTCCGGATGCTGATCGACTAGCTTCTCCGCGTCTTCCAGGGCTGCCTCCCTGTTCGAGTAGCCATACTTCGGCGCCGCAAAATCAGCGTCCAGGGAGGTATTAACCGTCCACCTGCCGATCTCGTTTCTCTCCAGCCTGACAGTCTCCCCCGTCTTCGAATGCCTCCAGGAGTCGCCTTCACGCACCCATCGACCTACTTCCCTGAGGTTTTCGAGGTACGAGGCGTACTCCCTCCTGCCCTTCGTCGCGACCAGAAGCTTTTCCTGGTTCTCAGCCCTGAAAAGGATGTATTCGCCGCCCTGCGGGCCCTTGACGTGTACCCGTTCGTTCACTTCCGAGACCTTGAGAGGCACCTTTCGATCATTGAAGAGTATCCTGTCGCCTTTCTCCAGTTGCATGAATGTCTCAAGGTCGTCCATATCGAGGCTTTCCTCCGCAAGCTATTTGGCAGTTCCGCCGCGGATTATCCACAGCGCGGCACTGAAGACCGTTACCAGGGCTGCGGGGAAGATCCAGCCGCCTCTGTGGTTGATAGAGAGGATAAGCAGGGGTATGGTCACCAAAGAGTTCGCCAGCAGGTACTTTGAGAACACTTTCGAGCTGAAAAGCTTCTCGTTCGGGGCCAGCCCGGTCAACCGGGAGGCGAGGGCAAGAGTGTAGAGGCTAGTGACCGCTCCTGTCACCGCTGAAAGCAGAAGGCTTCCAGGGTAGAAAATGTAGGAGGCGCCGATGAAGGCTGTTCCGAGAGGAAGCGATATGGCCAGGTATGCTTTTTTCTTCGCCTCGAGAAGCGAGCCTGCATCTATGGGCAGGTAACTGTAGTCTGAGGGCGCGTCGAAACGGTTGACCCAATTGTAGACACTGAGATTGAGCACTCCGACGATAACGCTGAACGAGAGCAGAGGGTTGGTGAGGAATAGACCTGTGACCGGGAAGTAGAGCACAGCGAACCAGTAAAACCCGAAAAGAACTGTGAAGGAGAAGAGCACCTTTACAAGGCCGCCACTGGAGCGTGAGAGGTCAAGCACTGACTTGGAGGTCAGGGGGCCGAGAGAGCGCAGCTTCTCGAAACTGAGCGACTGTCTGGATGGAATTCTTAGAGAGCTACGGGCGGCTGCAAGGCTGATAGCCAGTCCTGTGATGAAAAAGAAAGGGGTTGCCAATGCGCTTGAGATCAGGGCGGTTCCTGTAGGGATTACGACCCCGAGCGTTACCGGTGCGATGAACAGAAAGGTGTAGTAGAGAACATCTTTTACGATGAAGTCAAGCAGCAGTCTTCTCTCTGAGACCGGTAGCGTCCTCGAAGAGTACACGAGAAGATTCATCGGTCCAAGCACGTTCTTCATCGCGTCCCTTGAGGAAAAACCTATGGATCCTACAGTCAGGCCGAGGAAGAGTCCAAGCCCTTCAAGCGCCGAACCGATAGCGGAAACTTCAAGCGTAGAGTACTTTACTGTGAGAAATGTCGAGGCAAACGCGAGACCGAACACTACCAGGGGAAACGTGGCGAAAGAGCGGCCGCGGTACAGGGTGGAGTGCATCCTCCACTCCTCCTTCAGCATTCGACGGATCATTCTTCTTCCAGGAATTTTTGTTTCAAGTTTTCAACTTCTTCGACCACGTCAACGACCTCTCCATCCTTCAAAAAGAATACGCGGTCACAGAGTTCCTCGGCCAGTGAAACGACGTGCGTACACAGCAGGATTGTGGAGTCCTTACTGAACTCTTGGAACATTTCCTTGGCCTCTTCCTGTACGATCGGGTCAAGGTTGATGAGAGGTTCGTCGATAAATACGAGATCCGGTTCGTGGAAAAACGCCTGTACAAGCATGAGTTTCTGTCGCTCGCCTTTTGAAAGATCGCGGGTAAGCGAATCCATCTTACCCTCCAGTTTCAACCGTCTAACCCATTCCTCGCTGTTGATCGGCTCTCCACGGATCTCTGACACAAACTCGAGGTATTCGTCGCCTGTCAAAAAACTTGGAGGATCCTCGCGTTCCGGAAGGACTCCGGTTCGCGCCCTGAGTTCCAGCGGCTTCTCGCCTGGATCAAGGCCCAGGACTTCTACATCGCCGGCATCGCGCTCCAGCTGTCCTGTAAGTATCTCCACAAGAGTTGACTTTCCGGCTCCGTTGGGGCCGAGAACACCTACTATCTCGCCTTCCTCGATCTCGATGTCCACTCCTCCGAGCGCTTCAACATCGCCGAAGGCCTTCTCCACGTTCTCAGCTTTTACTGCTTTCACGTCTTCAACGTTTTGAGGCCTCGGTTAAACAAGCTACGGTTACCAGGTTTCTTTTAGTTACTGGGTTTCGACAGGTTACTTTTTAATGGTCGGGTGTGAATCCGGTGACATGTCTGGAGACGAAACGATGGAGATATGGTGCGCCGGCAAAGACTGGTGCCCGATAACCGCTACCGCCCAGCTCATCGGAAAGAAATGGCATCCTGTGATAATTGACAGGCTGCTGAGGGAAGGTTCTCTCGGCTTCAACTCTCTCAAGGAGGAGGTCGACGGCATATCCAGCAAAGTCCTGTCGGAGAGCCTTGAGAACCTCCAGGAGAACGGTCTTGTCGACCGGGAGATCGTCAATGAGAAACCGGTAAGAGTGCGTTACAGCCTGACCGATGAAGGGAAATCGCTTGAGCCAGTCATCGATGCCATGAAGGAGTGGGGTCGCTCAAGGCTTTCGGAACCTGTAGAGTAGAACAACGTTTCGGAGCGGCGCAGTTATCCCTCGACGGAAAAAGTTCGATCCCAGTCCTCTACTGGCTGACGGCGTTGAACTCCGCCTCGAAGTCACGGTGGTTGGCGCACATAGTCGATCAACGATTGAAGGTCTTTTACCTGGCAGAAAGATCGATTATTTAACTTAAATACCTGGCTTCTGGACAGTCATTCGACGAGTTTAAATATTTTCAGCGGTATGGTGTAGACATGTCCCTTGATGACCGCGATATTCAGATAATCGAACGGCTTGAAGAGGACGGGAGGGCCTCGCTGAGGGAGATAGCCTCGGACCTTGACCTCTCGCCCTCAACTGTCAGCAACAGGTTCCACCGCCTGAAGAAAGAGGGTGTGGTGAAAGGTTTCCGGCCGGTGCTGGATCACGAGAAGATCGGATTCAAACTTACTGCTGTTGTCGATGTAAGAGTCGAGGCCGGTATGAAGGAAAAGGTCTTCCCGGAGCTCGCTGGCATGGATGGCGTTATCTCTGAATACGTTGTGACCGGCGACACCGACATGGTTCTTATCTGCAAGTTCCCTGGCCGCGAAGAGATGTACTCGTTCCTGAAGCAGCTTCAGAAGAAGGACGGTATCAGCGAGACCGAGACAAAAGTGGCGCTTGACTCTCCCGAAGAGAACGGAAGGCTCGATCTTTCCCGACCTGAAGACTAGAAAAGCTGCATCCCGGGAACGTCTCCCAGTTCGTCACGCGCCTCGTCACTCATGTCTTCAGGGCTCCAGCGAGGCTCAAAAGTCAGTTCTACCTCTACATCACCTACTTCGAGCTTGGAGACCTCTTTCCTGACCATCTCGTCGAAAACGCCGTGGAGAGGACATCCCGGAGTGGTAAGGGTCATCAGAACGTATACATCATCTTCTTCATCTACCTCTACTTCATAGATCAGGCCGAGGTCGACAATGTTGATGTTGAGCTCAGGATCCATAACGTTCCTGAGCTGTTCCCGGACGTCCTCCTCTGAAACCATAGAGAGAAGTTTGCGACCAACTTATTTCAAGCTTTCAGAACCAGATCCATGCCACAAGGACAAGGTAGAGGATCGCGAACGTAAGAAGTATCAGCCTTATGAGGATGTTTATACTGAATATAAGCCCGGAGTAGTCTTCCTGGAGAAGATCCATGGTCGCTGCAGTCGAGTTCGTGAAGCCGATACTTGCCGGCGAAACATCTTCAACCGCTCTCTGGACGGTCTCTCTCACTCTGTCCGTGTCGACCACTTCCTTCGAGGAGAGCTGGTGTATGCTCCTGTGGGTGTCTGTGGAGAAAAGCATCACTTCGTCGAACTGTTCCAGGTACTCTTCTCTTAGATCCCGCAGCTTTCCCGAGGAACCGTTGCCCTCTATCCCGAACAGCAGGGTTCTCTGACCGTCCACTTCTTCCACCATCGCGTAGACAGGAGTGCTTCCAGGTTCGGCTGCGAAACCGGCGCTATAATCCTCTTTTTCCTGTCCCTCGAGTTCCTCAAGGAAGTCCGAGAAGTTCTCTCTCAGCTCCCGTGAACTCTTGGTATTGTACCAAGCCTCCTTCCTGTTATCTTCTTCCCTGTCCTGGTTGTGAAGGTCAACTATCAACGTCTTTTCAGGATCGATCGACTCCCTGAATATTGGAAGTTCGTAGTCGTCGTATTCGTCAGCCTCCATGAAGACTATTTTCCTCCCGTTTACTTTCCGTCCGTAGAACGTGGTGGAACCGTAACTTTCCCTGACCAGCCTGGAGGCATCTCCCACTTTTTCCGGTTCTTCGATAGCTTCCATGATCTTCCGGTAGTCCTCAGGATCGGTAGGATCCGATTTGTGCGTCGAGGGAACGTGCAGGAAAAAGCCTGTGCCCTCCTCGTTAAGCTCCCGGATTATGTTGGAGGTTATCCTTCCGCCCCCGAATCCTTCCAGCGGCCCGGGATGAATCCACGGAACCACGAGGGTGGCACTGCCGTCCCTGTTGGAGACCGCAAGGGTCTGGACATCCGGATTCGTAGGGTAACCGAGTTCAAGCGCCTCCTGTTTCTTCTGCAGCAATCCCGAAGTCAGCTGTAGAACCGAGACGTTGTCGAGGTTGGCCCTGATAAGGTACTCGGTGATGGTGAAGGCCGCAAGCAGGACGGCGCCGGCCACGAAGAGTATCCCAAGATTGATTATGTAGTCGTACAGCGGGATATGCAGGTAGCTGCCGATGAAGAGGTGGAAGCTGCAGAGAACCAGCAACGGCTGGACGGCGCTCAGTGTGGATATCTTGCCTACGTAGTCGTAGCCGATGGTGAGCAGCAGGACGAAGAAGTTGGCCAGGCATACTGTGATAAGCGCTATCCAGAACACGTGCCAGGCGTTGCTGAAGCTGTCCGCCCCTGAAAGGATCAATCCGTACACAAAAAGTATGGTCTCGTTGGAAAGCGCAAGGAAGTAGCCCCATCTCCGGGGATAGTCAGGGAGAAACCTGTAGAGGAGTTCCCCCGAGACCGCTGCCGGAAGGATAAAGCCCAGCAGGGCAAGGAAGAACATGGAGATAGGGGAGAGATCAAGGAAGGTGAACGTCTGGATGGAGAGATAGGTCAGGAAACTGTAGAGGAACCCGAGAACTATCACGGCTGAAAAGGTATTTCTGAAGCCGGGAAGCGAGAACACTATCTTTTTGAAGATATCCACGTTATCTGTCATCTCTCTAACCTCGAGTAGATCTCTTCCACACGGTCAACAGCTTTCTCCAGCGAATACTTCTCGACAGCTTTTCTCGTGTCGAGATCCTGGGCTGCAGCTTCCACGGTTCTCTCTCTGAGAGCATTCACGTCACCTGCCGGGTATCGCATGCCGTTGCCGCTCTCAATCGTCGAGTTGAAAGGATGAACGTCCGGCGCGACCACCGGTGTGCCGCATGCGTTAGCCTCCAGTGTAGAAAGACCGAGGGTGTCGCCCGTGGACGCTGTGATGAAGACGTCGAGCATTGAGTAAAAATTCGGCAGCTCCTCCCGGTCTAGGAAGTCCCGGAAAACCACGTTCTCGCCGGCCTGGCGCTGAACTTTCTTCTTCCGCGGACCCTCTCCCACGATCAAGAGCGTGCCGTCGAAGTCCTCTGCCATCTCTACAAGCTGTTCAACGTTCTTTTCATCGCTTATCCTGCCGCTGTAACCTGCTAAAGGTTCTTCAAGGTTTTCTCCGAACCCTCCTGGTTTTTCCTCTCTACGGTCGAAGAACTCCAGGTCAAGACCTACAGGAAGCTCCTCCAGGTCAACATCTCTTCTCCCGCTATCTGTGTTCGAGGTCACGACATCGAACTTCCGCAGGAAACGCTGCTCCAGTGGAACGTAGAGTTTTCCGAGGAGGTTTCCCAGTGTCTCGCTGTGAACTGCCTGTGGGAAGTACTCCTCTAAAGGCGTGTGATGTGTATAGACGGAAGGAATATCATTCCTTGAGGCGTAAAACCTTCCCGCTCTCCCGATAAAGGCGGGGCTGTGACAGTGGACTATGTCAAGTTCAGGGAAGTCAAGCGAGACCGGAACAGGTATCCTGTAGCCGCTGTAGAAGGGGTTTGGAAGAGATCTCACAGGTATCTCCATATCCCCGGGCTCGTAGTCGCTACTTTCAGGATATACTATGTAAACCTCATGACCCCGCTCCTCCAGCCGTTCCTTCCAGAGCTTCAATGTGTACGTCACACCGTCTATCTCCGGGAAGTAGCTGTCCGAGAAGAACCCGATTCTCATCCTAGGAATTCATTGACGCGACAATCTTTTAAACAGCCGGTCTTCCAGTGCTTATTGTCACTCAAGAGTCCTCTAAGGCCTTTAATCGACAAGTTCTCGGTAGAGTTCCACGAGCTCGTCGCCGACCGCTTCAAGCGTGAAATCTTCGCTGCTTTCTTTCGCAGCCTGCCCGATCTCATTTCTGCGTTCCCTGTCCTTCATCTCTTCAAGCGCCGCCGTGAAGTCGTCCCCGGCCTTCAGGCAGTTCCTCCCGTTTTCCAGCCATTCGAACGTTTCGATGTCGCGCACAACTGGCGGTTTGCCGCATCCCATGGCTTCAAGCAGCGCGATACCCTCGTTCTCGTTTCTCGTCGGGAAGAAGAAGATGTCTCCTGCTGCGAATGCTCCTCTCACGTCCTCGATGTAGCCGGTGAAGGTGCAGTTATCGGGGGAGTTCTCAACCAGTTTTCTAGTCTCCCGGCTCTTTAGAAGCCTGTCGACAGTGCTCCCGCTTCCCATAGGATTCAGGTAGCCGAACCATACAAAGTCCAGCTCCGGCATCTCTCTCGCGGTCTCGACGAAGGTTTCCAGGCCTTTCCTCTTGATGACATGGCCGACGTTGAAAACGACCGGCGGCTCTAAATCGTAGCGGTCGAGGTACTCGCCCCTCAGCTCTTCACGGCCCTCCAGCTTCTCCGGGTCGAACCCGTTGCTGATAACAGTTTTTTCGACGCCGGTGTAGTCCTCCAGCGTTTCCCGGTTATACTCTGAAGGGCAGATAAGCCGGTCTGCGAGCGAGTAAGCGTATTTCAGGTAGGGCTTCATCGGCTTTGCGATTATGTTCGAGAACGCGAAACTGTTCCTGAAATCCTCCGCGGTCTGGTGGGTATGTATGACCACTGGAACACCGCGTTCCTTTGCCTTCCGTGCGTAGTAGAGCGATTTAGGCCCCATATTGTTGAGGTGGAGTATATCTGCGCTGAGATCCGGTTCGGTCGTGTAGTCGATGCCGCGCCTGTCCATAATCTTCCTCTGGTTCTTCACGGACTGGCTGTGGCCTCCTGTGATTGAATCCTCCCATTCGAAGTAGTGGCTGACTCGCACGGTAACTAAAAAACCTGTTCGTACTCTTATGAAACATGAAGCCGCGGGAAATCGCAGAGGAAAGAATCCGTCGACTGTTCGATCTGGCGGAGGAAAAGTTCTCTGAAGGCAGGAAAGAGCTTGCCGACCGCTATGTCGAACTGGCACGCCGGACAGGGATGCGGCACCAGGTTTCGATTCCACGCGAGTTCAGGCACCGGTTCTGTTCCAGCTGCGGAGCGTTCCTGGTTCCCGGCGAGAACTGCACTGTAAGGATTGATTCAAAAAACGCGACTGTCAATTACCTTTGTGAGGACTGCGGAGAGGTAGAAAGACATGGATTCAAGAACTAAAAGGTTCCTGTGGTTCGGCGTCTCAACCGCCATAATATCTTCGCTGGTATACCTTGCTGATCTTGACAAGTTTCTGGAAGCCCTCCGAACCGCGGATCTGCTGCTTCTGGCTCCAGCCTTCTTCTTCGGCCTGGCTGTGTTCCCGGCCTGGGCCTATACCTGGTACCGTGTCTTCAGCAAGGCCGGGATATACATGGACTACATGAAGTCGCTCCGCATCTTCATGGCAGGAACATTCATGAACTCGATAACGCCGATAGGACAGTTCGGAGGAGAGCCGGTGATGGCGTACCTTGTGTCGAAAAACTCGGACGCAAACTACGAAAAGAGTATCTCCAGTGTTTTCTCAGCGGACATAATTAACGGGATACCTATGGTCACATTCGTGCTCGGCGGCGCGATCTACCTGCTGATTTTCGGCGCACTGAAAGATGTAGTTCTCCAGGCCGTCTACGCCGCCTTCCTTGCCACCGCGATAGGAGGGATCCTGGTCTACCTGCTCTGGTTCGAGTCAGGTACGATAGAAGGAGCGATTCTCGGGGCAGCGGAAAAGTTTGTGAATGCTACAGGACTGTTCAGGGACAAGCTGGAGGGTCTCGAAGAACGGCTTGAAGACGTGGAAGAGGCGTTCCGCGACATCGGAGAACACCCGCGCTACCTGTTTGAGACCGCGATAGTTGCTCATATCGGCTTCCTGTTCCAGGTCGGCTGCCTATACTTCATAATGCTGTCGCTCGGTTACAACGTCGACTTCACACCGATATACTTCGTAGTCGTAATCTCGGGGCTGGCCAACTTTTCACCGACACCCGGCGGCTCCGGAACGTTTGAAGCGGTCATGGCAGGTGTCGCCAACATCTTCTTCCCGGTGACGTTCGCTGTAGGTCTCATAGCCGCTATCCTGTTCCGGCTGACGACCTACTGGCCGGGGATAATCATCGGCTACGCCGCCCTCAACTCCCTTGGAAACGGTGACCTGATGTGAGCTACGCTTACCTGTTCGCGGGAGAAGACCTTGAACTTGCGGAAGCTGACCTGGAAGGATTCCTCCGGTCGCATGGAATCAAGGAGGATCCGGAACAGTTGGAGCGTGTCGCCTTAACGGACGCGGAACCGTCCCAGCTGAGGCGCCTCGGGCTGACCCATGAAGTCGTTGAGGTCCTGGCCCGCGGCGAGCTTGAAACTAGTTATCGGCCGGAAGGCTCTTACGCTGTCCGTGCCGAAGACCTCGGCGCAGAAGTCTCTGGAATCGAAAAACAGCTTGGAGAACAGCTTTCAACTGAGGAAAACGAGGTGGACCTTGAGAACCCGGAAGAGGTAATCCGGGTCTACGCGCTCGAAGACGAACACATAGTTGGAAGGCTCGTGGAGGATATCGACCGCAGCCTGTTCAACCAGCGGAAGAACCAGGAACGGCCGTTCTCTTCCCCGGTCTCGCTTGACCCGGTGCTGGCCCGCGTCCTGGTCAATCTTTCCGGCGTCAAACCGGGAGAGAAACTGCTCGACCCGTTCTGCGGCACCGGCGGAATACTGATCGAGGCCGGCCTCTGCGGTGTCGACGTCTACGGCGCGGACATGCAGCAGGAGATGGTTGAAGGCGCGAGGAAGAACCTGGAGGAGTACGGAGTCATCCGGCATGACATCCGCGAGGCAGAGTTCTCGGAACTCGGCGAAACTTTCGAGGACATCGATTTCGACGCGGTCGTGACCGATTTACCGTACGGACGCGCCTCAAAGAAGGAGAACGAGGCTGTCGAGGAATTCGTAGAGAAGGCGGGAGAGCTCGCGGAAACCGTTGTTTTCATGTCCAACTCTGAAGATTTGGGAGAGCCGGAGTTCGAGGTATACGTCCACAAGAACCTGACACGCTACATTTACAGGCTCTGAACTTCAGAAGAAGCCTGTCTCAGCTCTTTCCTCCTCTATCTCTTCCAGGTTGTAGAGGTGTTCTATCCCGGGCGCCAGCCACGCTCCCTGTAAGATTCCGGTGTCGCTGAACGGCTTCCTGTGCTCAAGCGTCAGGTCAGGGACTTCTTCAACGGTTTCCTCGAAGAGGTCCATCATCTCACCCCTGTAGTCCGACTCCTCGAAGACAAGGTCAACCGCGTCCAAGTTGGTCTCCGTCGCGTCGAGGTAGAAGTCCGGATGCACCTGCGAGGACTCTTCATAACGGCCGAGTGCCACCGGCATAACGCCTTCGCCGTCCACCATCAGAATCGGGAAGTAATCCGTCGCCTCGAAGATGTCCTCAAGGTCCCGGCAGAGCTGTTCCGCAGCCTCGTAGTCCTGGCGCTCCCGGTACGCAGCTATTTCGCCGGCGTAGCTTTCAGAGTCCGCGGGTTCTTCATCCAGTGCGTGGAAAGGGCTTTCGACCCCCATCGCATCGTACACGTCTCCGTAGCCGCTGCTGGGAACGTTTTCGTCTGTCATGGGTGATTCTTGGCTGGCAACTGTTTTAACCTCGACCGTCTCAACAAGTTAAAAGCTCACGCGTCAATCATTCGCCATGGACGTCTGGACGGTCGGGACTTCCAGCGCAGTACCCACGCGCGAGAGAGGTCTTGCAGCAAATCTTGTGAACTTCAACGGCGAGCGCATCCTTTTCGACTGCGGCGAGGGAACCCAGAGAAGGCTGATGATGGACAAGCTCGGCCTGATGAAGATTAACCGGGTATTCATCTCTCACTGGCACGCCGACCACTTCTCAGGGCTGCTCGGACTTATCCAGACGCTGGAGATGGAGGGCAGGGAGCACCCGCTCTACATCTACGGCCCGCCGAGGACTGAAGAGTTCACAGAGCGCATACTTGACACCGGCTACTTCAACAGAAGCTACGACATCTACGCCGAGGACATCGTAGAAGGCGACGCGATAGTAGGCGAAGGCTACGAGGTACGGCCTTTCGAGGTCGATCACGGCGTCAACGCTTTCGGCTACGTTTTCGAGGAGGACGACCAGAAGAAGGCGAACAAGCAGAAGATGGAGGAGCTCGGGATAGGCTCCTCGCCCAAGGTGGGAAAGCTGAAGGAAGGAGAGACAGTCGAGCATAACGGGAAGACGATTGAGCCGGAGGATATAGTCGAAGAAGTTCCCGGCAGGAAGATGGTATACTCCGGCGACACCGCGAAATGTAAAGCGATGATCGAGAACGCGAAGAACGCCGACCTCCTGATTCACGAGGCAACTGTAACGCACGACATGATTGAAGACCGGAAAGGTCATACCTCGGCACGTCAGGCCGCGGAAATCGCCGGGAAAGCCGATGTAGAACAGCTTGTGTTAACACACATCTCGCGCCGGTTCAGGAACGAAGAGCAGAAGCTTCTGGATGAGGCGCGCGAAGTGTTCGAGGAGACTTATATGGGAGAAGACGGCAAGAAGTTCGAAATCGACCCCCCTCGCCCGGAAAAGTAGTTAAAGTTTTCTCGGAACTGGAAAGCTATGGCCGAGGATTACCCTGACAGAGTCGATATTTCCTGGAGCCCTGACTTTGAGATAGTGGAAGATGAAGATGAAACCCTTGTAGGATTTACCTCTCCCGGCGAAGAAGCAATGTTTGACGACATGTACGAGCCGGAGCGATGGCTTGACTACCTGCTCGACCCTGGCGAAGCCGCAGAGCCCGTGTCCGATACTTACAGGACAAACACTGCGGCGATGCAGCTGGTAGGCCTGACGCTTGTCGATGAGATGCTTGAGCACGACGCGACCCGCGACACCGTACTTGAGTACGAGGAAGACGTACAGGAGATGACGATGCTCGGCTACTCCGAACAGCTGAGAGGTTACGCCAGCGACGTCGCCAACAAGATGAGCGACTTGGAGTAGCTACTTCTCCTCTGTCAGCTTCCTGTCCTCACTCGGGACGACTTCGATGTCAGCGCCGGGGAACTCTTCCTCAAGCCCTCTCAAACGGTCGAGAAAGACTGAGAGCGCCGCGATTTCCGAGTGGGGCTGGTTCCCGACTGAAATGTTGTAGTCGACGTGCGTGTAGACCCAGCGGGGGACCTTCTCCGCGCCCACGATGACGAGGAGGTTTTCCTCATCTTCTACTTTCTCTTCTATCTCACCCATCTTCTCGTCGATACGCTCGCCGTACATCGTCAGGTGGACTTTAACGCCGTTGAACTCCCTGATTTCCTGCTTCCAGCTCTCTTCGTAACGGACGCTCGTGTCTCCACCCCAACGAGCAATAATGTCGCGCTGACTTTCCAGCATTGAATCGTCTTTCTCGCCGGAGAAAACTACTTCGTCGGCTCCCCACTGCCTCGCGGTCAGTCCCACGTGCGTGGAAATCCTGTCGTCTCTTCCGGCGCGGTGGCCGAGCCTCAGCACTTTCAGCATGGGAAAGGCTGCGGGCAACAGAGATTTAAGAGCTGCTGCAGAAACTTGCGTTACAATGAAGGGTGGACACTTTACCCCGATGCATTTCCAAGTTCTCCGGCAGTGACAGCCGTATTCAAAACCGTTTAAACTATTCTGCCCGAAGGTCTTCTGCATGAGCATCACCGTAGAACTGCCTGACGGCTCAGAGCTTGACGTGCCGGAAGGCTCGACAGTGGAAGACGTAGCGTATGAAATCGGAGAAGGACTCGGCAACGACACCGTCGCCGGAAAAATCGACGGTGACCTCGTAGCTAAAGAGGAAGAGGTCAGCGACGGCGACAAAGTCGAGATTGTCACCGAGGACTCTGACGAATACATCGAGGTTCTGCGGCACTCCGCGGCGCACGTCTTCGCACAGGCACTGAAACGTATCTACGGCGACGAGGTAAAACTGACTATCGGCCCCTGGAACGACGAAGGCTTCTACTACGATATCGACGGAGTAGACCTCGATGAGGAGGACTTCGAGGAGATCGAGGAAGAGATGGAGGAAATCGTCGAGGAAGACCTCGACATCGAGCGCGAGATGCTTTCCCGCGAAGAAGCGGAGGAGTTCTTCGAGGATAACGAGTACAAGCAAGAGATTCTCGAAGACGAAGCCGCGGGAGGCGACCAGGTTTCGTTCTACACGCAGGGCGAGTTCAGCGACCTCTGCAAAGGCCCTCACGTTGACAGCACCGGTGAAGTCGGCGGATTCAAGCTGCTTGAAATCGCGGGAGCTTACTGGCGCGGCGATGAGGAGAACGAGATGCTGACACGGGTCTACGGAACCGCCTTCCCCTCCGAAGAAGAGCTCGAAGAGTTCATGGAGCAGCGTAGAGAACGAGAGAAGAGAGACCACCGGAAGATAGGCCAGCAGATGGGCCTGTTCTCGATTCCTGAAGTCACAGGGCCGGGATTACCTCTCTATCATCCAGCGGGAAAGACGGTGCTTGAGAACCTCCGCGACTATGTGGACAGCGTCACGCTGAGCAACGGCTACGAGCGTGTTGAGACCCCTCACGTATTCAGGGCGGAGCTCTGGAAGGAATCCGGACACTACGAGGCCTACAAGGACGACATGTTCCTCTTTGATATCGACGATGAGGAGTACGGTCTAAAGGCGATGAACTGTCCGGGACACGCCCAGATCTTCAAGAAGAGCGGCAACTGGAGTTATCGTGACCTCCCGGTGCGGTACTACGAGAACGGTAAGGTCTACAGGAAAGAGCAGCGAGGAGAGCTCTCAGGACTTTCACGCGTCTGGGGCTTCACCATCGATGACGGCCACCTGTTCTGTCGCCCCGATCAGGTGAAGCAGGAGATTGAGAGCGTTCTCGGCATGATAGAGGAAGTCATAGACACGCTTGGACTTGACGCCAACTACATGCTCGCCACAAAACCTGAGAAGGCGATAGGAAGTGACGAAATCTGGGAGAAGTCGGAGAAAGCGCTTAGAGAGGTTCTCGAGGAGAAAGACCTTGACTTCGGTATAGAAGAAGGCGAGGGAGCCTTCTACGGTCCGAAGATAGACATCACGTTCGAGGACGCGCTTGGAAGAGAGCAGGACGGACCGACGGTTCAGGTCGACTTCAACATGCCGAAGCGGTTCGACCTGACCTACACGGACGAGAAAAACGAGGAACAGCGCCCTGTCATGATTCACCGAGCCCTCTACGGCAGCTATGAGCGTATGTTCATGGTGCTCATCGAGCAGTACGAGGGCGAGTTCCCGACGTGGCTGGCACCGGAACAGGTCAGGATCCTTCCGGTCAGCGACGACAGCCTTGAGTACGCTCGTGAAGTGAAGCAGGAGCTCGGCGACTTCCGGGTCGAAATCGAGGATCGCTCGTGGACGGTCGGCAAGAAGATCCAGGCCGCGCACGATGATAACGTTCCCTACATGCTCATCCTCGGCGATGACGAAGAGGCGGAGGGGACGGTTTCAGTGCGTGACCGCGAAGAACGCGAAGACCGCGGCTTCTCTGTCGAGGAGTTCCGCGAACACCTCGAAGAAGAGGTCGAAGAGAAGCGTTTGGAGCCGGACTTCCTCAGTTAAACCGGTTGGATAGCCAGATTTCAGTGGAGAGGTATCTCCAGAAGACTGAGGTAGATACCTCTCCCTTTCTGTATCTCTTGTAGAGGGTTTTTGATGCGCCCTTCTTGACAATCCCTTTTTTCTCTAAAATAGAGGAGTCCAGTTCTGACTTTATTTCATCTGACTCGGCTTCACAGAGCGAGTGTCTTATTAATGGTTCAAGCGTCTCGTTTCCGTCGTAATCTATTATGGATTCAGGTAGGTCTTCACTGAATGCCTGGCGGAAAGCGGTTTTATGCCCGTTTTCTCCGAAGAGCGTGCCGGTTTCGGTGTGGGCTACAAATCTTAGAACCCTTTCATCCATGTAGGGGTATCTAAGCTCGATGCCTTCTTTCAGGGCCAGTTTACGGCCTATGTCCATCTGTATATCGACTTCAGGTGAGAGAATACTTCCAAGCATCTGTTCGGCCTCCAGTCTTTTGACTTCTGCTCCTATGTCTTCAACCTCTCTATCCAGGTACTCTTCGGCGAGTAGTTCTTGATGTACTTCGCTCTTTTCTGAGACTATAAGACTTGCTAACCGCGGGAAAAGCGGCGCTAGCCCGCACCAGCCTATGATTTGACGGTTTGAAAGAGAGTCATTTCTGGCGGTGCGGACGAACTTTTCAAGTTCTCCGTTTCTGAGCATGTCGGCGTACGCGAGCCGGCTGCCGTCAAGGATATTGCCTCCGCCCCCGGATA
Source organism: Candidatus Nanohaloarchaea archaeon (assembly GCA_042217575.1). Taxonomy (GTDB): domain Archaea; phylum Nanohalarchaeota; class Nanosalinia; order Nanosalinales; family Nanosalinaceae; genus JBDGSK01. Next base: position 50,342 of record JBDGSK010000014.1, on the reverse strand, counting down.
GAAGTATGTCAAAACCGTTCTCTGAGGCTTCTACGTAGCTTTTGTGGCTGGCTCTTGAGTTGGGATTGACGCAGGGTCCGTTCCGCATCAGATCTCCGAGAAGTTCGTCATTGATTGAAGGAGTTTCCTCGTCGCCTCTATGCTTTCTAACGTCCAGACCTATTTCTTCTGCAGCGTCGCTGATTCTTTCCCGCTCGTCGGCTTCCTCGAACCTGTCGAAGAGCATCGATAATGCTTCTACGTCTCTGTCGAAGGAGTAAGCTATGCTCGCTACAGCTGTAGAGTCGAGGCCTCCGCTCATAAGAACACCGACTTTTTTGCGGTCTTCTAAGCGGTCCTTGACTGGTTCCTCGAGGACTTCACGGAGACTTTTAGCGGATTCTGTACTGTTTCCTCTGAACTCATCCTTCAGACTACAGTGTTCCAAAAGGCGGACCTCTTCATCGATTACAAGTGTTGAGTCAGGAGGCAGACGTTTGATATCCTGGTAGAAAGTCTCCTCTCTTCTATCCATCTCGCCTTTCAGATAACTGGCGACTGCTTCCCTGTTAGTTCCACAGCTTAAGTCTTCGTGTTCAATCAGAGCGGAGATTTCGGTGGAGAAGATGACAAGGTCCTCTTTAACTGAGTAGTAGAGCGATTGAAGACCGGTGGCGTCTCTCCCGAGCAGGAGTTTCTCTGACCTCAAGTCGTATATTACAAACGTGTAACTGCCCAAGAGTTCTTCCTGAAACTTCTCGCCTTCCTCTCTGTAAATCTCAACTATCAGCTCTGCTCGCGAAATCTCCTCTGAAACTCCAAACTCTTCTCGGAGACTGGCTTCGTTGTCGATGCGGCCGTGGAGGACCGCTTTAAACTTCTCTCCTTCGAAAGCGCTGACGATATCCCTCGAAGTGGTGTAGAGTATATCTGAACCGTCGCCGTTAAGGCGGCCTGGGTCGCTCCTGCTGTCAGTGAGCTCTTCGAAGACTGCTAAAAGTTCGCTGGAGTTATCTCTGTCTCCTTTCTGACCTGCCAAGCCCATCTCGGTTATCTATCACTTGAGCTTGTTCTTCACTCTGTTGATGACGGAGGACGGGTTCTCCCTGACGTACTGCTTGACGTTCTCGACAGTAGAGTTGTACTTTCCAGAGGATTTGACTCTTCCAGGTTGCTGGTGCTCGTAGGATCCGTCGTCTTTGCCCATGTATCTTCGATTAGACTGTTCACTTAAAAATCTGGCATCTCTAAGGCCGCAAAACTTTTAGCCTTTCGTCATCTTAATGTAGTGACATGGCGGCAACTGGACAAGGTTCCTGGGATGAGGACTCTACTGAGGTCATAAAGGATACTTTGGACTTCTCAGAGACCACAGTTTCACAAGTCGAAGAAGTTCTCGGCATGAGCGTCGAAGTGTTTGACGACGCTGTAAAAGTTGAGGATGAAGAAGTACCGGGAAGAGTTGTAAACCAGATGGGCTGGCTGTCCAGCGACGACAAGATGGTTCTACAGTACTCGGATGAGCTTTCTCCGTCGGACTTGGCCTATCTTGCTGTTAAAGGCCAGATTAAACGTTTTGATTTCCGTGACTTCGGGAAGATGTTTCCTGTCCCTGACCGCTTTTCGAAACGGCTTTACACGGAGTTTGTCGCCAACCTTGCACGTTTCGATGTTAACAACTACTTCGCGGAAGAAGAAAAAGACAAGATAAGCGCCAACTCGTTCCTTTCAGCGGGGGCTCGCTACGACTTACTTGACGCCCGCGACGAGTACATGGAGAAGCGGAAAGAAGCAGCCGACCACGGAATGCCTTCAAACGATATTCTCGAGCTGAAGAACTCGGGGGAGTACCAGGGAAGTCAACTCTGGCTTGAATATGATATATCCAAGGAAACAGTAGTTGACAAAGAAGTTCTCAGGGAGTTCCAGAGCTCAATCAAGAACTATCTCAACGCGATTGAGGGCTGCGCAGCACCGATAGCTGCGAAGAAGTACCACCACATCGAGGAAGACTACGAGATCTCCGAGTTCATAGTCCCGAGCGAACAGCTGTTCCACGACACAATCGACTACATGGACTCAGTAATCGCTGACTTTGAGAACAAGCGGCAGCTCAACAGGAGCCGAAACAGTTAAATAATCTTGTGAGCTTGAAGTAACAACATGGCTGCCGATGACTTTGGGTGGAACGAGAACTCTCGCCAGATGATTATCGATACACTCAACTTCTCCGAGGAGCAGGTATCACACATAGAAGAGGAGTTAGGCACGTCGATGCACGGTACTTTCGGCGCGATAAACGAGGATACGGAGAAAGACTATACTACCGCAAGGACGGAACTCGGCTCCGATGGAAGGATTACGCTGACCTATTCCGGAGAACTTTCGGAGGGCGACCTCGCCCACCAGGCAGCGATCGCCAAGTCGATGAACTACTCGATGAACGGCCGCGTAGGAACGTTCCTCGCAGGCATGAACCCCTGGGACACACAGCTCTACCTTGACTTTGTCGGCTTCGTCGCTCGAGACACTGTCGAGGACGTAGAGTTCAACTCATCGCATCGAAAACGCATAGTCAACGCCATTTCAAAGTACGAAGGCGCGAAGCAGAAAGCACATACCTATGGCTTCCCGCGAAGCTTTGACAACCTCTACCAGGAGTTCGTGGAGACTGACGAAGAAAACTCCCGCATAGTAAAGGATGAGGCGCGGGAAAAGCTTCGAAACAGGATACTCGACAAGCACCGCGCCCGACGCGAAACACTGACGCGGAAAGCGGCCCGAAACCTTGAAGTCTTCCCGGGCTACCGCGCCGCAGACTTCATAGTACCGGAGGAAGACGACACGAAGGACGCGCTCTACTACATGAAGGGCTTCGAAGACCTCAAGTTCTCGCTGAGAAACCAGGACAGGCGCTGAAAAAACTCTATTCTCCTCCACAACCTATTTATTTTTACGAGCCGGATGTAACGACATGGAAGACGCGCCCGTCCTCCACGATTCTGAACGCGGAAAAGGCTGGAATGCTGAGTCGAAGAAAATTCTCGAGGAAGAATTCGATCTGACGTCGATGGATGTTGAAGGGATCGAACGCGTTCTCGGCACCGGCCTGGAGAATAGCGCGGACAAGATAAGAAGAGCAGAGATCGATGACCAGCCCGCGAACCGGGTTTTCCGGGAAGCAGGGATCACGGATCCAGGCAAAGAACCTGTGGTGCTTGCCTACTCAGAGGGCATGACAGCCGGAGAACTGGCCTCACTGCTGATGCATGGGAAGATGCTGAAACTCCAGCAGGAGATGGGAGGTGTTCTGCCTAACGACGACGGTTTTGAACGCAAGACCTACAAACAGTTCGCGCTGCAACTGCCGCGGGAGAAGATTGACGGCATCGACATCTCGGGACAGGAAAAAGCCCAGTTCGCGAACGCCTGGCGCGATTACCAGGACATGGAGGAAGCATTCGAGAAGGAAATCGAGGAAAGTCTTCCAAGCTATCCTGGCCGGAGACGGCTTCTCACGAAAAGAGAAGTGGCCTCGGAAAAACCGGTGAAACCTGGTCTCAAACAGAACTACATCTCCGCGCTGAACCGCTACCAGGAGCAGCGGGAAAAGACCCTGTCGAAGATAGCCGCGAAGAGGTTTAACGAACTTTACCCTGGAGCGCCTATAAGCGATTTCATGCTGCCCGGCGTCATAAAGTACGGCGAAACCATGCAGTTCATCAACGACGTCGAAGAAGCAAAGTTTGAGAAAAGATGAACCTGTCCGGTAGAGAAGAAGACCTGCTGGAAGCGATGCTTGAATACGCGGAGGAGCTCGCCCGGATCGACGATTCTGACCCTGTAGAGATGCTGGAAGAGGAAGGTTTCCCCGAGGAGGCGATGGATACGGTGAAGCAGAGGTCGGGACTGGCGGTCGAAACCGAACTTGAGTCCCTGAAGCAGCGCGGGCTTCTGGACGAGGAAGAACGGACTGAGAAAAGGACAGTGACTGATGAAAACTCTTACGGCTTCCGCAAGGAAAAGGTCAGATACCTGAGGTTCAGCAGGGAGCTTCTGGACTGGATGCGAAACCGGTAACCCTCAAGTTCATTTAAAAGTTTTTGACCTACTTTCAGTGTGTATGACAACGGTATACGACGTAAAAGCCGAGCCGCTGATCAAGGAAGTCGCAGAAGAACTGAAAGATGAGATTGAGGAACCTGAATGGACTGACTTCGTAAAGACTGGCTCGCACAAGGAGCGACCACCTGAACAGGAAGACTGGTACTTCATCCGTTGCGCCGCAGTACTCCGCAAGGTCTACATTGACGGCCCGCTCGGAGTATCCCGCCTCAGAACAATATACGGGGGCAGGAAGAACAATGGCCACGGCCCTGAACATCATCAAGATGCTTCAGGCAAAGTCATCAGAACAGCGCTCCAGAAGCTCGAAGAGGCAGGATACCTTGAGCTGGAGGAAGGCGAAGGCAGAACGGTTACGGAAGAAGGAAAGAGCTTCCTTGACCAAAAAGCCGAAGACGTCCTCGCTTAAAGACTCATGCCTGACGAAGACGAGATAGAGAAGCTGAAAGAGGAAAAACTCCGCGAGATACAGGAAGGCGAAGAGGATCAGGAGACCCGGGCGGAGGAGAGAAAAAACCAGGTCTGGAGCCAGGCCAAGCAGTATATGTCACCGGACGCAAAGTCGCGGCTCGCAAACGTAAAAGCGGCGAACGAGAGACTGGCGCTCGCGGTCGCACGCCAGATAGCAACGCTTGGAAAATCCGGTCGGATCGAAAAAGTTGATGAGGAACAGATGAAAAGCATACTGAAATCGGTTCAGGATCAGAAAGGAAGCGAACCCGATATAAAGTTCAGGAGGTGAGAAGGAAACATGAGTTCGAACAAGTCCAAGGGAAAGAAGAAGAGGCTTGCAAAGGCCAACAAGACCGCGAAATCCGCGCCAAGATGGGTATCGATCAAGGCCTACGGAATCGACAAGGCACGCAAGAAGTCGATAAAGCCGCGGAAGAGCAGGCACTGGAGACGCAACGATACGGACGAGTAACTATTTCCTCCTTCTCGATAAGATGAACGTAGAACGATACAACTACCGTGGAGACATCAATATAGGTCTCTACGCCACACTCACCGACTCCTACGCTGCTGTGCCGATAGACTTCAAGGCAGAGACAGAGGTTGAACAGGTCGAGACCAGGATCGCTGGCACGCGCCTCGTAGGACTTTTCACCGCCGGAAATTCTAACTGCCTTCTTGTGCCTGACTCCGCCAAGGAACGTGAACTCGAAAAACTTGGGGACGCTGGTGTCGAATACCACATTATTGAAGCCCGTGAGAACGCGCTTGGAAACCTGATCCTTGCCAACGAGAACGGCGCCATCGTCAGCGAGAAACTTTCCGGAAAGAGGGAGGAGATCAGCGAGGCCCTCGAAGTACCGGTCAAGATCGCTTCTGTTGCAGGTATAACGAACCCGGGCGCATGCGGTTTCGCGAACTCCAGCGGCGTTCTCCTCCACAGAGATGCCGCCGGGGAAGAGGCGGAGACGATCAGGAACGCGCTCGATGTGGAAAAAGCTGATATCGGAACAGTCAACATGGGTTCGCCCTACATCGGCACCGGGATAGTCGGCAACAACTCCACGATTCTCATGGGAGGCGACACTACAGGCCCAGAACTCGGCCGCATAGACCGTGTACTGGTCGACCACTGAATTCGTTGGGTTTAAAAGCTTCAACCGCGCCGGTAAACCTATGACAACATACAGTTTCGCCGGCAAAATCAGCCTCGGGAAAGGCGTACAGCCTTTCGAAAGAGAGATCGAGGCCGAATCCGAGAAACACGCGGAAGACAAGCTCTACTCTCAGCTCTGCAGCGAACATTCTGTAAACAGGAGCAGAGTCGAGATAGAGGAAAGCGGTGAAGTCTGATGGACGAGCAGGAACAGCGCGAAGCAATGCAGAAATACCAGCAGATCCAGCAGCAGATGGAACAGGTGCAGGAGTACATTCAGCGCGTCCAGGACAATATAGAAGAACTCGAGGAGACGAAAGGCGCTGTAGGAGACCTAGAGGATCAGGAAGTCGGCAGCGAAACACTGGTTCCGATCGGCTCAGGAGTTTTCGCGGTGGCGGAGCTCAAGGAAAACGAGAAAGTCGTCACCAACATAGGCGCGGAATCCTACGAGAAGAAGACGCTCGAAGAAGCGGAACGAGTTCTCGGAGAGAGGAAGGAAGATATGGAGGATACTCGCGACCAGCTGCAGGACACGATCCAGGATCTTCAGGGCGAAATGCAGGAACTGCAGCAAAAACTCCAGCAGGCCCGTCAGGGTTGACAGATGTTCGACAGCTTCAGGGACGCTGTAAAAGATTTTTCTGAAGACGTAAAGTCGACCGTAGCAGAGAAAGAGCTTGACGAGGAAACTCTGGCGCCACTGACCGAAAAATTAAGGCTAAAACTTCTGAAGAGCAACGTCTCGCTTGAAGCCGCGGAACAGATAGAGGAACAGGTTACTGAAAGACTGGCAGGGGAGAAAGTACGGAGAGGCCGCGTCGAGCAAGCTGTAGATGAGGCGGTCGAACAGGTTCTACTCGACATACTCGACGACAGCTTTAAGCTTGAAGAAGAGCTTGAAGCCGCTGAAGAGCCGCCGGTCGTGTTCCTGATAGGTTTCAACGGCAGCGGAAAGACTACGACGGCCGCCAAACTTGCCAGGAAGCTCGAAGAAAACGGCCGTGAAACTGTTCTCGGTGCAGGAGATACGTTCCGGGCCGCATCGATCGAACAGTTACAGGAACACGGCGAAGCACTTGACGTAGAGGTCATAGCCCACGAATACGAGAGCGACCCTGCAGCGGTCGCGTACGACGCGGTGGAACACGCCGGGAATGAGGGAAAAACCGCTGTCGTTGACACCGCTGGACGTTCACACAGCGATACCAACCTGATGGACGAGCTGGAAAAGATGATACGTGTCAACGAACCTGATGTTACGTTTCTCGTTGTCGACGCACTTGCCGGCAACGATGTTGTAGAACAGGCAGAGGCTTATGAAGGCATGTTTGACGCGGTTATAGTCGCCAAGACTGACGTGGATGAAAAAGGCGGTGCCACTGTCTCGATAGCAAAAAAGTCTGGGAAGCCTGTCGCCTACCTCGGAACCGGGCAGGACTACAGCGACCTGAAAGAGTTTGACGCGGAAAAGTTTGTCGCCCAGCTCCTGGATTGACCTTCAGCTGTAGGCTTTCTGCTCTTCGAGTCTCTTCTCCATGGACTCTTCAAGCTCTTTCAGCTTGGACTTCAGCGGGGCGAGATCGTCGTCAAACTGATCCATCTTGACCTGTCCTGAAGTGTTTGTCGACTTGATGCGTTCCTTCCGCATCTTGGACAACATGTGATTGATCTCGGCGACGAACTGCTCGTACTCCTTCATCTGGGCCTCGATGTACGAGATCTCCTCGGCGAACTCTTCCTGCAGTTCTTCCGTGACTTCCTCTTTTACCTCTTCCTTCATCTGCTCTTTTTCGATCCCGAAGGTCTTCCGTACCGTCCTGTAGAATTTTTCCATGCCCATTTCCAGAACCTGTATTCACCAATTGCTCGTAAAACTCTTTTAAGCTTTTTTGGTGTCGTCCTCACCGGTCTCTCCGGGGACTATAATGCCGAAGTCGCGGACGTCTCCCTGCTGGTAGAACCGCGCGGTGACCGCGCCAAGAAGTGCATCGAACTCCCGTGAGGAGTCAAGAGTTGACGTGTCGACCCCGTACGACTCCAGTGCATCCTCTGTGTCTGCGGCAAGTTCCTCCGAGGAAATATGCGGGTCGAAACGGATAAACTCCACGCCGGTTCCTGTCCTGTGATTTACAGTCCTCTGGATTGCCTGGAAACGCTTCACCTTCTTTTTCTCCATGGAAGACGGTGTAAACATGAAACCTTCCTCCTTCAGTTCCTCCTCGTTCTCCGTCAGGTCTTTCCGGACCTCTGCACCGGTATCGACCGCGAGAACGTCCGGCTCCCGCTCACAGATTTCGTCTACGATCTTCTCTGTTTCAAGTACCGAAAAGGTTTCCACGCTGTCTTCGCCGAAGAAGGCCAGGGCTGATTCGACCTCTTCGGAATCGCTGAGTACCAGGCCTGCTATCATCTGATCTTCACCTTTTCCCTATCTTTTTCCGATAACATTTTCTGCCCGGAGTCCGTGGAGGACTTATCCTCTTCTTCAAACTCCAGCAGGGAACGGTTCCTCTTTCTTGCCTTCTCGATCTCCTCTTCCTCGACCAGGCCTTCCAGCCGCGTGAGGAAATCGTGCAACGCCTTGTTGTACTCCTGCGGCTTCTCGTAGAAGCTGAAAGTTCCTGCTCGCTTGATGTAACTGAGCGAGGTCTTGTCCGTCTTCGCTGAGAACGGGATAGATGAGAGAGGGTCGTTTTCCGAGTACACTATCATCGAGTTCTTGGAAGGCGGGCTGACACTGTAACGCTCCGCAAAACTCATGAGATCGCTGAAATCCGGGGCTTCAAGCTCCTGCGCGAACTCCTTGACAATCCTGTAATCGGTCGAGTCCGAGAAAAGAAGCTTTTTCAGCAGCTTGGGCTTCTTAACTATGACGCCTCTGAAAACCCGGTAGAAGCTTTTTGAGACAAGCATCGTATCGCCGCGGAGTGCTCCGGTCAGCACTGTCGACATGACTTTTTCGTGCGACTCGAACTCCTGTGCAAGAGGATTCCCGAAAACGTTGGAGACAAGCACCACGTTATCCACATCCTTCTGCGATAGAACGTTTTCAAGTGCTTCTTTTTCGCCTGCGAAGTCCCTGCTGCTTTCCGTCGGCCTGAAGCTGATAGTCCGGTACTTCTTCGAAAAATACCGGAGCTGGTGCTTCCAGAGCCCCGGGTTGAGACTGCCGGGGAGGAAGACAAGCTGGAGCGACGACTCACGCCCCGAGTCATAGTAGTAGATATTTTCCTCTCCGACTCTTCGCAGGGAGAACTCCATACAAACAGAGAAAGGAACTGAAACTCTTTTATCCCTTTGACCCTTCAACCGGTTCCATGGACGACAGAAAGACTAAAACCATGGTCTCCGTCGCAACCTTAATCGTCGCGGCGAGAAGCTACACTGCTTCCGGGGCTGTAACCGCGGCAGCCGCTACTGCTTTGACGCTCGGGATTTCCTACTACGCGATGGACGGCGAAAGACTGTGGAAAAGCTTATCCCTCCTGAAAAACCCGTTCGCAGCCGGAGTACAGTTCGCAGCCGTCGGGTTCGTGCTCGGAGCGTTGCTCGGACTTGACTTCTACAGCTCAGGAGTTTTCGCGGGAGGAGGGCTGTTATTAGGTGTTGCCGCGGGACTGACGTTCAACGCTTACTGGAGGTTCTGATTCCAAAGCCGTTTTAACCGTTCGAGGTGAAAGACAGAGTATGTTCGACAAAATCAGGGAGTCAGTGCAGAAGTTCTCCTCGAAGAGCGTCGCGGATGAAGAGGCAGTAGAACAGCTTGTCAACGACATCCAGCGCGACCTTATCCGCGCCGACGTAGACGTGGCGTTAGTCTCCGAACTCAGCGACGAGATCAGGGAGGAAGCGCTGAAAGATGATAAACCCAGCGGCGTCACACGGAAGGAACACGTTCTCCAGATAGTATACGAGAAACTTGAAGAACTGCTCGGCGAAGCCGCCGAGGAAGAAGTCGAACCGAAGAACGTACTTCTGTGCGGACTCTACGGTGCAGGTAAAACGACTACAGCCGGAAAAATTGCCGACTACTACAGAAAGCGCGGGATGAAGGTAGGCGTGATCTGCGCCGACACCGACAGGCCCGCGGCTTACGACCAGCTGGAACAGGTTGCAGAAGATGTCGAGGCTGAGTTCTACGGCGAGAAAGACGCGGAAGATCCTGCCAGGGTCGTAAAGAACGGCATGGAGAAGATTGACGCCGATGTAACTATAGTTGACTCTGCGGGCAGAGACTCGCTGGACGACGAACTTCAGGAAGAACTCGCGGAGATCGACCGGGTGTTCGAACCGGAGGAAAAATATCTCGTGATGCCGGCAGACATCGGACAGAGCGCCTCGGAACAGGCGGAAAAGTTCGATGAAGCTGTCGGTATAACTGGTGTAGTAGTCACCAAGATGGACTCGTCAGCGAAGGGAGGCGGAGCCCTGGTCGCATGCCAGCGTTCCGGCGCCCGCATCAAGTTCATTGGAACCGGCGAAAAGATGGACGACCTGGAACTCTACGACCCGGTCGACTTCGTTGGAGAGATGCTGGGCCAGAAAGACCTTGAATCGCTGCTGGAAAAAGTCGAGGAGATGGAAACCGACCCGGAAGAGATCCTGGAAGGAGACTTCACACTGGAAGACTTCAGGAACCAGATAGAGTCAGTAACCGGTTCAGGAATGATGGAAGACCTTATGGATCAGCTGCCGTTCGGCGGCAATAAGGTTCCCGACAATCTCTCGCAGATGACAGAAGAAAAAGTCGAAAAGTACTCGGTCATAATGGACTCGATGACTGTCGAGGAGCGCCAGGACCCCTCGATCATAGGAAAGTCTCGTGCAGGAAGAATCGCTGAAGGATCCGGAACAACCCGCAGCGAGGTTCGTGACCTGATAAAGCATTATCGACAGACGAAGAACATGGTTGACAAGTTCGACGAGAAGTCGATGAAGCGCGGCAACATGCAGGAGATGCTCCGGGGCATGGGACTGTAAATCTCAGACCTTGATCCTTTCCCGGTTCTCCTTGAGCTCTTCGAGCTCTTCCTCGCTGTAGAAAGGCTCCACGCCCAGACGTTTCTCAATCATCTCCTCCCTCCATATGAATTCGTCCTCGACATCTTCATCTATCGCGGAAAGCTTCATGTGCAGCATCTCAGAAGACGCTCTCAGACTGTCAAGAAAGGCAAGCCACTTCGTAGGTATATGGACATCAGCCTTCGCAAAGGCTCTGGTAACGCCTAAGAGGGCCAAAAGAGTGTTCTGGTAAGCCACCTTCTTTATCCTTGTTTTCCGCATCTCGGGTCTCGCGTTACTCCCCCTCTGAGCCCCTCAGGTAAAGTTCTCAGAACCTCATATATAAATGTTAGAGCAGCTTTCAAACCTATGCTCGCAGTGCTCTCAGACTCGCACGTTCCCAACCGCTCGCCAGGGATAGCAGAAGAATTCATTGAGAAGTTGAGAGAGGCGGACGTGGCGGTTCACTGTGGAGACTTCGCGACTGAAGAAGTCTACGAAGATCTGGAGGAACAGGCAGAAGAACTTCACGCAGTAAAAGGCAACTGCGACTTCTTCGACCTTCCCAACTCGGAAACATTTGAACGCGAAGGCGTTAAGTTCGGCGTCTATCACGGCACAGGAATCACGCCACGCGGCGACCACGAGACACTGGTCGACATCGCGCAAAACAAGCTCGAAGTTGACGTACTTCTGACAGGACACACCCACCAGCAGGAGGCCTACAGCCAGGGAGAAGTCATCTTGCTCAACCCGGGAACCTGCACAGGCGTAGGCGGCGGAAGCTACCACGGCGGACAACCCAAGATGATGACTCTCGAAGTTGAAGAAGATGAACTGCTGGTGAAGAAACATACTCTGGACGAAGACATGAAACTTGAAACCGGGACAGAGAGGCTGGAACTGGTATGAGAACGGTAAAGGAGAAGCGCGACGCCCTGGTCGAGGAAGAGGAGCTCTGCGACCACTGCCTCGGAAGACAGTTCGCCAAGCTCGGCCACGGACTCGAAAACTACGAGCGCGGCGCAATCTGCCGGGAAGTCGAGGAAATCGATGAAGAATCTTTTGTCGAGGAAAACGTTCCTGAAGAAGCTGAATCAGGAAGCGAGTGCGACTACTGCGGCGGCGTATTCGAAGAACTCGACCGCTGGGTCGAAATGGTGGAGGATTCGTTTGATAGGTACGAGCTTTCGACATTCCTCATAGGGATAAGGCCGCCAGCCGAGGTAATCGAGAAGGAAGAAGAGCTGTGGGAGGAGCACGGCATCGAGTGGACTGAACCCATCAAGACGGAGCTGTCCCGGCTCATCGGCAAGCGCATCGAGGAAGACATGGACATCAAGGTAGACTTTGAACGCGCAGATATCAACGCAGTCGTCGACATGCGGGAAGGAAAAGAGCGCGTCGAGCTACAGGTCAACTCGCTGCTGATATACGGCCAGTACAACAAGTACTCGCGCGAGATTCCGCAGACAGAATGGCACTGCAGGAACTGCAGAGGCAGTGGATGCGAGGAATGCGACTGGACCGGCAAACAGTACCAGGAGAGCGTCCAGGAAATCATACAGGAGCCGTTCATGCGTGAGACAAAGGCTATAGAGGCCAAGTTCCACGGAGGCGGCCGCGAAGACGTCGACGCCCGCTGTCTAGGAAAACGAGAGTTCGTCCTGGAGCTTGTGGAGCCGCTGAACCGCGACCTCGACCTTGAAGAACTCAGGGAAGAGGTCAACGAGTCCGAAAAAGTTGAAATCTTCAACGTCCGCCTCGCAGAGAAGGATGAAATCGCGGAAATCAAGCAGAAGCACGCCGACAAGACTTACAGGGCAGAAATCGAGCTCGGTGAAGACGTTGATGAGGAAGAGCTTGAAGTGCTTGAAGAGCTTGTAGGAACCGTCGAGCAGTTCACGCCGAACCGGGTACAGCACCGCCGCGCTGAGAAAACAAGGGAGCGCGAAGTCTACAGTGTCGAGTACGAGAAGCTTGAAGCCATGAAAATCGAGCTTGAAGTCGAGGCAGAAGCCGGAACATACATCAAGGAGATGATTTCGGGCGACGAAGGAAACACAGAACCTTCTGTATCAGGGCTTCTGGGAACAAGCGCGGAGTGCGTTGAGCTGGATGTTATCGACATCGAGAAGTAGCGAGGCACGAGGGATTAAAAAGATTTCACCCGTGGATATGTTTGTAAGAGGCTAAAAAACAATGGCGCAGAAATCTCACGGCTCCCGGCACGGAACCCGTCACAAGTTCTCGCGCGGACCCCGAGAGCGGACGACCATCAACGAACACCTGAAAGAGTTTGAGGAAGGAGAAAAAGTACGTATCCAGATGAACCCTTCCGTACAGGAAGGCAGGGTTCACCAGCGTTACCAGGGTATGGCAGCAGAAGTAACAGGAACACGGGGAGACGCCTACAAAATCGAAGTAAAGGACGGCGGAAAAGTGAAAGAACTCTTTCTCAAACCCATACACCTGGAGTCGATGGAGGAGTAAAAAGATGGAGATCAAAGACGAAGAATACGTACATGCTGTCCAGGCCCTCGAAATGCTTGAGGAAAAAGACGAGGAAGAACTGACACACGAGCAGAAAATCGCGCTAGAAAACCTCTCCCGGCACACGAAGATACGGGATCTGGACACGCTTGAAGAGCTTAGGGAAGAATTCTCAGAGGTTGAATCCCTGAAGAACAAGCACATCTACAAGCTCTTGGACGTCGTTCCGCAGCATGAATCGACGGTACGATCGATCTTCTCCAAGGAACGCGTCAAACTTGACGACTCCGAAATCCGGCAAATTCTCGACATCTGCCAGAGTATCGAGACCGAGTAACCGGTCGACAGGCTTTTAACTTATAGAGCCGCTATTATCTACTACCCTCGCCGAGGTGCAGCGCTATGTCAGACAAAGACGAATACATCAAGGTTCTCGACTTCCTCGAACACGGACGCTCCGGGGAGAAAGACGAACCCACGGCTCAAGGAATAGGAACTGAGAACTTCAACCTGTTAGAGGTCGTAATGAGGGATGGGGAACACCCGAAGGGTGGCGAGGAACTCTACATAGGCGAGGGAGACCGTGAAAAAGTCAAGTACATCAAAGGAAGGCTTGACCACGACGACCTTACAGCGACAGCGAGAAACGAACTCAAGTATGTTCTCGACGCAGTTATCGACGAACAGGAGGAACAGTTCGTCGAGTTCTTCAACGAGGCTACCCCTGTAACACCGAGAAGACACGCGTTCGAACTTCTTCCAGGAATCGGCAGCAAGCACATGCAGAAACTGCTTGACGAACGTGAAAAAGGAGACTTCGAGAGCTTCGAGGACATCAAGCAAAGGATCTCAAGCCTGCCCGAACCTAAGAAGCTCGTCCGTGAACGGATAATTCAGGAACTCGAGGGCGAGACCAAGAAAAAGCTTTTCACAGCCTGATGAATGTCCGCAACGAGCTAAGACAGTTAGGCCTCAAGCCCGTGAAGGGCCAGCACTTTCTCACATCGGAGCCGGTTATAGACGCTCTTGTCGAATCCGGAGAGGTAGAACACGAAAAGGTTCTTGAAATCGGCGCGGGCACAGGAGCCATAACACAGAAGCTCGCGGAAAAAGCTGAGAAGGTCTACGCGGTTGAAAAAGATCGGCAGCTATTCAAACATCTGAAGGACAAGTTCTCGGAGGCAGGAAATGTTGAAGTCATCGAGGGAGACGCCCTCGAAGAAGAGATACCGGGTTACACGCGGTGTGTTTCCAACCTTCCGTTCCAGCTCTCCTCGGACGTCCTGGAGTTCCTCGGCGAGAAACAGGTACAGTCAAGCCTGATAGTCCAGAAAGATTTTGCTGAGAAGATAGTCGCGGAGCCGGGCTCAAAGAAATACGGATACCGCACCGTTGTCGCCAACTACTACTTTGTACCGGTCAAGCTCCGCGATGTCTCCAGGCGCAGCTACCACCCCCGTCCAGAGGTCGAAACCTCGATACTGAAGCTCTACCCCAACAAGCAGCGGCACGGCGTGGAAGACGAGCAGCTTTTCTTTGAGGTCGTGAAGGCGCTGTTCACTCACGACAGGAAAAAGGTGAGGAACGCGTTCGTCGACGCCCGCCACATGCTTGAAATCGACAAAGACGAGGCAAAAGAGGTCAGGGACGAACTGCCGCACAGCGAGGAGCGCGTCGTCGACCTGGACGTGAAGAAGCTGTCAGAAGTCACGGAGAAGTTCCGCGACCTGAACTAATTTATTCGAGGCCTTCTCGATTTGATTATGCCGACGAAGTGGATATTCGTTACAGGGGGAGTTCTTTCCGGTCTCGGCAAAGGACTCGTTTCAGCAAGCATCTCAAAACTTCTCCAGCAGCGCGACCTTGACGTAGTTCCTGTCAAGTGCGACGGCTATCTCAACTTTGACCCCGGAACCATGAACCCGCACGAACACGGCGAGGTCTACGTGCTCGAAGACGGGACAGAGGTCGACATGGACTTCGGCCACTACGAGCGGTTTCTCGGCGTCTCGGGCAAAGGCGACTGGAACCTGACCTCGGGAAAAGTCTTCCAGAACGTCATCGAGAAGGAGCGCGAAGGGGAATACCTCGGACAGACCGTCCAGATGGTGCCGCACGTCACCGACGAAATCAAGCAGGACTGGAAAACAGTCGCAGAGACGGAAGACGCGGACGTTGTAATAATCGAAATCGGCGGCACTGTCGGCGATATCGAAAACATGCTCTACCTTGAAGCAGCCCGGCAGATGCGCGGAGAACTTCCTGAGGAAGAGACCTATCTTGTCCACACCACGCTCGTCCCTTACCTTGAAACCACGGGCGAGCAGAAGACCAAGCCGACGCAGCACTCGGTGAAAGAGCTGAGGGAAGCCGGCCTGGAGCCGGACATGATTGTCGGGCGGAGCCAGGAAGAACTGGAGGGGAGCGCTGTCGAGAAGATAGCCCTTTTCTGCGACGTGGAGGAACGCGAAGTCATCTCCGACCCGAACACTGACTGCATCTACGCCCTCCCGCTCATATTCGACCGGCAGGACGTTGACAGGATAATAGCCGAAAAAATGGAGCTGCCGCCGCGCGGCGGCAGTCTAGAAGAATGGAGGGAAAGAGTCGAGGCGCTGCGCTCGGAACCTGTCGCAGAAATCGCCATCTGCGGCAAGTACACGGAGATGGACGACTCATACGCCTCGGTGGAGGAAGCGCTCAAGAATGCGGCTGCAGAACTCGGAGGCTCCATAAAGATAACTTACCATGACACCGAGGAGCTGGAGCCTGAAAAACTTGAAGAATACGACGGCGTTATAATCCCGGGCGGCTTCGGCTCGCGCGGCGTGGAGGGCAAGATTGATGCCATAGAATACTGCCGTGAAGAGGGTATCCCGCTGCTGGGTCTCTGCTACGGCCTCCAGCTCATGGTCATCGAGTTCTCTCGCAACGTACTCGGGCTTGAAGCCTCCTCGGAAGAGTTCGAGCAGGGCGAGGAACATCTCGTGGTCGCGGAGATGCCGGAGCAGAAAGACGTGGAAGCGATGGGCGGTACGATGCGGCTGGGAAGCTACACCGCGAATATCAAAGGAGACATCGCGGAAATCTACGGCGCGGAAACCGCTACAGAGCGTCACAGGCACCGCTACGAGGTCGACCCGGGTTACCATGAAGAACTTGAGATGAACGGGCTGGAAGTGGAGGGAACCACGAAAGGCGGCGAACTGGCGGAATACGTCAACCTGCCGGAGAAGAACTTCTTTATCGGGACGCAGGCGCATCCCGAGTTCAACACATCGCTCCTGGAACCGAACCCGCTATACCTTGAATTCCTGAGGTCGGCCCAGTGAGCGTCTACCCGCCCAGAGAGGACACCTACTTCCTGAAGAACTATCTTGAATCACTGGAACTTGAAGGAATGGAAGTGCTCGAAGTCGGCTGTGGCTCCGGAATTCTCTCCGTGGCGATGGCGGGGAAAGGAGCGGAGGTAACGGCTGTCGACATCAATCCCGAAGCGGTCGAGGCGACGCGAGAAGCCGCTGAGGAGGCGGGTGTAGAAGTCGATGTATTTCGTTCGGATCTTTTTAGAGAAGTCGAAGACAAGTTCGACCTTATCGTCTTCAACCCTCCCTACCTGCCGGGTAGAGAGCTGGAAGGCGACGAGAAATGGAGGGGTGGCGACAGAGGGGTCGAGGTAACGGAGCGGTTCCTGCAGGACTATGGAAAACACCTTAAAGAGGGCGGAAAGGCTCTCTTCCTGCTAAGTTCGCTATCCGACCACAGGGAGCTGCTCCGGAAGCACGAAGTTGTTGAATCTGAAAATCTCTGGTTTGAGACGCTCTACCTCGTGCGCGGCGAATAGATTTTTTAACCCCTCAGTATAAATTCGATAGTATGAGAGAAACTGCTGCGGCAAAGTCTATCGTTCTTATAGCCATTTTCTTCGCGTCCGCCAGCCTTGCAGGCGCAGCCTGGTCTATAAACCCGCTGGCGCAGCCTCAAAACCCGGAAAACGTCTCCGACACCGATACTGCGATGAGGGTAGTCTCGGTGACCGGCGATTTCGATAGCGATACGGCCGTTGACCTGGTTCCCCCCTCACAGTTCACCAAGGCCAACAGGACTCTCAACTTTATCTACAACACCACTGGCGGCACAAGGACAGAGCTTAACCACCTCTACTCCGGCTACTACTACGCCAACGTCAGCGTAAACACTTCTACAGGTAACAGCATAACCTACGAGATAAGAGAGGAGGACACCGGCAACATCGTAACAAATACTACCCGGCGACTCGACATCGGCAACCTCTCGGTCCAGATCGTCAACAGTAAGGATGAGCTTCACGACAACATGAAGTTCGGGGAGCAGTTCAAGGCGAAGATAAACGCTACTGACCTCTGGAACAACGAGCACGAGCCGAACGCTGACGTAACCCTCTGGTTCACCAACGGCAGCTGGACGTCACAGGTCTACAAGATAGACAACTACAATGACGCCGAGGACTACTACTTCAACTCGGAGGTCGAGATACCTGATAATGCTGATGCAAGATACGTCATGCAGGTAAACGCGTCATACCCTGGAGCTTCCTACAGCGATCCTTACGGCTCCACCTCGATCGAGATAAACACGCTGCCCAAGATCCAGGCAGAGTTCACAGAGATGTCGACAGGCGCCGGATGCAACAACAACTCCTTCTTCAGGGCCTGCGAGCGCGGAGCAAACATCTCGGTAGGGCTCAACATAACCAAGTCTTACGCGGAAAACGTCAACATGACGCTCCAGGCAATAAACGAGTCCGGAGGCTGGGAAAATCTTACCACCAAGAGAATGCAGAAATCCGGGGGAACATACCATGCAAGCTTCACAATTCCGGATCTTGACACTTCAATCTACCAGAAAGAACTCAGGTTCAAGTACAATGCCACAAGCCCGAAGAGAACCGACATCGGCTACTACAACATCAACTACAGGAGCTTCCGTACATTCTACCGAAGCCCCTCGGTGACCTCGGCCGGCGACTACTACCTTAACGTAGAGTTCAGGAAGTACTTCACACCTACGCCCCTGAACACCAGCAGGATGTCGGCCACTGTAAAAGTCGTGAAGCCGACGGGAGACCAGTACGCGACTTACTCGCTGAGCGAGATGGTCTACGACCAGGTGGAAGGATGGTTCACGAAGAACCTTGACATCCCATACGACGCTGAAGAGGGCATATGGACGGTCAAGGTCAACGCCACGAACATCTACGGGGAAAGCAAGCAGAGCCAGTTCACTTTCAGGCTTACGAACGTGACAAGAACTTTCCGGGCCGAGGACAAACTGGCGAGAACCGTGGATAAACGAGGAATCCAGGAGTTCGATCTACAGGTCAGGAACCTGCTCTCCGAGCAGCAGCTCGAACTTAAACCGGTCGTGGGAGATGCGATAGAAGGATTCACTACTGTCAACAGCGGGAACAACCTGACGCTTTCCGCGGGAGCAGTTTCGAACTTCACCGTGGAACTTAACATCACGGACGTGCAGAGCTACGACAGTAAGATAGAGCTACAGGATGTCGATTCCTCATACAACGAAACTGTCCAGGTCAGGATCGACGGCCCTGTATGTGTCCAGAAGATCGGCCCTGTATGTGTCCAGGGAACTGTTCCCGAGATCGATGAAGACAAAGTCGGTCATCGCGTCGAAACAGTTGAAACCCTTTTCATAGGCAGAACGGATGAGGCGGTCAACCTGACATCCTCTGTCGAAGGCAATATATCCCAGTACGTTGATGTCGAACCTTCGAAAGTGCTGATGAACGCTACTGAGGACGCTGAAACCGTAGAGCTGAACTATTCTGTCGTCACCCCCGGATACTTCACAGGGAACCTGACTCTTTCAGCCGGCGGCGAGACAGGGAAGCTGGAGCTGGAACTCAATTCCACTGTTCAGCCGAGAGATGTCTCGATACAGGTAACTGACTCCATCAACTTCGGTTACATCCGGTCAGGCTCAGATGTCTCCCGCGAGGTATCTATCAACAATACCGGGACGGCGACCGTTGAAAGTCTTGACTTCTCCTCGGCTACTTACAGCGTTGAAGCTGACTCTGTTTCGCTGACACCGGGAGAAGGAACAAAGGTCGAGCTGACGCTTACATCTGTGGAGTCCGGATCCGGCCAGATCACAGTAACCGCATCGACGACAGCCGGATCTGTTTCAAGAACGATATCTGTTTCAGGAAATGTTGTTCCGAACTACGTCCAGAAAGCAACCCAGCTTGAATCCGAGATGCCTACACTTGATGCCAAGATACCGCAGGACTCGCGGCTCCAGACACAGCTTAACAATGTTCAGCAGAAGATCTCCAGTGTAAAAGCCGCGTACAGGAAAGGCAACTACCAGAGAGCGCAGAGCCTTTACAGCGAGGCAAGAACCACTATAAACTCGATAAGACAGAGAGCGGCGCAGCTCCAGCAGGGCAACCAGCAGGACAACCAGAATAAGGACACGGGAGGAACTCCCTTCCTGCTTATAGCGGTGATAGTTGTCATCCTGCTGTTGCTCGGCTTCGTACTTTACTCAAGTCTGATACCTGAAGAGGGCGACCCGCTCTACGATGTGCTCGGAAGATGATATCTGTACCGTTTATCTCACAGCTTCCGCAGCCGGTCTCCACGCTCGTTCTCGTGGGGCTGCTCGTGGCAGCGTTCGTCATCGCCTTCAAGGTGATGGAGATGGTCATGCAAACGGTGATAGTCTCAATACTCTCCGGAGGTTTCTACGTATCACTTGTCTACCTTTTCAACTACAGCTTCTCGCTTGACACACTCATATTCTACTCGTTCGCAGGAGCAGCTCTCTACATGGGTTACAGCTTCCTTGTCTCAGCCTACGGGATCGCCGCCAGACTTGTCGAGATACCGTACAGGCTACTGGTCTTCATACTCAGACCTTTCATCAACGGCGTCGAATCTCTGCTGCAAGAACTGCGACAGATCGAGATCGACCACGGGAGTGAGGACGAGGACTCGGAAGATCCTGGAAGCACAAAAGAAGTAGTCCTGAACAAGGTCAACGAGGAAGAGGATTAACCGCCGTAACTAAACTTGCCAGCTTCCAGCCGGTCAACCTTCCCATCCAGCTTCAGGGTGTCGTTCGCAGGGATCAATACCATGCGGCCTGAGAACGAGTTTATCTCAAGAGGTCTCTCCGATCCGAACTCTGTTGAAACATTGTCAGAACTTATCTTGCCGGTCACTGAGGAAAACGCGAGAGACGAACGTTCAACGCTTTCAAACACCATCCTTGAAGAATCGATCTCCTCAGTTATCGCCATGACCCCGGAAACGTTTACACCGCTGGTAACAAAGCCGTCAGCACTTCCCTGTATCTCGCTGACCTCGCCTGGCTTGACGCTGCCTGAGAAACCGTATATCATCACTTCTTCATTAGAATGGACTTTCTTGGAGTCTATGCTGAAGGATGTGAAGTTGCTTGCCGTGAATCTTGCACCGTCCACGTAAATGTTCGCAGTCTTCAGGTCTTCCACCTCCAGCGTCGCTTCAACAGTGTTTGTCGGCTCCGGGCGTGTCTTGAATATCTTCTTCAGTCCGGAAACAGGGTTTTTAAGCATGCCCTTGAGATCAAGGTTTCCACTGGTGTCAATATTTTTTGCCTTCTGCGCGATAGTGTCGCCCTTCACCGACGCCCCATTCATACCTGTCGAAATGGCTGCCAGTGTGATAAGGACTGCTACAAGGATTTTCGCGTCCAGCATAAAGACTTCTATAACTTGAGCCGGATATAAAACCACATGAAGAAGGCAGTCCTTGTTGAGCCAGAGATACCGGAAAACACAGGTTTCATAGCAAGACTGGCCCACAACTTCGACTTCCATCTCAGAATAGTCAACCCTGGATTCAATCTGGCCGAGGCCAGAGAAACAGCCAAGAACGCCCAGCAGAAGCTGCGAGAGGCGGAGATATTTGAAGAAACTAAAGAAGCGATCCAGGATCTTGACTATGTGGTGGGAACCAAGCCGGGACGAGGACAGCAGCTGGAAAGGTTTAAGCCGCGGAAACAGACTTCTGTAATGCTTGGCCGGGAAAGCTCAGGGCTTTCCAACTCCGAACTTGAAATGTGCGACGCCATTGTCCATATAGAGACAGGCAGCTATCCATCCCTGAACCTGAGCCACGCCGCAGCCATAATATTCCACTCGATGAGCCGCAGAAGCCAGGGAGAGGGAATCTCCAGGGGCGCCAAGAAGAAGCTGGAGCAGCTTACAGGAGAGAAAGCCGCCGAAGCCATAATCGCCTCTAACCCGTCACAGTCTGAGATAAACCGGATTCTTGGAGAACTGAAGTAACAGGAAAAGCCTCGACGCTACACGTTAAAAAAGTGAAGACCGCTTTCGAGTACATGGTACTTCCACTTTTACCGATGGGCGGAGAAAGCAATATCTTCATGATAATCCAAACAGTCATCTCCCTGCTTTTCTTCGGGCTGATATTCTTCTTCCCGAGGATAATGATATGGCAGACCGACAGGAAGATGAAGGGCGCGCTCGCCGACCTTGAGGAGTACCGGGCCGCCTCTGAAAAGATGTTCCTTGACAACCTCACTTCCTCGGTTGACAGAGGCCTGAGAGAAAAGTTCGAGACCATAAGAGACTTCAAGTTCTCCGCACCGACCGGTATCGATCCCTCCGGTCTCGTAGGCAAACTGGAACACGTACTTGACACCTCGGAACACAAGTTCAGAAGGTTCGTCGAGAAAAACGCGGACACTGAAGATGAGGAAGAACTGGCCGATCTATCCATGGCCTTCAAGGGAGTGATGGGTACGCACCAGATCTACAAGGTGATGCGCCACTTCCGACAGCTGATCAAGAAGACCAGGAACTTCCAGCTTGTCGGTCTTGTCCAGATGATGGTGCCGATATACCTGGAGATCGCGGAATCACAGAAAGAGGCCACAAGAGCATTCCTTGACAACGCACCGATAGGCGATGCTATAGGGCCTCTAGTGGCTGCAAAGCTGATAGAGAATGAACCCGAGGAGGCGGCGGAGGATATCCTCCACTCGGAGGAAGAGATAGAAGGCAATACCGTACACGTTCTCAAGAGCGAAGGCCCCGGCGCCCGACTCGGCAAGTACGGCAACGCTATAGACGAGTTAGCCGACGAGAACGACCTTGAAGCAGTCATCACTGTCGATGCCGGAGCGAAGTTTGAAGGCGAGGATACCGGAGCAATCTCTGAAGGCGTAGGCGTAATGATGGGAGGGCCGGGCGTGGAAAAATCCAAGATAGAGGAAGCGGCCACAGAACACGACCTGCCGCTCGAAGGCGTCATAGTGAAACAGTCAGCGCCTGAAGCCTCAAAGCCGATGAAGAAGGAGATTTACAACGCCTACAAACCTGCGGTCTCAAAGGTCAAGGAACTGGTGGAGCAGTTCGACGGCGAAGTAGCAGTAGTCGGCGTCGGGAACACCTGCGGTATAGGCAACACTCGCGAAGAGGTATCGGGAGTCCACTCAAAGCTGAGAAAGTACTGGAAAGAGTACGAAGAACAGGATGAGGAAGAAGTCTCCTACATGGGGCTTCTCGGGGCGATGCCAGGAGGAGACAGCTCGGAACTTGAATCGGTCAAGAACTCGCTGCTCTGGAAGATCCCTCGATGAGCATCTCTATGGTTTAAAAACAAGCGAACCTGTACTTAAGTACATGAGTAGTCGAGGCAAAGTAGTAATAGCATCTCTGCTACTCCTTTTCACCGGCGCGGCCGCGGCCCCGTCCGCTCCGAACATAGACATGGATGACTTCCTGTACCTCGACACCTCTCAGGGAGCCTACAGGTTGCCCGGCGGCCACGTAGACCGGATGTACAGAACCTACTTCGACTTCTCGATTCCCTGTAACGGCAACTGTCCTGACAACCCTGACAGCTTTGTCGATCCGTGGGACACAGTAGGGCAGAGGATAGAACTCTGCGGCAAGAGAGTCAAAGTGGTGCGGAAACCTTCCCCGGTCAACGGCGTTGACTACCTCTACGAACCGAAAAGCCTCAGCCTCAACAGCTATCCCAGCGGCCTACCCATAATAAACGGCCCGGGCAGCAACAGCAAGTCGATAAGCTGTCCTCCGGGAAAGATAGGGCCGATGGAGTTCTACTACTGGGACGGCAGCCAGTACAAACTGGCGGATAAAGGAGGCACTATAACGCTTTACCCACACCCTGAAGGAAAGTACATCCAGGTCTTGACTGAGAAAGAGCCGATCCAGAACGCTCTCCCGATGATAGACAAGCCTCCACAACTTTATGCTTTCAGGATGAGCCCGGACGTGCCGCCGGACGCCGATCCCTCAGAAGTTTCGACTGGCGACGTCGTCGTTCAGGACATGAACCCTGTCGACAATCTACTGGACATGTTCAGCCTCTCAGTCCTGCAGGGAGACTGGAACCCGCTTTCCTCAAGCCTCAGTGTTGACTACATAGCCAAGAAGGTGGAGAAAGGCGCCCGATTAAACTCTGACACGGAAAGCTTCAACAGCGTGTTCCAGGATCCTTTCAAGTACGGAGTTGACTGCACCAAGAACGATGACGAGCCATGCAACACAGCGATGAGAACGTTCGAAACCGCGCTGAACGTGTGTCTCCCAGAGCCTTACGTGGGAGTTGCCTGCGGACCCAAATGCTCGCTGGCCCACGCCCAGGAAACCTACTGCTCCGGCAGTTACACTGCGACGGAGTCTGAAAAACTGTTCGCCCCAACCTCTGATGTTATCTACGGCTGGGAGTACCCGAGAAACGGGAAGGATATGTGCCCCAGCGGCTACGAAACCGGTCTCAACTGCAACAAGTACACTGAAACACCTATGGCAGGAGGCCCGGGACTCTACCTGAAGGATAACAAACCGAAGTTCCATATATGCGGCGATGGCCTGACACTTCTCGAAGGAAAAGTCGTGTATTCGCCGAGCGCAGGCAAGAAGGATCAGTTCCGCTGCAGCCCCCAAAAAGGCCGCTGGATACCCGTAACCGAGTGCAACGACGGCGTTGACAATGACGGAAACGGGAAGATCGACGCCCCTAACTCGTGGTACCAGAAGGAAATCGGGAACATGCCATCTGACCCCAAATGCGGAAGCACCTCCGTAAAGAATGAGGGAACCAACACCTGCCCTGAAGCCACGGTCGCAAGGATAAGCCTGGCACAGGCCCTGAACATAGGAGAAAATGACCGGAAAGTAGCGCTCTACACTCAGTCAGAGACAGGGAAGTACAGGGATCAGATAACAGGCTGCCGCTACAAGAACATCCAGAAAGACTACAGGTTCCAGGTAGACGGTTCAACGCTTGACATCAGCCAGGTGATCAACCAGGGCAAGGAAGACCAGCTCGCCTACACTTACATGTGCAACACCGATAAAGGAGAGATCGCCTCACATCCGCACGTATCGGTTTCGAGCACTATCCGGGAGAGCTCTCTTTCAAAGAACAATATCCGAGACAAAGTGGCCTACTACGCACAGCGGAAATGCCTGAACTCGGCAACGGTAACCGGCCACGGCAAAGAACTCGCGGTAGCCCAGATACAGATACCCCAGTCCCTGCTTCCCTTCGGAAAAGAATACGCCACGCCAAACGGCTTTAAGCCGATTTCAACCCAGTCACTCCAGGAGTTCGAGCAGAAAGTGTTCGGCACCGGGAACCCGACAGCCTCGGATCTGAAGGACAAAGGGATGAACGCTACCGTCTCGCAACCCTACGAGGCTCCGAAACAGAAGGACAGCCTCCAAGACTCGTGGACGGTCGGAAACTATCTGGCGGTGTTCAACGACCGCATCAACGGCGTCAGCATCCAGACTTTCGCAGGACTCCCGGCTGAAAACCCTGTCAGGTTCACCGGAGGCTTCGCAGGCAAATGCCCTCCCGGAAAAAGCTGGGGCTACTACAAAGGCGAATGGCGGTGCTCGGGAGAGCCTAACTATATCTACATCCTGCCCGATATTGAGAAAGGCACGGAAAACGTGGGTGTCAAGATACCCGGAAGCACGCTTCAAAGCCTCCAGGACAACTACAACGCCAATATCGACAAGATAAAAACAGCGTGCTGGAAGGGCAACCCCTCGAACAAACCTGCAACCCTTTCAGGAAGCAGGAAAGTCGACCAACCGATCGGCAACACGGTCGGATGGTTTGTAACCCTTCCGGTAAGCGGGGTCGACACCAGCACCAGCGGCACCTACACCTGCAACTTTACCGTGACCACAGAAGATGGCAGGAAAGTCGCCCAGGACCGGTCTCTCTGGATCAACTGGTGGCGGAAGAAAGACGCGATGGACAGGATA
This sequence comes from Candidatus Nanohaloarchaea archaeon, assembly GCA_042217575.1. Taxonomy (GTDB): domain Archaea; phylum Nanohalarchaeota; class Nanosalinia; order Nanosalinales; family Nanosalinaceae; genus JBDGSK01. The sequence goes on along the minus strand of JBDGSK010000014.1, from coordinate 24,804 downwards.
TCAAAAGCCGTCAAAGACATCGCCCAGAGAAACGACCTGAGCTACAGGAGCTGCTACCGGGTCTTCGACGTCCCATGCGACACATTCACAAACATGAGTACTCTCGGGGAGACAGTAGGAAGCAACTTCTTCCAGAAAGAAAGCCTGGTACCTTCCGAGGAAAAAGCCGAAAGCAAGACATTTAACAAGATATTCCAGGACTCAACCAACCTGCTGCAGTGACACAGGTCCGATACCTGCCATGTACGGCAAGCCATGACATGAAATTAAAAGAAGCGGAATAAAGATAGGGCTATGGACGCTGTCAAAACCGCCGCGGCAACTCTACTTCTGCTTGCACTGATAATTCCTGCCGCAGCCAAACAGCCGGACAGGGGTGTGGAAACAAGTATATATGGTACAGGTGTGCTCACAGGCAGTCATCATCTGTCATATCTCTCGTTTTACATACACCCCTATGGCAGTAAACCTTCTTCCGACTACAAGCCAAGCTGGCCGGGCGAAGAGATCGGGTACTGGGGCGCCTTCTGTGACCAGGATAGGTATACCTGTCAAGGAGGTAAGATTCAGGTTGCGGGAAAGTTTAACGTGACCCTGAGTAGCGGCACAGATTCCGTTGTCTGGACAGGCGATGGTTCCAAAGATTATTACTATAACAGGTATGGTCCTGCAGGGGACAGCTATCCCACAGCGCCAAATATACCCGGCAACTACCTCAACTTGAAGCCAGGAAAGTACTCCTACGGTCCGCTTTTCACACGTTTTACGGAAGATTCGGATACGGATTGGGACAGAGCATCTCTCGCTTTTTCCTATGATGCTAACACCAAGAGGCTTATAGTTAGACCGAAGGCAACGGCTGAAAACCTCAAGGTACAGATGGAGAAGAACCCGCCAGCTATCTTGGGAAACCCTCCTCCTGAACTCCAGATAATTCGCTTGGAGTCAGACACCGGCGACAATTCTACTGTCCTCCAAAAGAGTGTAGATACAAACGCGGGCCTGATCGAGGTAACAGAGACTGACCTGTCGATTAGCGGAGGAAGCACAAAGTATTATACGCCCAAGATGGGGGTTGTGTTCGAACCGAATGCAGATGGACTGTACAAGTATGTCAACTGGAGCAGCGTAAGTGGTGATAAAGCGACCTGCGTTTCTTCAGAGGACACTCCCTGCGGAGTTGTCAAGACGACGTTCACCTATAAGGACGATGCGGTCAATACTGAGAATTGCGGCACAAAGTGTCCTCTTGGCCATTTCAAGGCTGCAAATAAGGACTTTTCCTCGAAGAGAGATGTTGCCTACACTAATCTTTACGAGATAGTTGTAGGATGGCGATACGGCGATAATGAGAACGTGGAGAGTGTCAATAGTGTTTACAACCCTCCAAAGTTCCATATGTGTGGAGAATTCAGGCTCAAGGGTTCGAATCCCGTCTATTCTCCGTCAGGCAAAAGCAAGGACAGATTTGTCTGTAACAGCGCTACAGGTAACTGGAAAAGAGTAACTGTGTGCAATGACGGCGTAGACAATGATGGGGATGGGACCGCAGATCTCAGGGGCACAGAACCTGTATATGGTTCTGGAGGACTTCCAGAAGACGGTGGTTGCTCCGGCCTTGGAGATCACTCAGAGAAGATCGGGTCAAGTAAGAAGGAGCCAAGAGTGGGTCTAGTAAAAAAGACGGTTAAGAACAACAGAGGATTGGAAGACCGAAAAGTTGCATTCTACGGTGCGGGAAGCAAGTATACCGACCAACTAACGGGAAAAACCTACGGCAGTTTCCAGGCGGAGATCCCTGCGATGGCGAAGAACAAGACCGAGTTCGTCTGCGACAACAGCGGCAACATTGTCCAGCATCCGCTGGTATCTACCTCTGATATCAAGAAGTCAAGCCTTTCAGCTGGCGAGGTGGAGAAAAAGATGCAGTACCAGGCCAACCAGGTCTGCGACGCTATAGCCGGTAGAATACCTTCAAAGCATGATGACAGGATGCCTGTGGCACAGATCAAGCTGAACGAGTCCTACATCCCCTACGGAAAGACGTTCGCGATAGAAGCCGGTTACTATCCGTTCGCATATGAGCTACTTGCCCGCGCCGAAGAGGAGATAGACTCGGATAGCCCTCACCGCTACCAGTCCTACGTCGACAAAGGGATACCCGAGAGTTACGCGGATCCTTACAAGGATCCAGAGCAGACCGACCAGCTCTCAAACGCCTGGACGGTCGGGAACATTCTTGCACCGGAGAATCCGCGCATCAGGTCTGTAAACCCTGTCTACACGGAAAACAACGTTATGCTGGGAGTCGAGCTTTTCAAGGGAGGCTACGCCGGGAAGTGTCCTGAAAGCAATCGCTGGGGCTACTACAATGATAGCTCCGGCGAGACTAACTACGTGTGGCGTTGCCGCCCTGAAAATTACAAGACCTACTTCGACTATGTGATGCCGGATGTCGAGGAAAACCCGACCGATACGGTAGGCTTCAAGCTTATACCGGCGTCTTTCATCAAGTTCAGATGGGCGACCGGGAACCAGCTTGACAGCATAGAGGGAGCGTGCTGGAGAGGACAGCCGAGCGATCGGCCGAGCAATATAGCGTCTTCAGACAGCGCTGCCAGGTTCGGGAGCGCCCCGAAATACAATGACATCGCCGAACCCACGCTCCAGCAAACACTGGCAAAGGTTGGCGACAGCTTCAACGTGAATGTAACAGGTGTGCCGACCGACAGTCCCGGAGAGTTCACCTGTGCCTGGAACCTTACTGACACCAAGGGAACAGTATACGAGGGCGGGAAACTGTTCCAGAAATACAACTGGTTCTCAGAGCAGAACTCCGCCCAGGAGATAGTAAACAACGTTGAGAGCAACGTGGAAAGCGGCAAGTGGCCAGAGATCGTCAAGAAACTCATAGTGCCTGATTACTACGCGCTCAAGAACATTACCGAGATCAAGTCAAAAGTAAGCTCCGACTTCTTCAGGCGAGATGAAATCCTGAACTGAAGGCCGCGGGATTTTTATTGAGACATGTTCCAAACGTCTACATGCGCGCGCACGGAGCCGCAATCATAGTCGTTACATTAGCATTCCTAGCGGCTCCAGCTTTCTCAATCACCGACACGGGATGTATCGGCAGCTGTGACGGAACCGTAAATTCGGCGCCGTGTACCCTGGATCCTGACATTTCCTGTCCCTCGACTGTTTCCACCCCGATGTGCACCGATAGCGGTGACAACGATACCGACCAGTCGAAAGACGGACTGGATGATACAGACTTAGGCTGTGTCAAGCCTTACAGCTACGACTGGATTGAAGGAAACATCTGGGACGCCGACCTGACAAGCCTGACAGCAGGCGGCAACACGCCAGCGGTCGGGAATACCGAGTCAGTCTTCTTCCAGGCGACGCTACACCAGGGAAACGACGACAACAGCATAACGGTCGCCGATACTTCTACCTCGACGCCTGAAGTGACGGAGTACTACATCAAGGATCGCGGCTCGGAGGCCACGGATCGTTTCGGCTTCGGCAAGTTCGCGAAGAAGACGCTGAGCGGTTTTCCATCGGGTACGGTGGAAAAGACCGGCCGGGTGGTCGACCCGCCTAACCCTGACGGAAGCGTCACCTGCGGCGACGGAAAGACCAACGAGGGAGAGGACACTCTCGGAAGCTTCAGCATCGACGCGTATGATAGCTCGACAAGCATAAACTGTAGAAAAGACTACGGAAGGCTTCACGATGAACAAGCCGTTGAAAGCCCTTACATGGAGGACTCGCTGCAGTGCAGGGACGACAAACCTTACTGCACCACCGAGGGATACACTTCAAACGCTGGCTGCGAGATCGGCGGCTGCGGAGAAACTGATTACAGCAGCGATGAGAGCAACTACTACTGGCTTGTAAACGCTGACGGCAACACTGAGGACTACGACCAGGACAGCTGCGAGGGCGGCGGTTCGACCTCTACTTCGTGCAGCGACCAGCAGGAGGGGTCATACACCTGCAGCTGCGGGAAGAAATGTACGACGACCTGTTACTACTGTTCAAGCGTTAGTTACACCTGCAGCGCAGAGACACGGGCCTGGGACAAGAACGGTGAGCCGGACGATGAGTACAACTGCGACAACGAGAACCTTGTCGATGGAGGAGGCGACTCCGAGGGCAGGAGCACTGACTCGATGGCCGACAACGATCCTGCTGGAACCTGGACGGACTACAGGGCGTTCGGGGATAACACGAGAAACGAGGTATGGTGCCAGGCGCACAAGACGAGAACAGTTGACGCTGACGGCCCACGAGGTTACGGAGACGGATTCGTGATAATTGAAAATGGACAGGTCACCGGAAAGATGAGTCCGGACGGTTCACAGCGCGTCGGGGAACGTGTCTGGTTCCGTGAGGAGACGCTGAACAACGGCGACAGCAGTGAATACAGGGACTACACGTACAAGATTGAAGCCGCGGCCTCGTGTCCCGGGGAGAAGAATGTCTGTATCGCTTACGCTGATTTCTACACGGAGGAGGGCGATGGAAGCCGTGGAAGCCCGGCATGGGGTGGCGATACAGACTGGAGCAGCAACAACATGGACGACGCAGTAGAGGCGGACGTGGAAACGTTCTCGCTGGGCAGATCTTACTCGGCGTGCAAGATGGTTAACTACATCGAGGAAAACGATGGAGACGCCGATAACTCAGAAGTCGTCGACTGCGACTTTGAAAGAGGAAGCGACGGCAGCGAGGATGTGTCGCCGCTTTCAGAGGCCTGTGGCGATGAACCACAGGAGCATCTTCTCGTTATGGAAGGCTATGAAGTAGAGTACCAGAACGTCAAGACACGGCTTCAGCACGCCCAGAAATGCGTTGACTGGAAGGAGGACAGGGGCTTCCTCAATGAAGGGCTTGACGGGAACGCATGCCTGTACAGGGGCAGAGCATACGCAGAGGGAACCGTGATAAACATCAAATCGCCGAACGCGGATCGCTACGAGAAAGGTGACCGGTCCCCGGATCGCGAGGTCTGCGTCGACCCTGATGGAACAGGAACCAACATGAGAAACGATCTTTCAGATGATGACGGCGAATACCAGTCATGGGACAACACTGGCAACGATGTAAACGGGCAAGACTACGGAGGCGAATGGTACGACCTTGACAATGAGATGCTTAACGACTACCTCAACGATGAAGGATACGATCTGATAACCGGCGGCGATTCAGGAAACGCAAAGGATATCGCCTACTTCTGGGGCGAAAACCCCAATCCTTACCACTCGGAGTACAACCCTACAGGAGGGGAGGAGGGCATAGCTCTTGAAGACGACTGCGGCCCTGGCGTCAACTGTGACGACACAGACGCCCGGGTAGGCGGCAAAATCAACGAGGAGGAGGGGCTTTTCTACAGCTTCTTCTCAAGACTTGCGAGGCTTGGACAGGATGGAAACTAGAAAGAAACTGGCTCTCGCCGCTCTCTCTGTGCTGATCCTGACCTCTCTGGCATCCGGGTTCGACCAGGTGCGGAGAGATGAGGACTTCAACGCGACAGGGAACGACAGATCGAGCAGCTACAAGTTTGACGGGTACATGAACAAGCTTGAATCTGTATCTGACCAGATGCAGGACGACGACGAGTACTACGATCCTTCAGATCAGATGTGGAACAACTCTGACGGTTCTAAAGACGATGCGGATCAGTGGGCGATCACCGAGTCAACTCAGTGGGTCATATCGAACCGTGGAGTGCCGTTTCCTCCAGGCCCTGCCGGAGACTCAAGGATAGATAACTACCAGATACAGGAGTACGGTCAGTACGGCACCGAAGGTGCCAGGGGGACATACTACCACCCTGACTGGTCTGGCACGATAAGAACCAGTGTAGAAGATGGGGGAGTGCCAAAGACCGCGAAAGCGTTCGCCAACTCGTTTGCAGCAGTCGCAGAGGCAGGGTTCGGAGAAGACGAGAAAGGCGACACGGTGGCGGAAAACGATGGCGTCTGGATAGACCCTGACGATATCAAGAGACTTGATCCGAAACTGAAGGGTTCGTGGCAGGAAAAAGTAGTATTCAACATCGACATTACCGGCCCCGACTCAGGGCTCGGCTTCAACGTGGGAGACAACGCCGATCTAACGCTCCGACAGGGCGGGAAAGCCGTCCACGGCGACATCTACTTCGAGGGAGAGAAGGACAACAACGACAATGATGGCGACGGCGTCACCGATGAGGGAGAGAACGATCCTGCAACAGTCGGTGAAAAAGTTCCGACCCTGAACCCGCCGATGTGTGGAGATGACCAGGCAGAGTTCCTGCTTGAGGAAAAAGGCGAGAGTGTCAACGCCGCAAAGAAAGACGGGAGATACGCTTGTGCTTCAAGAAGAGACGTCTGCGTCCATCTTGGCGAGAACCCGAGAATTGTTCCCCGGGGAGAGTACAAGCAGGCAGGGGAGCCATACGAGAATACTGGAAGATTGAAGGATGATAGAGAGGTATGCGCGCAGAGACCCCAGGATCCGACAGCTTCGTGGTTCGACCAGGACTGGGGAGACATCGACCGGGATGGAACACAGGACACGTGTAACGTCAACCAGCTCTACGGTTCGGCGGCCCGGCGCTGGTTCGACAGGGCGTACATCCAGGAGCATCCTTACTCTGTGATAGGAGGGATCGATGACGACTGGAACAAATGGCTGAAATACGAGCCTTTCGACGCCAACGTCTCCAGGCCCGGGAGACGCAGCTGGGGCAGCACAGCGTGGAACAACGATCTCTCGCCCGTTCCTACAGGCAGCGACAACAAGTCGATCGCCACTGTAGGTTTCTGCGGCGGAGATGACAGAGCGGAATACGTGGTCACGCAGCAGTGCAACACAGGGCTGTGTAACACGAAGAGAGATGTGATAGGCGTAACTGGGAACCCGCAGGGATGTATCTTCGACGGCGACGACGCCAAGTACCCGGTAGTTCAGAACAGCATCGGTATAGACGTGGAGAATCGCTCGATCTACCAGCCAGGAGAAACGATCACGCTCGATCCCGGAAACGATGGCCGGGAACTCAGGAAGCTGACATGTTTCGACAACGCATGGTACCAGAAGTTCCCTGTAGTGTTCAGTCAGGAAAGCGTGAACGTGTCGCTTGGCAACACTGAAAACGTAGCGTTCCAGATAATCAACGTCCGGGATTCACCGAGAACCTTCGAGGTAAGTCTTGAACCAGGCTCCGCGGTATACACTTTCGCAGGCTTCAGGGACAAGAACGGTGACAGCTTCAACACTACAGTCATGCCGGACTCCTCGAAGAGGTTCTACGTCCAGATAAGCGGAGGCGACCTCAGGATCGGTGAACTGTCACCGCCTTCGGATAACAGACTGGTCGTCCGGGCGGACGCGGTTAACACGGAGATGTATGGAGAAGACAACCTGACCGTCGATGTCATCAACAGCACGGCTGTAGAGGGGACTGTCAGGCGTCAGCGACCGAAAAGCGTTCCCGGTGTAGGGCCGTTCCAGCTCGTGATCCTGATGATGATAGCATCCGCCGCGTTCTTCCTGCAGAGTTAAATCCGTTGAGGTAGAGGAAAATACTATGGAAGCCGCGATAGTACAGAGAGACGACACGCCGAACTCCCGCGAGTTCTTCTTCGTGTACGACCCCGGTACCGGCCAGGTAGGCAAGGGAAGCTACATCCAGTACGAAAAGAAAGGGACTGTTGTGGCGAGGGTCGCAGAGGTCTACAAGGCGAACGAATACTTTGAAAACGCTGAGAGCGTGGCCGAGTCGCTTTCAGGCGGCGAGGAGACCAGGCTTCCTGTGGATGAGTGGCAGGTCTCTATCGGGAAAGCAGAGATCGTCGGCAAGTTCGAGGACGGGATGCAGAAAAGGGTCAAGGACTCGCCGGAGCCCGGAAAACCGCTCGAGGTCGCGGAGAAACAGGTTGTGAAGCAGCTTCTCGGCCTGAAGGACGATGGAATAACGATCGGCCAGGTGCAGCAACAGGGGATACCTGCCACGCTCGGCGTCACAGACACTCTCCAGAAACATTTCGCGGTACTGGCACAGTCCGGGGCCGGGAAGTCTTATACCGTCTCCGTCATGCTCGAAGAACTGCTTGAAAACGATCACGCCCCCGGCATGCTCGCGGTCGATCCGCACGGCGACTACACTTCTTTCGCGGAAGATGAGAACTACATGGGCGACGTGAAGGTTTTCACCGAGAAAAACGTTCAGATAGCGGTCAAAGACCTTAGTGCCGAACAGATAGCCGGGTTCTTCAACGGCATGAGTGGCGCACAGCGGCAGGAACTCAACGAGGTCATCAACGCTCTGAACAAGGGAGAGACCAGCGACTACGATCTGGATGATGTGGTGAGTCGTGTCGAGCGAAAAGAGATGAACGACAAGACGCGGTACGCCCTGATCCGGAAACTGAGAAAGCTGCAGGGAATGAACATTTTTGGAAAGTCTAACACTCCGAGCGCCGGAGACATAAAGCCTGGAAAACTGAACGTTATCGACCTCAGCGAGTCCATAGACCACGAGAAGAAACAGATAATAGCGGCGTTCTTCAGCCGGCACTTCTTCAAGAAAAGGAGAAAGGGAAGAATCCCGCCGGTACTGATGCTGTTCGAAGAAGCGCACAACTTCGCAAGGGATTCAGAGCCTTCGCCTTCCCGGACTATAATAGAGAAGATCGCACGCGAGGGCAGAAAGTTTCATGCCTCTCTCGGACTGGTCTCACAGCGACCTGTCAAGCTTTCAACCACCGCGCTCTCGCAGTGCAACACCCAGTTCATTCTCAGGGTTACGAACCCGAACGACCTGGAACACATCGCAAAGTCCAGCGAAGGCATCACGAGCGAGGTCAGTCAGCAGATACCGGGGCTGAAGACGGGAGAGGCGATAGCGATCGGAGAAGCGGTCAATCACCCGACTTTCATCGACGTCCGTGAAAGACGCTCGAAAGAGCCGTCGACCGGAGAAGGCCTCGAAGCAGCGCTCGATAAGTGGCGAGAGGAGGAAGAACAGCTCGACGAAGACGCCGAGTCGTTCATGTAGAATCTATTTAACCTGCATCAAGCCCAGGTACCTCTATCTTCCCTCTTTCTTTCCTTCCTCTTCTCCTCTATCTCATCCTTCACTTCCTGTACAAAATCATCTATCTTATCGAGCACTAATTTCTCACCTCAAAGGTTAATTGCTCTAAAATATTTTTATCTCTGACTACTTCACTTCTTCGACTTCTGACAGGCCTGTGTCCGTACCTTTCTTGTCGAACTGGTAAAGGCTGCCGGTGGCGGCTGATTCCAGCGCAGGGTCGTGTGTGACAACGAAAAGCTGGTCGATCAGCTTTGAAGTGTTCTCCCGAAGTGTTTCGGCAAGCTCCTCTACTGCGCTGGAGTCCATGTTGTGCGTCGGCTCGTCCAGCATCAACACCTGTATCCTTGGCGACAGCGCGAACGTCAGACCGAGGCGCATCACCAGCGCTGCGGAATGTCTTTCGCCGCCTGAGACCTCGCCGGTCGCGGAGATCCAGTTGTTCTCCGAGTCCAGAAGTTCGAGAGCGTAATCTTCCTCGGCATTCAACCGGATAGAGTAGTAATCGTCGTAAGGGTACAGCTGGCCCCAGATGTCGTCCATCAGTTCGTTCAATCTTTCTACAAATATTTCGCGGAGGGAGACCTGAGTGTTCGCCAGCCCGGTCTTGAACTCGTGTACGAAGTCGAGAGTCCTGTCCAGGTCTTCGACCTTTTCCGCCAGTTCATCACGTTTATCCGCCTGTTTCTTCATCTGCTTGAGCCTCTTCTGCTTCTCCTCGACGATCTCCCTGATGGACTCGACCTCCTTTTCCAGGACCGATTTCGATTCCTTCAGGTCGCTAAGTTTCTCTCGCAGCACCTCCAGCTTTTCCTCGTCGAACTCAATCTCTTCTCGCCGCTGCTTCACTTCATCCAAGTTCTCTTTTATGTGTTCCAGCTTTTCCTCTACTTCTTCGAGCTGCTCGTAGGACTCAAGCCGCTCAATCCTTTCCTTGAGACGGTCGATCTCGTCTTCGTCGAACTCTTCGTCGAGTTCCTCGATCTTCTCCTTCTTCTGGTCGATCTTCTCATCTACTTCCCCAAGTTTTTCCTGCTTCTTCTCCAGTTTTTCCTCGGCTGAACGGTACTCCAGGAGTTCCTCCTTCTTCTCGTTCAGCCTTTCTATCTTCTCTTCGAGCGTTTCCTGTTTCTCACGCCACTGCTCCTGTTTCTGCTCCAGCTTCTGGATTCTTTCCTCCCGCTCTTCCAGTATCTTCTCCCGGTGCTCCTCGTCCAGTTCCCCTCCGCAGGTAGGGCACTTGCCTTCTGCTCCTTCAAGCTTCTCCACGCTCTCCTCCAGCCTTTCAACTTCGGCCTCCGCCTGGCTGATCTTCTTTCCCAGCTTCTCCTCTTTTTCATCGGCTTTCTCCAGCTTTTGCTCTACTTTTTCCAGGTTCTCGTACTTCTCCGCCTGTTCCTCAAGTTCTTCGACCTCCTGTCCGAGCTTTTCCGAATCCTTCTCCAGGTACTTCAGATCGTTCTCAAGCTCATTCAGTTTTTCCCTCCTTTCCTCCAGTCCCTCGAGCTGTTCTTCCGCCTTTTCAAGTTCTTCCTCAGGGTTCTCGATCCCTTCCAGTTTCTCGCTTAACTCTTCCCTCTTCTCTTCCAGGGACTCTCTGCGGGTCTCAAGCTTGGTCTTCTTTTTCTGCAGTTTTTCTGCTTCCTTCTTATCCTTCTTCAGCTGCTTGAGCTGCTCTTTTTTCTGCTTCAGCTCTTCCCTGGCCTGTTCGACTTCCTTTTTCTTTTTCTTCGACTCTGTCTTTCTTTCCTCTATATCATTTTCAAGTTCTTCGACCTCCTCCTCGTCAACCTCGTCTTCAAGCTCTTCGAGTTGCTCCTGGAGCTGTTCAAGCTCGTCCTCCAGCTTGTTCTCGGTCTTTACTGTCGTCTTCCTCGCCTCCTCAAACCTGTCTATCTTCAGCAGTTCGTCGATCCGCTGCTTTCTCTGGCCGGGCCGCATGTCGAGGAATACGTCAAGCTCGTTCTGTTCGGCGTATACTGCGCGAACGAAAGACTCGTAGTCCAGGCCGAGAACTTTTTCTACCTGCTCCGTCACCTCTGTAGTAGAGGGCGCTTCGACAAGCTCTCCGTCCTTTCGGAGCTCGCTTCTCTTCGTTCCCTTGCCGCGTTCAAGCTCTCTCGAGACGCTGTAAGACTTTCCCTCAACCTCGAACTCCAGCTCGATTTCCGCCTCATCTGCTTTCGAAGGCGTTCTACGTATAAGATCGTCCAGCTGGATCTCCCGCGACTTCAGGTCGGGCAGCGTCCCGAAAAACCCGAATACAATGGCTTCAAGAATGGAAGACTTCCCGCTACCCATCGTCCCTATCAGGGCGTTGACACCGCTCTCGAACTCAAGCTCGGTCTCGTGGTGCGACTTCCAGTTCTCAACCTGTATCCTCGTTATCATGCTGTCTCTCCTCAAATTCCGTGTTCTTCAGCTTTTCTATTGATCCCTCTACCTCGCCGCTTTCAAGCAGCTGCAGGAACTCATCCAGATCCAGGTCATCGGCTTCGACCTGCTCCCGGAGCATTTCCTTGCCCTGCGTCCACGGGTCTTTCTCACTTTCAAGACTGGACTCGGAGCTGATCTCTGTACGATCCACAGAAGAGTTGACGTTCAGAAACATCTCATCGCGGAACATCTGCTTGAGCTCTCTCGGGTTCACCCTTCCTTCAGTCTCTCCGTCGATCTTCAGGTTGACCAGAGGCTTCTCGCCTCCGACCTGCTTCAACTCATTGATCGCGTGCTCCTTCACTTCCGTCCATGGCTCTCCCTCGACTTCCAGCTCTATGTAGTGAACTTCTCTCGGGGATTCAAGCGGCCGGAAGTCCAGTTCCTCTGTTTCGGTGTCAAGCATCAGGAAGCCTTTGTCCTTCTCCGCTTCCACCTTTCGCATCTGCGTCGTTACAGTACTCCCCGGGAGCACGAGAGGTTTCTCGTCTTCTCTGTCCGGGTCGTTGAACCTGTCCAGGTTGTACCAGTGGATGTGGCCGTCGATGATCAGATCGAAACCTTCAGGGAAGTCTTCAAGCGATAAAACGTCGTGATCATCACTGGTGTAGACGAACCCTTCAATCGACTGGTGCACCACGAGAATATTGAAAGCGTCCTCAACAGGTTCCGGATCAAACTTTTCAAGCACCTTCGGCGCGTAACGTTCAGGTACTCCGCTCATTCCGTGGACAGCAACTTTTTCGCCATCTTTCTCGAAGATAACTTTTTCGTTGTCCAAATGGTACAGCTGGCCGGTTCTGTCCATCAACTCGATCGGATTAGTGTAGGAGCGCGGCCTTCTCTCGTGCGTCCCGTGGATCGCGACTACAGGTATCCCGTTGCCGTGCATCCCAAGCTCCTTATCCGGCTCAGCGTCGCTTTCACCTTCCATCGCCACAGAAAGAACCTCTGCGGCACGGTCAAGAACCTCCTGCTTCGGGATCTTCCGGTCGAATATGTCGCCGGGCAGTATTATCAGATCCGCGTCAAGGCTGTTTTCAAATGCCTCCTTCGCGTTCTCGAACGCATCCTCTCCGCGTTCCTCGCCCCACTTGTAGCCAAAGTGGGTGTCACTGATTATAGAAACTTTCACGTCAAAACTGGCGCTACTGAAGCTTAAATCAGTGCCGCAGACATCATGGAAAACCAAAAACCTTTTGAAGTGTTGTTACTTACTGGTAGATATGAGAGGGTTGTCTGCGGGAGATGTTGATAGAATTCTGGAGGACTCAGGTATAGGAGAGCAGGAGTTTTCCCGGATTAATGACACCCTGGGATTCTCGGCGAGAGATTCGTTTGACAGCGCTAGAAGTGCTGAACTTGGCCAGGAAGTAAATCAGGGCTCTGTTTCCGACACGAGAGCCACTACACGCGTTGTTGAAGGCGAAGTGGAACTGCTTTACTCCTCTGATCTCAGACCGGCAGAGCTCGCCCACGAGGCGGTTCACGGCCAGATGTTGCAGCCTAACGCCAGGATGGATGGGATACCTTCGGACAACCCGATCAATCAAAGGCTCTACGGCGAGTTCGTCGCAAGGCTTGCAGAGGGGATGGTCGAACCGCTTGAAACAGGGAATGAGGAATTGCATGCACTCTACAGAGCGAAACAGCGTTATTTAAGTGAAAGAGAAAAGTACGCCGGAGAGGAGCTCGACGAGGAACTTGAGAGCCTCTACAGGGACTTCCAGCAGATGGGAGCTGTAGCGCGGGAGGAAAGCCGGGAACTCCATGAACGGTTTGACCGGTACCGGTCGGCAAGAGAGGAAATACTTGCCAAGGACGCGGCCGAACAGTATCTGGAAGAGAACGATGTAGAGCTATCGGAGTACATGAACCCCTCATATTCGACCTACAGCAATGCCCTTGAGTTTATCAAGAACTCGGAGGAAACAATTCTCCGGAGGATAGAATGAACCTTTCCACGGGAGAGAGGAGATATCTCCGTAACATCATCGGGTACACCAGGGAACTATACGGTGAAAAATGGCGCAATGTCCTGACGAGCTCTGCTCTCCTGTTGCCTGAACAGGGGCTGAACGAGGAAATGCAGGAACTTGCCGACCAGAACCCGGTAGAGGATGAGGAATCGGTTGTGGAGTCGCTGGAGGAAAAGGGGGTCATTGAGGTCGTCAAGAAAGAGATAGAGACAGGGAAGAGAGAGTCGGGACGCGAGATAGAGACCGACGAGTTTCGAAGAACCAGGCAGGAAAAACGCTTCATCGGGATTCAGGAAGGCGTTCTTGACCAGCTTGAAGCCGAGCTAGATGTGTAATCATCAGCAAGTAAAAATAAATAGGATGTCCGCGAATTATTCTCAGGTGCCATCAAATGTTTGACTTCCTGCGGAGCCATCCGGACAGTGTCGACGAAATACTGGAAAACCAGGGTATAGAAGACGAGGAGCTTGTCGGGTTTGAAAACGAGCTCGGTTTCAGCCTTGAAGGGATATTTGACGA
>JBDGSK010000014.1:0-10679 GCA_042217575.1 Candidatus Nanohaloarchaea archaeon | reverse complement strand
GGTATGACCGGCAACCGTTTCAACGGAGATGAGTGCGTTCCACTCAGGCTCCAGGACTGAAGTATCTTCTACGGACAGCTGCCGGTCTGCCGACGTGATTTCTATGGAGTTTGACAACAGAGGTGGACGCGTTCCGCTGTATTCCCGCAGGATTACAGCTCGAGCACGCCTTCTCAACTGAGAAGGGTGCGTTCCGCTCTACGGAACCAGAACACCACGACAAGTCTACGCAGCTTAAAAACCTTCAAATAAGTAAGAGCCGGATTCTGCGGTATAGAGGAAGATAAAAGATGGCACAAGAATTAGGTGTGACGGTAGACAAGGATCAGAAACCGCATGAATGGTACGCGGAGGTCGTGCAGAAGGCAGACCTTGCGGACTATGCACCTGTCAAGGGATGCATGGTCATCAAGCCGTACGGGATGAAGCTCTGGGAGTCGATAAGAGAACAGTTCGACCAGAAGATAAAGGAGACAGGAGTAGAAAACGCCTACTTCCCGCTTTTCATCCCGGAGGAACTGCTTGAAAAAGAGGGCGAGATCATCGACGGCTTCGACATTGAGGTTGCCTGGCTCGAACAGGATGAGGAGAAAGACCAGGAGCAGAGAATCGCCATCCGCCCGACCTCGGAGTCGATAATTACAGAGTACATGTCGAAATGGGTGAGAAGCCACCGCGACCTGCCGCTGCGGCTCAACCAGTGGGCGAACGTTGTGCGCTGGGAGGTCAGTGATACCCGTCCCTTCCTCAGAACGCGCGAGTTCCTCTGGCAGGAAGGCCATACCGCCCACGAAGATGAGGAGGGCGCGGCAGAAGAAGTCGAGTTACGCCTTGAACAGTACCGCCAGGTCATAGAGGAGCATCTTGCGATTCCCAGCGTCCTCGGCTACAAGCCGGAGCACGACAAGTTCCCTGGCGCTAAGTACACTACGACGATCGAGACACTGATGCCGACCGGGAAATCGCTCCAGTCCGGCACTTCGCACAATCTTGGCCAGCACTTCGCCGAAGCGTTCGACGTGACCTTCGAGGACGAGAACGCGGAAGAACGCACAGCCTGGACAACGAGCTGGGGTCTCTCAACGCGCTCGATCGGCGGATTGATCATGGCTCACGGCGACAACGACGGGCTTCGACTTCCCCCGACAATCGCACCTTCCCAGGTGGTGATAGTGCCGATCTACCAGGAAGACAACCGCGGAGAAGTCATCGAGTACGCGGAGGAAGTGGCGGAAGAACTTGATGATTTCCGTGTCAGGCTCGACGACAGGGATCACAGGACGCCCGGCTACAAGTTCAACGAGTGGGAGCTGAAAGGCGTACCCCTGAGACTGGAAATCGGCCCCAACGAAGTTGAAGATAGAACGATAACGGCTGTCAGGCGCGACACCGGCGACAAGGAGATGGGAATCGACCGCTCAGAAATCGTGGAGGAAGTGGACAGCAGACTTGAATCCATCCAGGAATCACTCTACGCAGAGCTGGAGAACTACCTCGAAGAGAACATCCGTGAGGCCGGGTCGAAGCAGGAAATCCTCGGAACGATCGGAAAGTCCCGAGGATACGTCAAAACCCGGTGGTGCGGTAAGGAAGCATGCGAGGAAGAGATCAAGGACGAGGTCTCGGCTGAAATCGTAGTCCTTCCGTTCCGCGAAGACTCAAAGCCGGCCGCAATCCAGGAAGAGAACGAGGAGATCGGCGGCAAATGTGCCGTCTGCGGGGACGAGGCGAAGCGCTGGGCCTACTTTGCCAAGACCTACTGAGCCCGGCCCCCACCTTTCTCCTCTTTCCTCTCCGCGACACCTATTTAAATCTAAGAGGATAATCAATCGATAAGTTCCTTTTTCAGGGCTTCTTGGATGTGATAAAGATGCAGAACGCTAAGATGGAAGAAAAGGATGTCGAAGGATTTGAAACCGGCACGACTACAGTAGGACTGACGACCGAGGACGGAGTTATCCTCGCCGCTGACAGGAGAGCTTCGATGGGCCGACTGACGGCCTCGAAGTATGCGAAAAAAGTCTACAAGCTCGATGAAAAGATAGGTATAACCATCTCGGGAAGTGTCGGTGATGCCCAGAAGATAATCAGGATAATGCGTTCCCAGTTAAAGCTCCACAAGCTTGAAACCAAGGAACTGAGTGTCAAGGGAGCGGCCACCATGCTTTCGAACGTTCTCCACAACCACAAGATGATGCCGTTCTTCAACCAGTTCGTGATGGGTGGTATAGAGGAAGGAAAAGGGATACTCTACGACCTCGATCCCGCCGGCGGACTCATGAAGCATGAACGCTTCACCGCGACAGGGTCAGGATCCCAGATGGCATACGGAGTCCTGGAGGACAACTACGAGGAAGGACTTGACCACGAGACTGCCAAGGATCTTGCTGTACGTTCAGTAGAAGCCGCTATGGAGAGGGATACAGCCTCTGGAAACGGAATCATGGTTGCAGAGATCACAGAGGACGGATTCGAAGTACTTGAAGAAAAAGAGATAGAGCAGAGGCTGGAATAAGCCTTTCTGCCGGTTAGTTCAGAGTTGAACAGTTATGGAAGAACTTGAAGACGTCAAGCAGTATCTGCCGCCGAATGCGGACGTATCCGATATAAGGTTTGAAGCCTCGGACATCGTCATCTATACGGACAGCGAGGACTTCTTCCTTGACAACTCGGATACCGTGAAGAAGATAGTCTCGGAGCTGAAGAAGAGAGTTGAAGTAAGGCCTTCATCCAAGCTTTTCAAACAGCCTGAAGTGGCTGAAGATCGCCTGGAGAAGATAATCGACGATAAGGCTGGCGTAGACGACTTTATCTTCCAGCCATCTCTCGGAAAGGTAATAATCCGGGCAGAAAAGCCTGGCAAAGTCATCGGAAACAGGGGCAAAGGCCTTGAAGAGATCAAGGAGAAGACTCTCTGGAGTCCACAGGTTGAAAGGGTTCCCTCAATCCAGTCAAAGGTCGTTGACAGGGCGCGTGAACTTACGGTTGAAGACCCTGACTTCAGGAAGGATTTCCTGCATGATGTCGGAAAGAAGATTAGACTTGACAAATCCGCGGGAGATGAATGGCTTCGAGTCTCAGGCCTAGGCGGCTTCCGCCAGGTCGGCAGGAGCTGTGTGCTGGTACAGACCGAGGAGTCAAACGTTCTCATGGACTGCGGTATCGATCCCAGCGCGGAGCCCGGAGAGCCTGAAAACTATCCTTTCCTGAATGCACCGGAGCTTGATCTCCAGGCTCTTGACGCAGTAGTACTTTCGCACGCCCACATGGATCACGCAGGCATGATACCGTACCTCTACAAGATGGGGTACGACGGGCCGCTTTACTGCACGAAGCCGACCCGTGACCTGATGATCATGCAGACGTTGGACTATATCGGGATCGCGCACGCGGAGAACCAGGACGCGCCGTACGACTCAAGCGCGATCAAGAAAGCTGTGAAGAGAACTATAACGCCTGAATACGGTGAGGTAACCGATATAACGCCCGACATGAGATTGACGCTCAAGAACTCGGGCCACATCCTTGGCTCTTCGCTCGTACATATTCACGTGGGTGAAGGCCTCCACAATATCCTCTACACAGGCGACTATAATTACGATGAATCCAACATGTTGAGCCCGGCGGACACGAACTTCCAGCGGGTCGAAACTATGATAACAGAGTCCACCTACGGTGGTCGCGACGATGAACAGCAGCCCTCCGAGGAAGCGGAGAAGAAGTTCCTGTCGAAGATGAAGCAGACGCTGAGAAAGGGAGGGAAGGTCATAGTGCCTGTGTTCGCGGTAGGCCGCTCACAGGAGATTCTTGGACTTCTTGCGGATGAACTTGACAGGGATTACTTCGACTACCCTGTGTACATGGACGGCATGATAAACGATGCCAACGCGCTGCACTCCGCTTACCCGGAGTTTCTGTCCGACAAGATAAGGGATGACATAATAGAGGAAGACGACTCGCCGTTCCTGAAGGAGAACCTGAAGCCGATCGGCAGCCACAACGAGCGAAAAGAGGCAATGGAGCCCGGGCCGGGAGTTATTCTTTCCACTTCTGGCATGGTTACAGGAGGCCCTATCATGTCTTACCTCAAGAACCTCGCCTCAGATCCGGAAAATTCGATAATATTTGTCGGTTACCAGGCCGAGGGCACACTCGGGAGAAAAATCCAGAACGGTCGCTCACCCATAACTATCGACGGCGAGGAAGTCGAGGTAAATGCAGATATAAGCACAGTCTCCGGCTTCTCGGCGCACAGCGACAGGCAGCAGATCCTCAACTTCTGCCGCAACCTCCGCTCATCCCCCAACAAGGTGCTGACCAACCACGGCGAAGAAAAGAAATGCTTCCAGCTCGCATCCGCGATCCACAAGTCGATGCATATCGACACCAGCGCCCCACAGAACCTTGATGTGACCCGGCTGAACTGAAAATGTAATACGAATGGAGTACAAAACGTTTTTTGAAAGGATTGTAAAAGCAGTGGAGCAGGTTTTTAATGTAAAGACGTATTACAGGTCAAGTTTTAAACTGGCGCGGCGATAGTTTTCCTTTATGGTTTACGAGATCAAGTGCTCGCAGTGCGGAAAACTTATCGACTTCGGAGGCGAAGAGAAGGATCGTCTCCCGGAGAACGCGTACGAGTTTAACGGCGACATCTACTGCCGCGAATGTGTCAAAGAGTTCGTGGAGTTCGGCACTGGAGAGCTGAACGAACGTATAGAGTCACTTGAAGACGATATGGAGGAAGTTAAGAAAGGTATGGGCATGGAGGAGTAAGTTTCACTCCTCGCCTTCTATCCTGTCGCCCGTCCTGGCTATCTCGGCGTAGCCCGGGCATACGACAATCCATTCCTCGTCGACGCCCGCCATGTCTCCTTCTACAGCCTTGATAGTCTTTTTCAGTCGTTTGACCGCTCTCTTGAGGTCGGCCATATCCTTCTTCTTCAGAGGCTTGATGTTTACCCAGACGATGTGGTCGTTGCGGAGGTGTTCCTGGACTTTTTCGACGTCGCCGAATTCTTTGAGCGTTTCAGCTCTGATAACTACTTTTTCATCTTTCTCACTTCTTTTGGCGTCGAGTTCAACGAAGTCATCGTCCGCCACGTCCTCAGAACTATCGTCCCGGGATTTGATGAAATCTAAAGCCATAATTTTGTTTACCTCTTAGTTAATACTCCTCTCCTGAGGTTTTTATAACTTGCGTCTTCCCCGTAGAGAGGCCTTAATCGTTGAGGTTTTCGACCTTTGACGCAAGGTTCCAGATCTCGGTTCGGGTGTGCTGCTTGATGTTGGGGTCGTTACTTATCTCGTCGAGAATCGAAGCTGCCGAGTTAACTCTTACAGAAAGTTCTTCGTCCGTCTCTTCAAGCGTGTCAGCAGCTTTCTCCAGCATCTCTGCGACGTTGGAGGGCAGCGAGTTTTTCTCCGCGGTATCCCTCATCCGCTCCACGAGGCCGTTCACGTTTGACATGGTTATCGACCTCAGTTGCCGAGGCTCTGGCTGATTTTTTCCTGGGATTCTTCGAGCTTGCTGCGGAGCTTTTCCTCCTTTTTCTCCAGGCTTTTCTTCCTTACTTCCAGGTCGTCGACTTTCTCCTCAAGCTCGTCCTTCAGTTCTTCACGGTCTTTTGCTACCAGGATGCTTCCTACGGAACGGTATACCTCGCCGTCGCCGTCCTCAAGTTCTTCAAGCGCGCTCCTGGTTTCCTGCAGCTCTGTCTCCGTCTCTTCTTTCTGCTGTACTACGCTCTGCATCTGCTGCTGGTTTTGCTGCATCTCCATCATTACGCGCTGTGCTTCGTCTTTGTCTGCCATAGTATTCACCTTAGTATTGTTTACGTGCGAGCGAGGCCAGCCGGAACACCGTGTCCGTGCATCCTCGCAGTGTTCCAAGTTGTCCAGTTTCGATATCTATCCTGAGTTCTTTCTCCTGTGTTTCCAGGCTGTAACTTACTGTTTCGTCGCCGGTCAGGCTGGGTTCAAGTACTTCGCGGAGTTCGCCAGGTTTTTCCGCGTCGATTACTACTGTTGACTCCATCAGATCGCTTCTACTTTCTTCGGCTGCTCAGGTCTGTTCTTGAGCAGTACGCGATGCGAGCACTTCGGACAGATTATCTTGTCGTCTACCGGATCGACCTTTACTTCTGTCTCGCAGTTGACGCAGACGAATCCTTTGCCCGGGCTTTCCTCGACTGCTTCTTCTGGCTCGTCAGCTTCTTCTCCCATCTTAATCCTCCTCTATAGCTTCTTTTGCTTCTTCAAGTTCTTCGGTTTCGACCTGGAGAGCTTTGTCAAGCATTTCGCTTGCACCTGTATCGGGCTTGAATGCTCCGCCGGCGAATTTTTCGCCTGTCTCCTTGTCCTTCCAGATTCCTGCCGCGACTCTTTCGTAGCGGTCGTCGTGTGATTCAGCTTCGTCTACGTTCTTCCTGATCTTGGATCCGTAGCGCGAGCCGAATCTTTTCGAGGATCTGTTCTTTCGTGGCATTGTTGTATCACTTGAAAGGAAGATGACCGGGAAACTTTTTTATTCCCCGGCTGCTTCCTCGAGCAGTTGTCTGAACTCTTCGGTTTTCTCATGTGCGTCGTCAACGATGTCCATGACTTCTTCCTGGCTGAAAGGCTGGGTCTCTCCCTTCTGCATCGCGACGATGTTTCCTCTCTCGTTGATTGAGACTGTGAGGCGGGCATCCCGTGCCTCTTCCTCTTCGCCGGTGGTGTCGTAGAGGATCTGATCCTCTATCTTGTGTCCTGTAACTGTTACCGGTTCTTCGACGAGAGGGACATCCATCGCCTTCTCGTCACGGTTCAGTTCACCTGTTTCTTCATCGTACTCAGGGATGAACCCGGTCTTGAGCGCGGCCATCGCGCCGAGTGCCGATGCGTCGATAAGGTTGCCGTCGTCGTTGAGGACGTGTACGTCAAGGAAGACGGTGTAGACTTTCTCGCCTTCTTCGATGCAGAGCTTTTCGAGGTCAATCGCCTCGGATTCTCTTATTCCTCTGTCAACTACTCGGGCGAGTTCGACTCCTGGCTCTTGCGGCGGTCCGGACTCGTATTCGCGATCCGCCATCGGGGCGAGTTCTGCGTTGGTTACGATGGTTCCCTTGCCAGGCCTGTCGCTGTAAGGTTCCTCGGCGCCAATCTTCAGGCCTACGATGACCTGTGTGTCGCCGATGGATACTTTTGCGGAGCCTTCCGCTGTCTCGTGGATGTAATCGGTCTCGATCTCGATGTTCCTGAACTCGTCAAGGTCTCTTCCATCGAGACGTTCTCCGTCCTGGATCATGTCTCTGATCGTTCTTTCGTTAAGCTTCATAGTATCTCACCTCATTTCCTCGTACTTCTCTGTAAGGGTTTTTCTCTGCTGCTCGTAGAGCTGGCTGCATCCATCCTTTGCAAGCGTCAGGCATTCGTCGAGTGTCTCGTCGTCGATGTCGCCGTCCATCTGGAGGAGAGTGATGTCATCTCCGCCGTTGATGACCGCGATCGGGATGTCCGCGTTTCCTTTCTTGTCTTCGATCCCGTTGACATCGAGTACTGCTGTGTCGTCGACTACTCCTGCTGCACATGCTGAGACAAGTCCCTTCATCGGGATTCCTGCATCCGCGAGCGCGAGAGCTGCTGCGTTGATGCCTGTTACTCGTGTTCCGCCGTCGCTTTCGACGACTTCCATCGAGATGTCAATCCCGGCCTTCGGGAACTCTTCAAGTTCTACAGCCGGTTCGAGTGCCTTCTTGGCCACGAGACCGATCTCTTTTGCGCGCCGGTTCGGTCCAGGCCGCATCCGGTCGTCGACGCTGAAAGGCGCCATGTTGTACCGCATCTTGATGACGGCGCGGTCTGACTCCTGGAGGTGCTGTGGGTGAAGTTCCTGTGGTCCGAAGACGGAGGCGATGACGCGCGTATTTCCGGTTTCGACCATCGCGCTTCCGTCGGCTTCGTCAAGTACGCCGACCTCCATACTGGTCTCTCTGAGATCTCCGGGGTTTCTTCCGTCTACACGCTTCCCGTCTTCATCGAAAAACTCTACTTCTTCGCTCATTATTCTTTCACCTCTTCAAGCTGTTCGTCAAGCCATTCACCCATCTTCTTCGTAAGTCCCGAGGTATGGGCTTCTCGCTCAACCTTCTTGACTGCTCTCGCGGCGAGATTCTCGTGTTCTCCGCGGATCCAGACAAGTCCGTTCTGGCCGACGATCATCTTGCACTTCGTCTTCTGCTTGATCTGCTTGATCATGGTTCCCTGCTTTCCGATGACACGGGGAACCTTTGAAGGATAGACTTCAATTATGCGTCCGCCGCGAAGCTTCCGCGTCCTGTCGTCTTCCATCGAGAGGTTGACGTCGAAGCCTTCAGTGACGTTCGAGACCTCGACAACAATCGCGTCGCCAACGTCGTAGTAGTCGCTGAGCTCGTCCTCCTCTAGGTCGATGTATTCGTCGACCGCGTGGTCAATCTTCAGCATCCCGTCGTACGGAGACTTCAGATCTGCTCTCCAGTTCGAGTAGCCGATGCTTTTGATCTCTGCGATTATGATGTCGCCTTCTTCCGGGATGTAGCGCCCGGACATCGGAACTACGCGTACAGAAGTACTGCCGTACTGGACTGTTCCAACGTATTTTGAGTAGATTTTGCCATCTTCTTCGTAGGCGCCGGAGTTAGGGCGGAACTCATCGCCTTCATATATGACGTCTCCCGGCGCTACAACATCCTGTTCTTCTTTAACCTGTGACATTTTATCTTACCTCAGTTCAACTTCATCCACAAAAAATGCAGACTGTTTATAATACAAGCTTCTGCCGGAAATCTTATATAAGCTGGCTCAGCGGTCTACCTCTCTTACTTCGGCCTTGCCCTTCGCTATCTCCTGTATCTCATCCATGAGCTCGGAGAGCGCTCCTGCCGGCATCTCAAGCTTGGCCATGAAGTACTCGTTGCCCCATTGCTCTTCGAGAACATCGGCTTTCTGCTGGAGCCTGTCGTAGGCTTTCCCGGCGTAGTCGACAGGGATTTTCACAGCCACCTTCTTCTCGTCGAGCGAGACGGGTATAATCGGTCGTAGCTGGTCGATGGCGTCCTGGAACTCTTCCTCGATGTCGGAGTCCCAGTCAACGTGGAAACCCGCCTCTTCAAGCGCGTTTTCTACGCGTTGCGGTGGGTGAGGGTTGCCTGTCTTCGGATCCTGGACTCTTCTTGCGATGGTGTCCACCAGCTGCTTCCATTTTTCCTCGCGCATCTCGGCTTTCTGCTCGGTCGTCAGCTGCATGTCACCTTTCTCGAAGATTTCCTCCGCAGCCTTCATGACCTGTCGCGTGCCGAATTCGTCCTCAAGTTCGTCGGCGGAGGCGCGCTCGCCCTTTCCTGCGTCAGTGAATACTTCCTGTACGAACAGCATCCTCTGAATGTCGATTTCTTCACCTTCAAACTTCGCCTTCTTCGCAAGATCGGGTTCAACAAGTATCTCGAAGTCCTTTCCCTGGCTGTAGCTGACGGTTATAGCCTCGGAAGTGTCCATGGAATTTGTTTGCGGATTGAAGTTTAAACCTGTGACGCAGATAGGCGTTGGAAAAGCGGCTGTGAAAAAGGAAATAAGGAGAAAATCTGTGGGAAGAGGCTTTACTCTATGCCTCTGTCCCTCAGCTCGTCCGGCGCTATACGGTAGTACCGGTCTTCGAGGTCTACTGCCGCGAGTTCGATGTTCTCCGGGGCCACATCGTCGCTGCCCTGTCTGAGGGCTTCCACGGCAAGTTCGACCGCCTCGTCCTGTGACAGGTCTTCCTCCCATTCTTCTTCGAGGAAGTCGGAGATGTCCTCACCATCCTTGCCGATCGAGATGGCGTTCCACTGGATCAGTGTTCCGGACGGATCGGTCTGGTAGACTTTAGGTTCTCCGTCTTTTACCCCGCCTGCGATCGTGGATACTCCGTAGGGCCTTACTCCACCGTACTGTGTGAACTGCTGGCATCTGTCCGCGACAAACTTCGCAAGGACAGAAGGCGGAATTTTTTCATCGTACGTCATCAGGTACTTCTGCGCTTCGTTGCGTGTTTCGTCGACCAGCGTTCTTCCGTCTGCGACGAGTCCTGAGGTCACCATTCCGATGTGGTCGTCTATCTTGAAGACTTTTTCTGGGTTCCTGACTTTCAGCTTCTGGTTCGTCCTGGTCGCAGCAAGTATTACGCCGTCCTCGTAGACGAGCCCGAGCGCTGTAGCGCCTTTCTTGACCGCTTCCTTCGCGTACTCCACCTGGAAAAGTCTTCCGTCAGGGGAGAAAATCGTTATTCCACGGTCGTACTGCGCCTGCTGCTGGTTGGTCATCTGCATAGTTTCGGTATCACCTTAGAATCTATATGCTTCAATTCCTGTAGAAAACTTATAAGGGTTTACAGCGGGAAACCTCGGCGGCACGGAAGGCTTTTTTAGATTACAGCTAAACCGTGAATGTAGGAAGCTGCGGACCATTAGCTCAGGGGTTAGAGCACCGTCCTTATACGGACCTCGCACAGAAAACCTGCCGAGAGGCCTGTGCGTTGCCTTGCCAGTCCAGCTGGTCTTGAGTTAGGCGGCGGTCCCGGGTTCGAATCCCGGATGGTCCATCCCTCCGGGATGCAAATCCCGGCATTCGTTCATGACTTTGACAGGTGCCAGAAAAATGGATTCTGAAAAACTCGAGTTGGT
>JBDGSK010000013.1:0-4926 GCA_042217575.1 Candidatus Nanohaloarchaea archaeon | reverse complement strand
TCTTCGAGGAGCTGCGAGAGGGAGAGGAAGAAGGAAGATGGAACACCACGCTTGAGAAGTACGCTTACTTCGCCAGGGAATCCCTGAAGAGAAAAGAGTGGAAGAACTTCCCCCGCGCCCTGTACTACTTCTACGCCCAGAAGATCTCCAGCGAATGGGGCGATGATGGAGCTGAGAAGACCTTCGAGATAGTCAAACAGGAGACAGGTGATGCAGAGGAACCGTTCTTCCTGTTCATAAACTACGTCGAGCCGCACTCTCTCTACCTTCCGCCGAAGAAATACGCCAGGAAATTCCTGGATACGGACCTGGACGAGGCCTACGATTACGCATCGGTATCCCCGACAGAGTTCATAGGCACAGAGGACGAGGAAAAGGCCGACGTACTCGAAAGGCTGTACGACGCCGAACTCAACTACCTCGACACCAAGCTCGAACGGCTCTTCGACCACATAAACGCCAGCACCGACAGAGAAAACATCTTCATCTTCGTCGGCGACCACGGGGAACTATTCGGCAAGAACGGCCTCTGGGAGCACCACGGAAGCCTTGATGAAGAAGTTCTGAAGGTCCCGATGATTGTCCATGGAAACTGCAGAGAGGGAATCGAGGGGATGGTCGAACTGAAAGAGATCTATAATTACACATTGAGCATCCAGAGAGGTAATGACTACAGTTTTGAGAAGGAGGCGGCCTTCGCGGAATACGACGGTTTCTCCTGTCACATGTGGAAAGAAGCACCGGAAACAGCCATAGATCGGAGTGCGACAGCCGTCATAACTAAGGATTCTCAACTACTCGATATAGGAGGCGATAGAAGAGTTTTGAAGGGCAAAGCAGGCGAGAAAATCCATAAAGGGTTAACTGAGTTCCTCGAAAAGAGCACACTGGAAATAGATTTCTAACATCCGTTACAGATTAAAGAAGCAGCAACGATTTTGAAATAAGAAATGGAGTTCAAATCGCTGCTATCAAAGCCCTACCGGATTTACAGGCACAATTTTTTCCAAAAAATTGATCATATCCGGGGTTCTTACCGTTTAATGGTAATATTAAAGAAAATCGCAGAATCAGGGCTTGAAAAAGTCGAAGAGGAACCCGAACCGATTTACCAGAAAGAATGGGACAACTTGCTGATTCTTGACGCGTGTCGTCATGACATCTACGAAGAGGTGGAAGGAGAAACTGAATCAAGGATAACTCTTGGAAGCAACTCAAAGGAATTCATAAGGAAGACCTTCTCCAGCGGGGATTTTAGCGATACAGTGTATGTAACCGGAAACCCTCACTTTTTCCCTGATATATTCGAAGACTTAACCGGTCGAAGGCCGGACGAAGTCTTCGCAGAAGTATTCAACACTTACGAAACAGATTGGGATGAGGAAAATGGTGTAGTGATGCCGCAGTCTCTGATAAGAGATGCCAAGACAGCGAAGAAACTATTTCCTGATAAGAAACTCATAGTACATTTCATGCAGCCACATACGCCGTACGTGAAAAGCGATATACCTCAATCCCCGAACAACGAAATAGGAGGTGATTCGGGGATAGAGAGCGAGCTTAGGAGAGCAGAAAAAGGAGAGATAAGCAGAAAATACGTAGTTCGGGACTACAAGGAAAACCTTGAATTTGTGATGAGTAGTGTCAAAGAGTTGGCAATTCAACTAGAAGGGAAGACTGCTATAACAGCGGATCACGGTGAACTACTGGGAGAAGCTGGACTTTACGGTCATAAATCTGGCTCACGAGTCAAGAAACTTAGAAAGGTCCCATGGGATGAGATTGATATAAGTAAAGATTTGGAGGGTGTTTCCCTTGGCGAATAACTCGGATGAGGTCGAAAGCATTCTAGAAAAGCTTCAGGTAGAATTAGATAATGCTGAAGTTTCTGGATGGGGATCGAGTATAGAACCTCATAGAGAAAGGTATATAGAGACCTTGAAAGTGGTAGAACAAGAGGTGGAAAGAGGATCAGATATACTGGATATAGGAGCTTTGCCCTACCACCTCACTTATTTACTTCAAAGGAAAGGATATGCTGTAACTGGTGCTGATTTAGAACCAAACCGGATGAAGGACTTCAAGGAGAGGGTTGGTCTTGAAGTAGAGAAATGGGATATTGAAAAAGAAAAGCCTCCTTTCGAACGAGAGAGTTTTGATGTTGTGCTATTTAATGAAGTTTTTGAGCATCTGCGTATAAATCCTATAAGGGCTCTGGAGAGAATCAACTGTGCTTTGAAGCCCGAAGGTAAGCTAATTCTGAGTACGCCCAACCTCTACTCAATTTATAACATAGTAGATTTTTTAGCAGGAAATGGGCTTGACGGTGGATATAGTGAGTTCAAGAAACTAGATGAAGTCGGTCACATGGGACATGTACGTATTTACTCTGAAGATGAGATGAGAAAGTTTTTGGAGAACACTGGTTTTAGGGTTTTAGACGTAAATTACCGCTGGTATAAAGGGGATTATCCCAGTCGCAAGTTAGATACTGTATTGAGTTTTTTGAAGAAATTTAAACCATCCTTACAACCAGATATGTTTCTAATAGCGGAACCAGAGTAAACTATCGGTCAGTTGACTTCTAACGTATTTGCAAGTTGTACAAGTATATTCAACTTATTAGAATCCAAAGTCTTAGAATGTAGTGTGAGAGGTCTAATCAATTAGACTCTTGATTTCCTTTCTAAATTTCTCTCTGCCGAATCGGGCTTTCTCATCTTTTATGTAGTCATAGGCTTCGTCTTCTCGTTCTTCTATGAGTGTGTCGAGCTTTGAAGCACCTTCCTCAACACGACTATACCTTAGAAATTTCTTCTCCACTAACTCCCTATTTGCGCCTTTGTCCTTCACAAAAGGTATAACGCCTGATTTCATATATTCGGCAGTCACTATCCCAAAAGTTTCTTTTCGGCACGAAAATCCTATCTTAGATTCTCTTAAAATTTTCTTTATAGTCCTCCTATTGCTACCGGATTGAGACTTTGGATCAGGACCCGTATGGAACTCAACACTGATATCTGCCGAGTTTGCTAAATCTTTGATTTCTCTTAGATATGATTTTTCCTCTACAAATCCTATAATATGCAGTTTCTCTATATTTCTGGATTTATCGCAAATTCTTACCGCTTCCTCAAATTTCTTCCCTGGTGTTATACGACCTACTATGACCCCTACATTTTCCTCAGTCTGGTTGAACTCGAAATCTTCCTCAACAGGAGGGTGTATAATTTCTCCGTCTGGCATGTCACAGGAATATCTGCTGTTGAACACGTTCTTGTCGGCATCAAGGTTCTTTACTTCTCCGAGGCCGTTAAACATTCTTACATATAGACTTCTTTCCATAATCATCTCACAGTCGAAAGTCGGGTGATGATGGTACATGATGACGTCTTCGTTGGTCGAACGAAACTCTTCTTGGCTGGAATAATACTGGCTGTGGTCTAGAACTTCGTTAGTGAAGAAAACCTTGTCGTACTTGTCCCTTATCTTCCAGTACATCTTAAAGAAAATCCTACTTCTGTTTACCATAAAAGCTCTCATAAGGCGATTAGAGTTTTTCATAAAGTCGTAGTAGAAAGGCTTTTCTATAATCTCTGTTTCATACTCGTCTGGATTAGGAATCCCAAACCTTTCCTCCAGCAGATTATCGCTTCTTTTCACATGTATAAAATGGGTAACTTCGTAATTTTCCGCAAGCGCGGAAGTGATGTGGTGTGCGGTCTCCTCTGCGCCACCTTTCCCTAAATCAAGGTGTGGTGTTATAACAGCTATTTTCATTATTATTCTTTTCTACAAGTGCATTCTTGTTGGTATAGTAAGGCTATAAAGATTTTAGTTTATATCCTATAAGATGTATTAGCATGAAAGTCCTGGTGGTGGCCTTCGACGGGATGGATTATGAGTTGATGAAGAAGTTTGACTTAGACAACATCCCACAGGAGCATTTTGACACTTTCGACAACAAGAGAGGGATGAAGACTGTGATAACTTGTGAACTTTTTGTTTCAATGATTACAGGGAAGACCCACGAAGAGCACGGTGTAGTAGGTATTAAAACGGAAATTACTAGCGGTTGGAGAAGCAAGGTTGCGGACATACTGGCGCCAGAATGGGCTAGAAATAACATAAGAGGCTTTCATCGTTTTGGACGGCTTCTAGATACTGTTCTTGAGAGGAAGGAACGTCACTATCTGAAAGAGGATTATAACATCGATACATTATTCGAAAAGATAGATGGCAGCCGGGCGCTTTTTGTCCCGGGATACAACACTTCGGAGATGGTGGTCGCAAAAGCATATGGTAGATTGATGAACTATGGTTACAGCTTCGATGAAAAACAGAAAGCGTACGAACGCTTCGGATTCAGGGCTAGAAAGCAGGAGCTGTTCGATGATATGAAGAGAATTGGGGCAAGGCCCTTGTTGTTTGCACATTTCCACAGTCCGGATATGATGCAGCATAAGTATGGCGATACGACTCTGGACACTTATGACGAGAAGGAAATGAGGAGGAAATACATGGAGCTGGACAATCTTGCCGGCGATATCAAGGAAAAAGCCGAAGAGGCAGGATACGATGTGATTATCTTTTTTTCAGATCATGGGAGGCCATATCCGAGCGGAGAACACAATCAGCACGCTATGTATAGCAGCAATTTCCCATTATTTGACGATGTAGATAATCCTCATATAACTGATTTTCATGATGTTATTCTAGACTTTATGGATTAGAAGCTTTTTGTTTAACCTCTAAAAGCTTCTAAGGTATTTCTTCATATGCCGCGTGAAAACAGGAACGTAGTCTTGGTCGTGGCGGACACGTTGTCGGCGTTCCATTTGCCTTTTCACGGGTATGACAGGGAAACGGCACCGTTCCTGTCGGGCCTGGCGGA
This sequence comes from Candidatus Nanohaloarchaea archaeon, assembly GCA_042217575.1. Taxonomy (GTDB): domain Archaea; phylum Nanohalarchaeota; class Nanosalinia; order Nanosalinales; family Nanosalinaceae; genus JBDGSK01. The sequence goes on along the minus strand of JBDGSK010000013.1, from coordinate 32 downwards.
GGAGTACACGTACGTGGAGTGCGGTTATGCGA
>JBDGSK010000012.1:8421-10718 GCA_042217575.1 Candidatus Nanohaloarchaea archaeon | reverse complement strand
GACGCCGAGGAAGGCCTTCAGTATCCGGTTGTCTGTTTCTATCTTCTCGGAGATGTAACTGTCTAGAGAAAGTGTTCTGCCCGCATCCAGGACTATCAGAGAGATAAATACAGCCATATAAACGATATCGGCGTTGAGAAGGCCGTGGCCCCAGTCCGCATTGCCGTAGTAGAACATGATCATCATGAATACTCCTGTAACCGATCCCAATCTCGTCAAGAGGCCAAGAACTAGTGAAAGGCCTATGAAAAGCTCTGTTATTATCACAAGCTGTCCTATGAACGGCAGACCAGAGAAGAACGATAGGAGAGGCTCCATCACGAAAGTTCCCAGTTTCACGAGCAGGAGTCCCGGCACACCCAGGATTTCTGGAAAACTCATCACGAGTTCCGGCGTCTGAACAGGGACTGCCTTTGAGAGGTACTGGGAGGCGTATCCGTAAGAGAAACCTCCTTCAAGCTTGGAGAGGCCCGAGGTCAGGAAGATCCAGCCCATCATCAACCTGAAAGCCACCGCCACCCGTCCACTTCTGTCGGCAGGAAGCCGAGAACTTATCACCGATAGATCCATGACATGAATCTACCGCTGAAAACAGATAAAGATACGTGATAGAGAGTCCCAACAACCGCCTACGCAACCAGGGCCTTAACGTATGGAATCGCATACATCACCATCACACCGGCCGTGAACGTCGCGAGATGCGGAAGCAGATCCTCATCAGTCTTGAAACGCGGTAAAAGGTCGCTACCGGCGATGTAGACAAAGTTACCTATAACCAGCGGAAGCAGCAAGCCATTGATCGAAGAGGAAGATCCCGAGATCAGAAGTACCGCCCCAGCACCTATCAGTGCGAATACCCCTACGCCTACGTTGAACCCCAGGGCCTTGAACCTGGAGAACCCGCTGTCAACGAGCACACCAAAATCTCCAGCCTCCTTCGGAACTTTATGGAGAGCGACCGCGACGGTCGCCGCGATTCCCGATGAAAAACCTGCCAGAAAGCTCGAAGCAATCAGTATACCATCAAGGACGTTATGAACCGCATCTCCTGCGACAAGAACGTATGAAAAGGCCCCTATATGTTTATCCTGACTGTGACAGTGCCAGTGGATCAGCCTTTCAAGCAGCAGAGATCCTATCACCCCCAGAAGTATCGTGAGGCCTGTTGTCCTGTCGTATCCGACCTTATTGGCTAACTTGAACGCAAGATGGATGAAGACTCCTCCGAATATCGATCCTGCGGACAGGGAAATCATGTAAGGAGTTATCCTCTGCATCCTTTCCTCGCTGAAGGCCAGAAAGAGAGCTCCCACACCCGACAGCACTGATATAAGGACGATGCTGCCGAAAACCACCTGAAAGACCATAACCCCACAAACTGATTAATAACTTTTTAAGCACTCCTATTAATCCGTTGTTATGGAGATAATAAGTCTGTCCCTGGATGAGGAAACTCTGGATAAAATCGATGAGATACAGGAAAGAGCCAGTTTCACGGGAAGAAGCGAACTTATCAGGAAAGCTGTGGAGAACCTGCATCAGGAAGTGCAGGAGAACCAGAGGCTGGAGGGAAACCTTAACGCGGTGATAATAGCGAGGTATCCTCACAGGAAAGAACAGGAGATAGCGGAGATCGCACACCGGTTCAACGAAGTGATCACCACGCAGCTACACAGCAAACTTGACGGAGATAACTGCCTGGAGGTCTTCCATACGAACGGAAGAGCCGAGGACGTCATAGAGTTCTTCAACCATCTGGAAGGAAGCAAACATACCGAATCAGTCAACATACTCCCACAGAACTGAAGAGACAAAAACCTGGGAGACGATAAATATTCTATGAAGATTGCACACACGATGCTGAGAGTTTCCGACCCGGAAAAAGTAGTGGACTTCTACGAAAAGGCCTTCGGATGGGAACTGAAGAGGAAGAGCGAACACGAGACCTTTGATCTCTACTTCCTCGGACCTGAAGGTCAGACCGCGGAGCTTGAACTTACCTACAACCACGGAGAAAATGAAAGATACGAAAAAGGCGATGGCTTCGGCCACATAGCGATCCATACAGAGAAGGGACAGGATCTTGAAGAAGCGTACGATAGAGCCGTCGAAGCAGGCGGAGAGGATTACAGGCCTCCAGAAGAATGTCCATGGGACTACGCTTTCGTGAAGGATCCCGAAGGCTACGAGGTAGAGATACTGGGAAGGCCTGCGGCATCTCCGGATAGATGAGGTGGCGATAGGTTTGGAAGTCATCTCCGATAAAGACGTTCTCGAGGCGGTAAGGCCTTACAGCA
>JBDGSK010000012.1:0-8411 GCA_042217575.1 Candidatus Nanohaloarchaea archaeon | reverse complement strand
GAGTACCTCCGCCGTGCCAGGGCCAATCTTGACACGGGAGCTGTGGGCCGTACTCTTTTTCTTTTCTATCCATATACCGGCGGGAGAGGAAATTATCTTGAGGCCAGAAGGATAGGGAGAGCGATGGGTCTTTTCGGCAGGATCTACGACGACGTGATGGATGGAGATGCCTGTGAACCTGTTGAGGACCGGGAGAGATACCTGGAAAGGCTTCTTGAGACCTTCAGAGAAGGCGGTATCCCTGAAACGGACGACCCGGGAGACGATCTCATGGCGTTCGCCGCCGCCGACAGACTTCACGGTTTCTTCTCCGACTTCCCCGAGGTCCACGGGGAGATGGCAGAGACCATGGAGCAGATGTTCAGCTATGTCCAGGAGGAGGACAAATCGCACGAGGAAGGTTACGAAAGATACCTCAAGGGGAACGGAGAACTACTCGGAAAACTCTACGTCGAAGCCTTACAGGTGCTACCGGGCTACGAGCTGGGAAGAGAAGATCGGGAGATAGGCGGAGAACTCTCCAGGATATTCCTGATGCTGGACCACATCCTCGACGATGACGTGAACATGAAAGATGCAGAACTCAGGGAAAAATACCTGAACACGCTCGAAAACTTCAGGCAGCACGGACCTCTGATAAGGTTCTACACCTGGACGATGTTCTTCGAGAGACCTTTACCATGGAAAATACTGGTCAAAGCGCTGAGAACCTACAACAAGACCTTCAAGGCCTGACCTCCGTAAAGTATCGGGGCCTTCAACTATCTTCTGTACGCAGGTCAGCGGATACCGGACAGAGAGTTGAACAATCCTCTGATCCGCATCTGCGTCCTCTTGACGTTAAGAGTAGCTCTGTATGGAACTGTAGAAGCGTTCGGAAGACCAACCATCTTCACCAGAAGGCCTCTATGCCTTGAAAACTTCCTGTAGGCCTCGCGGTGGTACTTCCTGAGGTCATCCTCCGGCATCTCTATGTCACCGTCCACAAGATCATCTACAGCAGCGTAGAGAGCTCCTGCATCAAGAGCTATCTGGTATATCTCCTCTCCCGGGTCGAAGGTGGGAAGGACCTGCATCCCGTCCACCACAAGCGCCGAGTAATGCTTACCGTCAGCTTCAGTGGCTTCCCTGTAACCCTCCAGCGTAGACTTGTCCTCATCCCTGATAAGGGCCTCCATCCTCCGGAGCCTGTCCTCGATATCCTCCAGCACCTCATCGCTGTCGATCATCCTGTATATCTCACGGCCGGAGCGATAGGCTATCTTCTCGACCGGATGATCCACATCCCCATGCTCCTCCCCTCGAACCGCTGAACCTATATAACGGTCGAGGAAACCCTTCCTCCGGTCCTCTCTAAGCTTCTCGCAGCTATGACCATCCAGAACATCGTCAACAACACGTATAGAGGTGGCAATGACACCTCCTATACGGAAGGCCTTACCCGAATCCTCCAGATAATCTCTGAAAGAGTGCTCGGGGGCGAAAACCCCTCTTCTCAAGCGGTCACGGGCCTCCAGCTCCTTACTGGAGAAATAGATCCATCGCGCATAATGGCCTATACCCCCATAGGGAGAGGTCTCAACGAGCCGCCTCCGGTAACTATGACCCTCAGGCACTATACTGTCAAGCAGCTCGTCCTTGGAAGGAGGCAGATCCGCACACATAACCCGAACTGAGGCCTACACGGTTAAATTACCTTCTAAAGCAGCTTACCTGTCCGGTACCAGTGACCTGCCGAATAAGCCGACATTATAACCATCACCCCTGAAGCGGAGGTCACAGGCGCGGAGGACTTCAGACCTTTCAGCACCAGAAAAGAACCTGCAAGGCCTGTGAGAGACAGGAAAACCAGCAAGATCTTGACATCATCTCTCCCTTCATCAAACAACTCCTCAAAGCCCTTACCCGAGTGTTCATCCACCAGGGAACCTGTCTCGAAAAAGTGGGCTGCAAAATAAGATGCAAAGGAGACAAAGAAGCATACATAGGCATATAGCAGTTGAGAACTGAGTGAGTACTGCATACCGAACGCGAAAGCTGTCGAAAATACAGTAAGAGACAGGAAAACGACAGATCGCTCAGCCTTCATATTACCTCACCGTTGAAAGTTGAATGACTCAGGAGATACCCTGAAACAAAGAGAAACACCGCAAGAAATAGCTGTACCGCAGATAGTTGTTGCATATATCCGAAGAAGAGGCGCGAAGCTGCAGCAACCATAAAGGCCTGAAAGGCCAGGGCCAGTATTTTCCTCCTACCCCTGAACTGTTTCAGGATATCTCCGAGGCTTTCACCGGATCTCAATCCCGCAAACAGTCTGAAGGCGACCGAAAGAGAAGCTGCGGATACAGTAGACGCAGGAAGGTTTCTCCCGGCTCCGTAGGAGATCGAAAGTGTCAGGAACAGAGGCATCACCGAAACCAGGCCTGATTCGATCAGTCTTTCCTTCATCTGCTCGCTCCCTTCGGAACATCGATAGACCTGAGCTTTCGGGAGATATCTTTTTCCTCGCCCTTCAGATCGATATACTCCACCGCTATCTCCTGGAGCACTGAGTCGCTCTCTTTCGCCTTTTCCCTGGCTTCATCCAGGTAGTCATCCTTGAGTTCTCTGATGCTCTGCTGCGCCTCCTCAAGATCGGAGGCCCTGGCGATCTCTGCAGTGACAGGGGTAAGCTGATCATCCTCTATATCCTGCTTCAGGTCCGAAACATCATCAAGCCAGATCTGCGCCCCTATAACATCGTAGATGATAGCTTCCCGATCCTCATCGGATATCTCGAGGCCTTTCTCCGCCAAAATCGAAATCACAGCATCGTAAAGCACCGCAACCCTCTCGTACTGGGTCGCGAAGTACGGCAACGCCTCGATACGCTCCCCGATCATGTCTTCCAGGTCAGCATCCCTGTAAAGAGACATAAGTTCATCAAAACTATTTTTCCTGCGGGCTTCCCCCATAACTTTCTCGAACTCATCCTGACTCCGCTGATGCTCCATAGCGATCTCTATCCCTTTGTCATAGATACTTGATATCTCAGAACCGTAGCTTTCCAGACCTTCATCATAGTATTCCCTCTTCAGCGCTTCCCTTCCGTCCTCAAAAAGCTTTTCAGGATCGACTTCACCACCTGTTATCTTCATCTTCTCCAGTTCATCGTCTATAACAGCGTCCCTCAGATCTATCTCCAGGAAGAGGCCTGCAAGATTTCTGAAAAGATCTTCAGCCTCCTCAACTTCCTCAGGCCTTTCTCCAGCCCTGTAACCGTTTCTCTCGTAGATCAGGCCCAGAAGGATCTCGAGAGGCAGGTAAAGCTTGGTCTCGTAGGAGATATCGATCTCCTCATCCACCTCCGACTCCACGGTTTGAAGGGCTTCCTGCCTGTTCTCATCCATCCGCTCGCGGGCGAGGTAGAAAGAGTTGACTCCATCCCTGAAACCCTTCAGGGACCCCGAGGCCTTCCACTTCCTGTAGAGGACCTTCAGCCTGAAAAGCAGTTTATCCGGTTTCAGAGCCCGAGCATCGAGTCCAAGAAGTTTAATGACCAAGCTCACCTCTGAAAAAATCCTCTCCTTCCTGCTGCACAGCATCTCCGACTATCACGAAATCAGCTCCTGCCTCAAGATACTGTGAGGCCTGTTCAAGAGGACTCCTCTCCTTCAAATCCGCAAGAGCCTTCCTGTCTCTGGAAACAACATCGTTACCGCCGATCCCTCCACCATAAGCCAGCAAAACATCACTTTCTATCCCTCTACCCCTTATCTCATCCCGCGCAGCTTCCACAAGCTCCGGAGAGGAAAGTTTACCGGAGCTCTCAAGGTAAATGATCCCCTCGAAACCGTTCTGGGCAGCTTCACCTACAAGGCCTCTGATATCATCCTCCAGTAGTTGAAGGCTTTTTTCCCTGACATCTTCATCCGCTCCTGTCTTCCTCGCTACAGCACAGTCCGGGTTCAGAACGTAATACATCTCAGGGACGACCTTGGAATCCAGAAACCGGCGGAAAAGTTTGTCGATACCTTCAGAACCCTCTACATACTTCTCCGCGGCTCTTTCAGAGACTTTGCCCGGAAGATACCTGGAAAGGACGTTCTCTGCCTCCTCTCCCACCATCTCCTCAGCATCACGGGATCTGTCCACAAGGGCTCTCTGCGCCCTCCTGGCATGGCCGTTCACCCATTCAGTATCCGAGGTATTCCATACAGAAGGCTTGTTAAGTATATCAGGCCTTCTCAGGACCTCCCTCTCCATATCCTCTCCCACATGTTCCAGACCTCCCGGCTCCAGCATCGTGAGGACGTCAGGCGAGGCATTCTTGATCCGGGATACCGTCTCCTTCACCTTCTCAGCGTCGATGTCGGTGCTACCTCCGACCTGGACGGCGCCCACCTCATCACGCATCAGCACCTCTTCCAAACCAGAGACCTTACGGTTCCCGGAGACCCCGAAGTCCTCAGGATCGTACTTCACGACGAGAGGGGAGTCCGAGATATCCCTCCTCAGCCTTCTGAGACCGTTCCTCCTGCTCAGGCCTCTTCCTACTACGGTTTCAATCAACTTGTACACAGGTAATTTCTGGTCTTGAAGTTTTAACAGTTCTCCGGAGCAGCTTCACAACAGGCCAGGCCTAACGACCTGTTGAGGCCTTACTGATCCTTTTTTACCTTTTGGCGATGAAGAATCTTACAATGACCGAGAAGAAGGCATCGCTGGAGGAAACAGTGAGGAACCTTCTGGAAGATCCTGTGACCGAAAGGGTCGATGAACCGCTCTCGGATAGCTTCATACGCAAGGGAGAGTACAGGAGCGTAGTAGAAGATGTCGAATCACAGACGGAACGCCTGGTGCTGAGCGGAGATCAGAAACGAGCCCGGGTGATATATCAGGCTCTTCTGATGCGTGCAACAGATGAATCATTCACGCTGGAGGAACAGGCCGAACACGCCGCACACATAGAAGGAGGCCACATCTGGACGAAGATGCTGGACGACCTCGAGGACGACGACGATACAAGAAACCTGGAGAAAACCATACACAAGATGTTAGAGGACAAGATCGGTGAGGAAAGCGAATTCACCAAGTTCCTGACGCTGAACCATCTTCTATGCCTGAGATCAAGGAACTACAGGATAGTAAGAGATTCAGAGTTCCTGAGCGACAGCAAAAAACTTGAGGTCCTGGACGTACTGTGGGAAGCCGAGGAAAGACTTGCGAGAGGACAGAACTTCGATCTGCTCAGCACAAGGATCGCAGAGAACCCCGAACTTCAGGAAAAACTGGGTCTGGACGATGAACTGGACATCGAGGACCTTCTGATGGAGACAAACAGGTTGAAGACATCATCACTGTTCAAGGCCTCCGTCGAGACAGTGGAAAGCATCTCCGAGAGAGAACTGCCAGAAGTGGCGCGTTCGGCTGTGAAAACCGGTCAGGCCTTCCAGATATGGGACGACGTCCTCGATATCAGGAAGAAAAGATACTCCGACCTGGAGGAGACCAACTATACCATCCCGATACTGTACGCACAGAGAGAACTCCTGAACTCGGCTTCCAGAGAGAAAAAAGAGAGAGGGAAGGAACTGAAATCCATCCTCGCACAGGACGAAACCACCCCCGAGGAAAGAGAGAAAGCCGCCGACATCATACGAAGCACCTCGGCACTGGAACAGGCGGAGAAAAAATGTACAGAACTGATCGAAGAAGCCAACAGACTACTGGAAACTCCTGAATGGGAAAACCCAAAACCCATCCGCCAGCTCAAAGAGTTCAACAAAGCACTGGGCTACAAAAGACCAAAATAAAGTGATCAGGATTGAGCTTCCTATACCTCTGGACCGGAAGATTTCTGGAAGGCGAGGAAGACATCAAGGCCTACATCGATGAAGACATAAGATTCCTGGTAGACGTCGCGGAAGAGAACAGTTACAGAACAAGCCACCTGAGAGAACTCAGGGATAAAACGGCGAAAACCCTCACATCAGATCAGAGGCCTGAAGAAGTAGAGAAACTGGTCTCACACGTACTGCACGCGGACGGAGAATGGAACAACGCCCTAACCGACTGGATGCCCACTCCCACAGACAGAGTGATCGAGCTGACGGACGGCAAAGTTCAGAGGCTCAGGAAAAAGCTGATAGCGGAATACGGGCGAGAAGAAAAAGATATAGACAGTTTCATCCGACCTGAAGACGTACTTATCAACGGCGAAAGGCCTACAGATCTCTGCGGGTACGTACAGCAGAACAACCTTGCAGATGCCATGCTGGATCTTGAATGGTTCCTTGAAGTAGGAGAAGCATCAGGACTGGCGATCGACAGGGAATTCAAGGAGAAAGCGAGAAAAGAATCAGCAGAATACTTCTCAGGAAAAAGTTCGAGCATGTCAGCAGATGTCAGGGATCTGCAGATCTCCCTCCTGAAGAACTCGGCACTGTGGATCGAAAACGTGAAACAAGAGTTCGGCTTCCGATCAGCAGGCCTCTCATTCGTCGCAAGACAGCTGAGAAAGGAAGCAAGGGAACTGAAGGGTGAAGCAAAGTGATATCCGACAGAGATATCATCCAGAACATCAGAGATGTGGAGGGATTCGAGAGATACCGGAGAAGACTGGAAGGAACCATAAACACAGAGTCAACAGGAAGGATAGGCCTGATGATGTACTTCCTTCAGGGAGGAAGAAGGCACCCTCTCAAGGCACGTGACGCCGCAAGAGCAGGAGGCCTCACAACCCGGATAGTGGATGACTTCCTGGACGGGGACGGAGTGAAGGCGGTTCCGGACAGGGAGGAATTCCTGTCCCGGTTCAGAAGAAGCTTCAGGGAAGGAGAGGCAGCAGAAGCCGATAAAACAGTCAGAAAAATCGCCTACAGGGCAGGAGCTATATGGGGCCGGTACTACCTGGAGAACAGCAGGAGGACGCACCAGGACCTGCTGAAGGTACTGAAGAGAGCCTTCGACAAGGTCAAGGACGAAGACAGATCCACGCCAGAGGGATACGAGAGATACCTGGAGGGAGCCGGAGAAGAGGTGGGAGAATGCATGATCCGGACCTTACAGCCGATAGAGGACTACGAAGTATCCCAAGAAAAGGTGGAGATGGGTAGAAACGTGGCAAAGCTGGGCCTGATAGCTGACCACATCGTCGATGGAGATCCCGCTCCCGAAGGAAAGACACTGCAGGAATACTACAGGGAAGCAGCTGAGGACGTCAGAAAACACCGCAACCCTGTCCTCACAGCACTCACCTACGTGAACCCGAAGTACATGAGGCCCGGGGCAAAACTGAACATGAAAATCCGACAGCTTATATCCAGCAAGACCAACAGGTTAAGATGATGGCAGTATACAGGCCTGACAGAGAGGACAGAAAGAAACTGAAAGAACCGAAAGGTGAGGTCCACAACGGGAAAAAATTCCTCGACGCCCTGAGAGAAGAAGGATACAGCAAGATCATAGCAGTAGGAGACCACGTATCCCAGCATATAACAGAGTCCGAAATAGAAGCAGATATATACATCACCGACGGAAAAAACCAGCGAGAGAAACTCGATACAGAGATCACACCAGAAGCAGACAGAGAATTCACCGCAGAGAACCCTGCCGGCGAGATATCCAGAGAAGCCTGGAAAGCAGTAAGAAAGGCCTCAGCTCTTTCATGCACCACACATGTAAAGATCCAGGGAGAGGAAGATCTCCTAGCTCTACCTGCGACCATCTTCGCACCAGAGAACTCAGTGATCATCTACGGACAGAGGAACAGAGGAGCAGTACTGATGGAACCAGAAGATAACAGAGAGTTCTGCCAGGAACTCGTGGATCTGGATACCTCAGAACACCTGATAGTTGGAGGAAGCTGGGACCGCTTCCACTCCGGACACCGATACATACTCGAAGCCGCAGCAGAACGAGGAGAAAAGATAGACATCGGGATCAGCAGCGACGAAATGCTGAAAGAAAAAATCGGGAGCGAACCACATCACAGCTTTAAGGAAAGAGAAGAAAACGTTACAGAGTTCCTCAAAGGCCTTGGAATCGACGAATTCGATACCATCGAGCTAAACGGCATCTACGGTAACGCAGTAGAAGAAGGAGAAACCCTGATAGTCACCCCAGAAACCCTGGAAAACGGAAGAAAGATAAACGCAAAAAGAGAGGAACTCGGCAGAGAGAAACTAGAACTCGAAGTAATAGAAAAACTGAAGGCCTGCGACGGAAAGATCATATCCTCAACAAGGATAAGAAATAACGAAATAGACGAGAACGGTCTGGAACCTTAGAGCCTCCTTGGAGCTTCTGAAAGCCGTTCAGCACCGTCTTCAGTGACAAGAACAGTATCTTCGATCCTGACACCTCCAACATCCTCTATATGCAGGCCTGGCTCTATAGTGACTACCATGCCCTCTTTAAACTCTTCT
>JBDGSK010000011.1:5011-7574 GCA_042217575.1 Candidatus Nanohaloarchaea archaeon | reverse complement strand
TCCTGGACTTATTTGATGGAAAAGTAACCCATGTCGGAGCTTTAGCCAGGAAACTCGGCAGGGAAAGATCCACGATAAAGTACCATGTAAACCAGTGTTTGCAATATTCGTTGATTGAGGAAGTTGATGCCGGAGGCTCCGATAAAAAGCCATATACCCTTTCTCCGAAAGGCGAGAAAGTCTTGTCCCGTTTGTCGGTTCCTGACACGGAGCAAATCAAAAGGAATTATTACGGCGGGGAGAATCTGTGAATCTAAAATCTAGTTATATTTTTGCGGGGTTGAAAAAGAATCTTTCCGAGGAAGCTGTTTTCCCAACCATTGAAAACCAGCTACGGAATCATTGGAGGAAGGATTTCTGGATTAACTCCCCGCCATCTCCCATCCACCCAAATATTGTAGGAGTTGATACTCTAATGACAAACGAACACGATCCACAGGTAGTTGCTGAAACCAGTACCGAATCATATTTGATTACGGGAAGCGAAAACCATTCAGAGGTCTCGGAGACGGAGACTGTTATCCAGATCAACCGGTGTGACTGTGGAGAAGGAGATATCCACATGGTTCTCCATACAGAAACCGGGAACCGTTTTATTGATGTCCAGGTTCCTCCGCAAGCCGTAACCCTGGCTTTGCAGGAGTTCCGAGAAGAAACAGCAGAATCAGTGGAGGAAAAGCCATGGGAATCTTAAGCTCCAACCATAACGTGGACGTAGAGAACCTAGAGCTTCAAGTCCGTGAAATGCAGAGAGATGTGAAAGAAAAGTTCTCCGAACTCAATGAAGAACTTGAAGACTTGGATGACCAGGTTGGAAGACTGTTTAGTAGAACCCGTGATCTACGTGACGATATCCAGGAATTTGAAGAGGTTAAGGAAACAGCTCAACGCAGCTCCCGGCGATCCAAAAAGGCTATCTCCCGAGTGGAAAACGTAAAGGAAAAATGGAGAGAGAAAGAAGAAAGGATAGATGACCAGTTAGATTTATTGGAGGCAGATGCCGAGGAAAAACTGGAGGAATTAGAAGAAGCTGTGGAGACAGGTTTAAACGAGAACCGTGAAACTTTGGAGGAATGGAAGAAAGAGAAAAACACCGATTTAGAGATGTGGAAAAAGAGTAAGCTTCAAAACGTGGAGAACCGGGTCGACAACGTTTCCGAGGAAGTAAAGCAGAAGGTGGAAAGTGATTTGGCAAGAATAGCGGAACAAGCAGTTCAAACCCAGTTAGAAGACGTGGAGAAAAGAATCCGAGGTAACAGAGAATCAGTTGAAGAATTAGAGGAAAACCTGAGTTCTCTAGCAGGTTCTTTGAGACAGGTGGAAGAAGAAACCCAGAAGCTTTCCGAATTAAGTGAAACTGTTGACAGATTAGAGGGCTTGGTCTCCGACTTAAGCATTAAAACGAATAAGTTAGAGGGAGAGTTGGAGGAACATGAACAAGCCACTTATTACCTGATCCAGCATGCTGACAAGGTCCAGGCATTGAAGTCTCAAGGCTTGAGTAACGAGGATATCCAAGAAATCATTTACAACGAAATGTTTCCTGAAGACGGTGAGAAACCTGATCTCGAACCTGAACCCGAAGAACCTGAATCAGAAGATAATGATGAAGAGGAAACTGAGGAAGAAGGAGACCCGGCAGATAATTTTGAGGGGAAGACCACTCGGGAGGAAATCGTTGAAAACTGGGACGACTACTACCAGTTTAAATCATTTTCAGAAATAGCTGAAGAACTCGATATCTCGAAAGGCAGAGTAAGTCAAATCGTGAAAGAAGAAGGGTTGAAGGAAGATGTTTAGATCTAAACGTTTACCCCTAAACTTTCCAGGGTTTAGATGTGGCCGAGAAAGGTGTTATAGCCCTACCTTTCCCATCGCGTATAGAACCCTTACCCCCGTTGTTTGTATATCGGATTTTTTACAGGTAAACACCGTGAGTTCTGCGAGGTGTTCTACCCGTGTTTAGATACATGGTTAAGACCTTCAAGCCTCCGCCTAAACAGGATCTTGAAAAGCACTCTAATCTGACTTCTGAGCATAACATTACTTTGACGATCTTCAATTTTCAGCAGAACTTATATCCCTGGAATAAAGAAAAGGCACGTGATTTGATCGAAGAACAGTTGAAGAAAGGTATGTACATCAACCCGAAATATGACTTGAAGAGGAAGGAAAATGTCAGGGTTTTCCACAGTGACGGAAAAGTGTTTGAGGAAAAGGTGTTGCTTCCTAAGAAAGCTGTGACTTTATCTAAAAAGTTGGAAGAGAAAAGATATGTAGAGAGCTTTTCTGATAAAAGGCACTAACCTTTTAATTTTTGACAGGGAGTTTTCATTATGCCGAATAAGGAAGATACAGAAAAAGCTTTAGAACTATTAAAAGAAGATTTAGAGAAATTAGATTGTGAAATTAGAAATGAAATAGATCAAAAAGTAGAAGAACAACATGTAAGAGGTTTGAACTGTATAAAAGGTGAAGGGTATCCTTTTCAAGTACTTACAGTTATTGATGAAGAAGTCCCATTTTTTGAAGTAAGATATAGTTTTAACGCACAACAAGTTAT
>JBDGSK010000011.1:1862-5001 GCA_042217575.1 Candidatus Nanohaloarchaea archaeon | reverse complement strand
CTAGAGAGATAAAGAAAAGAGATCTTCAAAAAGAGGAAGTAGAGCTTGATTTAGAAGAAGATGAGAATTACATGGACGAAGCTAGAACTAAACTTGTCGGAGTTAAAAGTTCTAACTTTAACACTATACGTAAAGGTTTAATAGAAAGATTAGTATCCACTGATACGTCTTATAAACTTGATACTATTGATGAATATGCTGTTAGAGGTTTCCAATTACAGCAAAAGATATTTCCGCTTAAAGAGTTCTACAATATTTCTATATTGAATAAAGCAATCCGTGCAGTTATTAATAAAGGTCAATTAGGTGCAGTGTTCTTATCTCACTCTTATGATGTAGAAGACTTCTTTGATGAGGAATTTGAGACCAAACAAGATGATGATAGCTCGGATTTAGGATATATTGGTTGACTGGAAGCATAATTCTTTTTATTAGTGACTACATAAATTGGTAACATGGGATTCATACCTGATAAGATAGTTCCTATGAATTGGAAAGAGGAAGAGACAGATATAACTGTGTCTGAAGAAATGAAGGGAAAGCCAGGTCATGAAGTAATTGATGAAGTTAGAGAGAAGAAGACACTTGATTTAGATTGAATTTATATCTATATTTCTATCTCTTAAAGACCAATCATCAGTGGTATGTATTTTAGTTATTTCGTCTATGGAAAGACCAATCGCAACAATAAGAGCATCATTGAATTCAGAAGCTATCCTTGTTTTTTCTTCTATTAAATAAGTTAACTCTTCTTTATATTCTTCCAAATCAATTTTAACAAATTTGAAATCTTCTATCATCTCTTCAAACTTACGTTCCGCTCTTTGTCTATCTACATCATCGCCCCAGGAATCAGAATCTCTGAAAAAGTCTTTCACCTCTCCAATAATTAACTCGTGCGATATAGGAATTCTGTTATCTGCTGTTTTTACATTATATATAGCTTCTCTTGCTTCCTCCTTTCTTCCAGATGTGTCTGCAATAGCTTCAACAAAAACAGATGAATCAAAAATCTCGAATGTACAATCTTCCTGATCAGGCATTATGTTTTTCTATAACAACTATTTTTTAATCAATAATTGAAATACAGGAAAAAAGAGTATTATTGAGTTAAAACATTGCAGGTTAATGGATTACCGGTTTAAAACCTGGAAAGATATTGTTTAACTATCTATGAAAGATAATATAGAACAAAAAGTGTTTTTTCATTGGAGAAAACCTTGGAAAGCCTGAAAAATGAATACGACAATGATTTAGTAGATTTATACGCTGAAGTATGGGCTAACAAGTTCTAAAGCATTGTAAATGGTGGTCGAACCTTACCCAGGCAGGGAAGAAACAGGTGGAAACACACACTTCTATAACCATCTCTAATTTTATCTCTAAATTATCGTATACCCATACAATAAAAATTCTTTATTCCCATTCTATTTCTTCAGGATCTAAACCTTTCTCCTCCGCAACCAGTTTTTTTGCCTGTTCATCAATCTTGGAATCAGTGAACTCTGTCTCATTACTGATAATTCTCTGCCTCAACCTTCCAGCCTTCTTCTTAACATCCTTACTAACCGTGGACTCCACCTGGTCAACTCCTTCCAAATAGTTTTCAGGGTTCAAAGGATCACCACAACTTCTACAGGATAAACGATGACCGCTGTTAACCAACTGGCAATTACTACAGGTTAACGGCTTTACATCGGTTTCAACCCGAGATCTTCCTTCCTGCTCCATCCCATAACCTGACAGATAGGCATCCCCTGCCTCATCATCTCCAATACGGGTGTACGTCCGTGTCTCCTGCGACCCTTGGACATGCCCTACTCTCCGGTCGATCATGCTTTCGTTCATTATATCTGCTTTCTTCAAATAGGTGATACGGCCTTTCCGGAAAATATGGTTAGCCTCACCCTTCAACTTACAGTCGATGTCAGTCTGTTTTCCTGCCTTCTTCAGTTTTTCAGTGAAATAACGGTAGTTAGCCGGTTTCCCAGGTTTCCCAAACTTGGTGTTGCAGAAAAGAAAGTTTTCAGGGTTATCAGGTTCTGGATGACAGTTCTCCAGCCAATGCTTGATTATTGGGGCAGCTACAACACATGGAACATCTCTGTCCGGACTCTCCTTATTACCAGGGATAGTAAGCGTTACAGTCTTTCCATTGACTTTAACGTCTCCTACTTTCACGTTCAAAAGTTCTCCGATACGAGTGGCACAGTCCCAGTTTGCCAGTAGGATTGCCGGGTTTTTAACCTTGTTAACTCCTGTGGACAGGGATTCAAGTTTTCTTGCCAGTTTCTTTACATCGCTAGGTGTAGGTAGGTCACTGGGATCTGTCCGGTTCCGGTCTTTCTCCTTCACATATGCTGTAAACCCTTGAGGTAGAAGGGAGGTGTGTTCAGGATCTGGTTTTATGTCGTGAAATTCTAACAGTCTTTTAACCAGCATTTTGTACTCTGCCTGTGTTTTAGGCGAATAGTCTCCGTCTCCTTGTTTATAATCGCTGCGCTGGATTTGAAGAAGTATTTGCTTTATCTTTTCTTCTCCTTCCTGGTTTTCTTCCAAGTTGAGAAGGCTGAAGTTGTTGTGTTCTATGATTTTTTTCAAAGAGATCAGGTAACGGTATTGTCTAGAGTGGCTTATATCTCGCATGGACAGCCAGTCGTTGAACTGGTCTGCCAGCTCCTTGTTTTCCAGGACGCTTTCCAGTTCGTTTCTGAATGATTTCTTGTTGACGTGGTGGAACTGTTTCCTGTACTTCTTTATCCAAGGCTCTTCCAGCTTCTGGTACACCTTTTCGAGTTCTTCGTCCCTGTCTCTGACCCTCTGGAGGACTTGAAGCATGTTTTCGAAGAACTTTACTTTCTGCTCTTCAATTTCTCTGCTATCGTGGCCTAAATCGTACTGTTCTTCCAGCTTCTGGCGTTTTTTACGCCATTTTTGCTCCTTGGTCTTTATGTGGTCGTATAGTATCCTGGGTTTGTCTTCTGCCAGTGTCTCTATCATGGCCTGGACAAACTGGCTGAATCCACCGAACTCTTCTTCAAATACTCCTGATTCTTCCAGTTGTTCGTAGTATTCTTCGTACCGGTCCGGGAGGGAGACGTTTTTACGCATCGACATGGTCCTAGTATGCTGTGCTACG
>JBDGSK010000011.1:0-1835 GCA_042217575.1 Candidatus Nanohaloarchaea archaeon | reverse complement strand
TGCTCTTGACTTCTGAGATCTTCAAGGTGTTTTTTGATTTTTCTTTTGTCTGCTCGTGTCTGGGCAAGGATTCTCAGTATCTGGATAGCTGTTTGGCGTTGTTTCTGGCTTTTCCAGTCTGAGATAAAATTTTCACCTGTTCTCAAGTTTTGGAGGATTTTGAAGAGGGTTTTTAGGCTTCTGCTCCGGCTTTTGCTAGTTCTATTATTTTCTTTCTCTGTTTGCCGGAGAGTTTTTCGAGTTTTTGTCTTAGCTCTTGGCGGTTTTCAGGCATTATGGGTTTTCACCTTGGGTTCGGTTAGTTTTACGGGCGTTCTGCAGTCTGGGCAGGATACGTAGGCTGGCGGTGTTTTCTTTCCTGTGTAGTTCCATGTTCTCTGGCAGTTCGGGTTAGGACACTTTAGTGTGACCATCAACACTCACAATATTAATAATAGTGGGCGTGACTTATATAGATCGTGAGCCACAACAGTCACACAGACGCCCGGTAAGTGAACCCTCCTATGACAGAATTCAACAAAAACAGGATCCTAAACGGCGAATACCCGTATGACGTGCTCAGAAACATCGCCATAAACAATGGAAACTACCCTACACAGATCGCCAAAGAAATCGGAAGAGGTGGCAGAGAAGAAGCCAACCGGCTCTGCAGCAAACTCCACGAAAGAAAAATGCTATCCAAACAGAAAGACGGAAACTCAACAATATACACCATAAAAGGAGAAGGATGGACCAGTTTAGTAGAAGAAATATGGAACCTGGATCAAACACCTGAAGAGCTAGAAAAAGCACTGAAAGAATACGTCATAAACTACCTTATCGGCGAAGAAAAATCAACGGTCCAAAAAATGCTCTACTCAGACCTCCACACCGTAATAATATCCCGGGTAGAATACAACGATTCAGAAACCTCTGAATGGCTCGAAAACTTCGCCAGAAAACTACAGTCAAACAAAGAAAAAGACACAGGAATACTTACCGACTACTGGCGTAACGCACTGAACGAAGAGCAGTAGATATTGATTAAGTTAGTGGAAAAATCCAAAATAACAGTAACAGACTACCAAAGTCTTGGAACAGATTTAAAAACTTATGTAACTATTTACAGCTATATGGCTGGAAAAACCTTAACCGAGGAACTGATGAAGGAAAAAAGGCTGGATGTCCTTCAATACCTGATCAACAATAGAGACAAGAGATTCTCAATAAATGAAGTAGCTGAAAACGTTGATACATCATACAAGACTGTCCAGGTATTTATAGATACGCTAGAAGAGTTCGGTTTCATCGAATCAGAGAAACACGGTAGAACAAGAATAATCTCAGTAAATCAGGACTCGCCGTTCCTGGAAGTATTCGAAAGACTGGGAGAAATAGACTCTCAACCATTCATAGAAACTGCAGAAGAATTTACAGAAGAAATAACCGAAAGATACTCGGAAGAGATAGAATCAGTAATCCTTTTCGGCTCAGTAGCACGTGGACTACCTGTCTCCGGAAGCGACATAGACATACTAATACTGGTTAAAGACAAAGAGATGGAAGAAGAGATAAATGATGAAGCCTGGAGCCTTAGAGACAAATACTCAGACAAAGAAGGGCTACCAATCAACATAATAACACAGACAGTAGAAGAATTCAAGAGAAACCTGAGAAATGATCAACCTTTGGAAAGTAGGATAAAAGACGAGGGAGAAGCATTGAAAGGTGAACTACCAGATGGTCAGTAGAACAGTAGAAAAGAACATCGAAACTTCGTGGGAGGACGCCCAGTGGTATCTAAAAATGGGGATGAAAAGCATGGAAGAAGGAGCTCCCAACCGGATTACCATCAG
>JBDGSK010000010.1:0-3001 GCA_042217575.1 Candidatus Nanohaloarchaea archaeon | reverse complement strand
GAGGTCCGGGGAACCACCGAATTCCATATGTCACTATTCGGTGACAACTTTAAAAGTTTTTCCCCGGGGCCCGGGTGTGTTCACAAAAAGCCGATTGTTCATGAAAAACCTCTACGTGTTCATGAAAAGGTTGAAGAAATTTAGAATCTCTCTGAGATTATGGCAGATGTTCGGGATATAATACAAGGCATAAGAGCTGTTGAAACCTCTGAGGATATTTGGGAGGATCTTGATCGTAGTAGGTTAGATGAAGTATACGATCATCTAGTAGGTATAGCTGTGGACATTCGGGAGTTGGATAGTGGCCTAAACCAAGAAAATCAGAAGATATTGGAGCAGATGGAAGATATAATCACGTCTTTAGGGAGTCTTCCCGATACATTTGACCCTCAGTCGGACGTAGAAGTGTTTCGACAGAAGGTTCTAAGGCTTCAAGACAAAGCTGACGAATTGGAAGATAACCTATCTTGATCTAGAGAAGGGAGAATATTCTTGAGTAGTGTTGGGGGTCGGGTATATCGATTTTTGGAAGAATCTTCAGAAGCCTATCCCCCGTGGTAACTTGGATTCGGGTTGGCTTCCCACATCGCATAGTGTCCCCATCCTTACCAGGGATGGTTATTGGGTTTCAAGTTTGTGGTTAGGCTATGTAGGATTCTCACCTACATGTGGTCCCGACCCTTTTTGAGGTTTATCAGAGAATCACCTCTGATAACTCAAATTAATTTAGGAAAATAAATTTTAAAAAACGCAATTGAGGTCATCTAAGATACTTCGGACTCTTCAAGAGCCTCTCTTACAACTTTATGGTAATTCCCTGGTTTTTCCCTTTTCTCCACATATATCTCCACTAGATCCTCAATTACCTGGCTTTTCTTAAGGCTGTGATCTTCTATTATTTCTTCGAATCTATCCCTAAGTCCCTTATCTATGCTTGAGTTGAACGTTGCCACAACATAGGAAGAGATCCGGGGCAGCATCCAGGAACTCATCACAAAGTCGGCAACACCACTCAAAGGCCACGAAGAAACATTCGCCATCGACGCAACAGGGTTCTCAGACTCCCGGTTCGGACAATGGCAGAAACACAAATACAGGGACGAAGATGAACACAGGCTCTGGAAGAAGCTCCACATCTCATGCGGTGTCAGAAGCAATATAGTCACCACCGCAACGGTCACGAAAGGAACTACTCACGACCAGACACAGTTCGAAGAACTAGTAGAAATGACCGACCAGTACTTCGACCAAGGAAAAGTCCTGGCAGACAAGGCATACAACGCCAGAGTCAACTACGACAAAGCCAAAGAACTCGGAGCTAAGGCCTACATTCCATTCAAGGACAACATCACAGGCAAGGCGGGAGGCAGCTACGAATGGATGAGGATGTACAAAAGATTCCAAAACTACCGCAGAGACTTCCTCAAAAAATACCACCTCAGATCTAACGTAGAGTCAAGTTTCAACTTAATGAAAGAAAAATTCGGGAAAAACCTAAGATGCAAAGACCAAGTAGCTTTAGAGACAGAAGTCCTCGCTAAGGTATTATGCTATAATATTTGTACAGTAATCCGAATGATATATGAACTAGATTTACAGTTTCAGGATTACTAGACTATATCTCATAGTTTGACAAAAACCCCCCTCAGTCATAAATTTTAATTTGACATAAAAAGGATATGCTGTCGGGCGTTGATTCGAAACTAGTAGTCTTTAAACATCCAAATGGCATTTTTAAGACCTGTATAGGGCCTAATGTTATTTTTGATGGCGAGTATGAAGAGTTTTCGGAGATATACAACGAGAGTTTAGATGAAGCATTTGAAGGAATTGAGTTTGAAAGAAAAAGAGAAACCTACAAATCCTACGAGGTGCGTAGGCAGTTCGCAGAGCAAAAGGAGGAAATGCTGAATTTTCTTGGCGATTTTTTTGATGAGATTCTATCTTATGAAGATATAGAGTTAAGGGTTGCTTTTTCTCGGTTTTCAAAGCGTCCACTTCAAGGTGGGAAGGTTGAGTACTATCGTAGCGTTAGAAAAGAAAGGGAGGTAGAACTGAACGACTTTATCGATGAACTGAAACATTACTTCCCTGTTGTTGCAGCTACGGAGACGCTTGATAGTGAGAGTGAGCATAAAGTATATCTAGATAATTTCAGCGGGGAAGTGACCAAAGGGTGGGACTCTCTAATTAATAACCATGATGTTGATGTTCTAGTTAACGGAGATAAGGTAAACAAGTTAGTTTCGTTGTCTGACCTTATTGCTAAGTACTTGGAGTTATACCTTAATCGGTTTAGAAGCTCCTACATTGATGAAGATGAAATTCATGAGGTCATGGGGTCAGAGAATATAGAAGTGTATGAAGTCGATAATAGTAGCCTAAATTATATTGTGCCACACAGACCCGATAATATATCTGTTTCTAGGTACTACCCTGAGCCTCTATTCCTAGTCCTCCTGGACAACGACTTTAAAAAGGAAAAAGAATGGTTTGAAAACTCGAAATATTACGATTTAGTTTGTAGAGCTGCTGAAACAAGAAGAAGTGCTGTGAAATTTCTTGATTTAGATTCGGATTTCCAAGTAATTGACAGCGAGGACTTCCTAGTATTTACTGGGCCAAAATCCGAATCTGAGGCAGAAAGAATAGCCAAATTTGATATGGGTAAACCTATCTCGGTAGATAATATTATGGATATAATGTAGTGGTAGAACAACAATTCTCTTTAAAAGATTCTTTTTCCATTAATGGAATATGGGGCTAGCCCCAGGCCAGGGGTTAGTTCCATAATACTTTTACTTTTCATGTTAGGCTATTTTCCAAAAATAAGGCTTGTAAATCCTTATATCTCGGTTTTTACATTTCTGCCTCATCAAATAATGCGTTCATGAAAAACCGGTAGGTGTTCATGAAAAAACTAATTTATGAACACAGCCGCCAAGACCCTCACTCGAAGTAGTCCATGATGTTCTCGCGGTCGAACACGTTCTCCTGGCCG
>JBDGSK010000001.1:0-45259 GCA_042217575.1 Candidatus Nanohaloarchaea archaeon | reverse complement strand
TCACGAAAAACCTTGACTACGAAATTGACGACCCGGAAGACGTAGGAAAAGCAGTTCTACACCACTACGGGTACGATGCCTGAACGACTCGAACAGCTCAGAAAGCTTATACTTCGTGATAAAATGCCAGAATCACCTGTAACAAGAGACGAGATCGAGAACGCACCTACAAAAGCAAAAATCAGGGCCGGCGAAGAGGTCGTGAAACGCGCCCTCGAAGAGTACGGCCCGGAAAACACGGTCATAGGTTTCACCGGCGGAAAGGACTCGACCATCACGGCCTGGCTGGTCAAGCGCGTCTGCGAGGAACACGACATGGAGAAGCCCAAGTTCATGTTCGTGGACCACGGCCAGCACTTCGACGAGCTTGAAGACTACGTCGAGAGAATCGCCGGCAACTGGGGATTCGACGTCGTCACCGCAAGAAACGACGATTTAATCGAGAAGGCGGAGAACCCTGGAGACACGGTTCCTGTCGCAGAACTTGACGAGCGCAACCAGAAGGAGGCGGAGCGCGTCGGCGACTACGACGAAGTTCCGTGGCTGATGGATACTGAGGCAGGAAACCATCTTCTGAAGACGGTTCCCATGAACCGGCTGCTCGAGAACCACGGCATCGACGCGGTAATCAACGGTGTCCGCTGGGACGAGCACGAGAGCCGGGGTGATGAGGACTTCTACTCGCCTCGCGAGGATCCGGACCACATGAGAGTCCATCCCATCCTCCAGCTTACCGAGCGCGACATCTGGGATGTTTCCTGGTTCCACATGGTTCCGGACGTCACAGGGGTCGAAATCGAGGAGTATCCTGAAGACGAGGACGACCTTCCACAGGATCTTACCAAGGAAGACGTCCCTATCAGCCCGAAGTACTGGGCAGGGTTCAGGAGCCTCGGGAGCGAAGTATCAACCGACAAGAGCGCAGAAGAGCCTGCATGGCTCCAGGATGTAGAGAACACGAAAGAAAGAGCGGGCAGAGCCCAGAACAAGGACGACAAGGAGATCATGAACAAGCTGAGAGAGCTCGGGTATATGTGAGGTAGAGCATTCTACCTCCACCTTTAATTTTTCTTCCTTATTTTCCGGCCGCGAGACGGTAATAATTAAAGAATCGTTCGAGAAGCGTTTACCATGCCGAAGCAACGCGTCTCGCTGACATTGGAGGAATCTCTTGTTGAGCGTGTCGACGGAGAGGCCGGGAGAAAAGATGTGAACCGGTCTCAGATGGTTGAGAAGATACTTGACAGCTATTTCAAGCGGAAAGGCGTTGAAACGGCGGTAGTGTTCTGCGGCGATCCTGAGACCAAGACGCTGGAGCTTCACGACGGCAAACCGGTGCTGAGTCATGTTCTCGACCATCTTTCCGAGGAAGGTATCAGCAGGGTAATGCTTCTGGTCGGGCAGAACGACGAGATAGAGGACAACTTCGGCTCGGAGTACAGCGGCATCGCGCTCGAATATGTCTACGAAGAAGAGCCGAGGGGCACGGCCGCCGCTTTAAAGCAGATAGAGGAAAAGATCGGGGAAACCTTCGTAGCGATGAACGGTCACGTTATAGCCGATGTCGACATCCAGGATATGCTGAACGTCCACGGCGAGGAAGGGAACGTGGCGACGATGGCGCTGACCGCGGTTGAAGACCCTTCGAATTACGGTGTTGCCCGGCTGAAGGGCAGGAAGGTTCTCGGGTTCGCGGATCGACCTGAGTCAGGCGAGGAGCCTTCAAGACTCATCAACGCCGGGACTTACATACTTTCGCCAGAGATATTTTCGCGGCTGGAGGCGGACAGCATGGGAGAGGTTTTCAAGCAGCTCGCCTCAGAGTCAGAACTTACCGGGTATATCTACGGCGGTAAATGGCAGGAGATCGACGACTAGAGGAACTTCTGCTCGAACATCTCAGCCTCCTCGGATATTGCCTCTTCAGCGACCATCCCGAGGTTGTAGACTGTCGAGACTGCGAAGCCTGAGAGGAGGAACGAGTAAGGTGCTGGGAGACCGGCGAGATACGCGGAAAGCGCTATAGGGACGAGCGCTGCGATGTAGTGAACCATGCCGAGAACCACGACTTCGTTTTCCCCGTAGCTAGCGTGCTTCAGGGCGCTGCCGTAGACCAGGAGTGTTAACGCCGCGAAGCCGAGGACGGCGCCGCCTCCATATGAAAGTGCATCTACCAGTGTCGGGAGGCTGGCTTCTTTGATTAGCATCGCGCCTGAGCCCCAGAAAGCAATTGTGAAACCGTAGGCGCGGGACTCCTGTGCGAGCGTTGACTTAAGGAAGTTGGCCTCCATAGAAGTTGTTTCGGCGCGACCGGCCTTAAGAGTTGCTGCCGAAGGGCTTTTAAACGATGTAAGATATAGTGTGACAGAGATGGTAATACGAAGTAATACGAAAGGGTGTTTTCTATCCCGGCTGTAAAAGAAAGAGAGACAGAGCTGAAAGCGGACGCGCTCGAGGCCATGATGGAGCGCGAGGGCATAGAACTGGGCGAGGTCGAGATACTTGAGGGCTACGACATGAACGGCCCGCTGACAAGGACAGACGACTCCGACCTGCCGGTGCATGGCTCGGTGGCCGAAACCTTTGACGAACTAGACGTTGGAGAGAACAACTTTGCGGCGCTGGTATCAGGTCATCCCATCCAGAACCTGGAATACTTCCGCGACCACCAGCTCGAGCAGGAAGAACTTGGGATGGTTGGAGAGCTGGGCTCCGTGATGGTCAACGGCGGTGTGGAGATGGTGCACCCTGACATCGAGCCGCGGGAGCTCTACGAGATTCACAGGGATCTCTACGAGAAGGCAGCGGAGGAAAACGTCAAGCTGCTGCCGCAGAACAATATCTCAAACGTCGCCTCATGCATCCGTGTCGAGGGCGAGGGCTCTCCTGGAGACGAGAGAAGCGGTCTCTACAAGCGTGAAGAGGTCGTTGAGCAGTCAATCGATGAGATAGCAGAGGCGCTTGAGCCATACGACCGTTTCGATTATGACGGCGAACGCATACTCTTCAACAACTCGACCACTAACGCTGCGGTGCTTACAGACGTCCTGAGAGAGGAGTTCGAGTACCCGGGCGTTCGATTCGAGGAAGCAGAGGACGGCAGGATAGCGTTCTACAGGGATAGAAGTGACCGCAGTGACTACAGCCTGGAGGATGCGCACGAGTTCGTGGTGGAAGAGGTTCCCGATGAGTACGACCATTTCGTCAACGATGACTGGGGTGTCGACATAGTCACATCGGAAGATGTTTCAAAGGAGGAAGGCGCTCGAGCCCTCGCCGAGGCATACTTCGGGGAGGACGACTACGTTATAACGCATGTCGGCGACAAAGAATCGGATATCATGACCTCTTACGATACTTTCATGCTTCCGCAAGAAGGAACGGAGGCGCACGATTACTGCCTTGAAAACAGGATTCCGCATGTAGCGGTAGAGGACGGGGCGGAGTACGCCGAAGTGCTCGCTGAGTTAGAAGGCAGGAGGTAGAAAGAAGTCATAAACTTTCGCTCGAAAACGGTACTATGGAGAAAGCGCTTGTAACCGGAGGGGCCGGGTTCATCGGCTCAAACATCGCAGAAATGCTTGTAGAGAAAGGAGTAGAAGTCGTGGTGCTCGACAGCATGTACCTGGGTACTCGCGACAACCTGGAAAAAATCGAGGATGAGATTGAGATAATAGAAGGCTCGGTCACTGACCGCGAAACCGTCGATGAAGCTGTTCAGGGCTGCGACACCGTCTTCCACCAGGCGGCGAGAAGCTCCGCCCCGATGCACAAAGAGGATGCGGCCGAGGGTGCAAGAATCAACGTCGAAGGCTTCATTACGACCGTAGAGGCTGCGAAAGAGGCCGGCGCGGAAAAAGTTGTCTACGCGTCTACGAGCTCGATGTACGGGAGCGTGGAGCCGCCGCACAGAGAGGACATGGGCGAAGAGCCGACCAACCTTTACACCGCGTCGAAGATGGCGCGAGAGCTCTACGCCAACGTTTACTCTCGGAAAGGCGAGATAGAAACAACCGGGCTGCGGTACTTCTCTGTTTTCGGGCCGCACGAGCGCGGGAAAGGACAGTTCGCCAACGTTATATCCCAGTTCCTCTGGAAGCTGATGGAAGGCGAGCAGCCGGTTATCTACGGTGACGGCACGCAGACACGCGACTTCACGTTCGTCAAAGATATTGCCCGCGCCAATATCAAGGCTGCTGAACGCAGGGAAGAGCTCGACGGCGAGTACTTTAACATAGGTACTGGCGAGGAACACAGCTTTAACGACGTCGTGGAAGAGCTGGAGAACATCCTCGGCACCGAAATCGGCGCTGAACGCATCGACAACCCGATCGACAACTACGTGGCGAGGACGAAAGCAGATTATTCTCGAGCAGAAGAAGTTCTGGGCTGGGAGCCTGAACACAGTTTCGAGGAAGGCCTGAGGAAGACGGTCGAGTACTATAAGAGCGTCGAGGACTGAAAGTCTCTCATGGCAAAGCTCTCAGTTATCGGGCTTGACGGCGTCAACTGGAAGATACTTGAGAATGCTGTGGAGCTCGGGCTGATGCCCAATCTTGAGTCTCTGATGGAGGAGAGCTACACTGCAGAGCTTGAAACCACGTATCCTCCGGTCACAGGGCCGGCTTGGACTTCGATAATGACCGGTGACAATCCCGGGAAGCATGGTATCTACGACTTTGTCAACCATGTTGAGGAGGGAAGGCCTTACAACGCGAGCGACATCAAGTCTCAGACGGTTTACGAGGCGATTGAAAGCTACGGCGGGGAGACCTGTCTTGTCAACCTGCCGATGTCTTATCCTCCGAGGTCTAAAGGGAAGTTTGTAGGCAGCTTTCTCGCTCCGGAAGACGACTTCGTGCGTCCGGAAAGCCTTGAACAGGTCTACGACTTTTCCGACTACAAGAAGTCGATCTCCGCACTTGAAAAGACGTTCAGCGTGGTGGATTCTGCGACAGAGACAGCTGAGGACAAGAAAAAACTGCTCGACTTCCTGCTTGAAGACCAGGAATTCTTCTTTCTACTGTTTTCAGCACCTGACTGGGTGATGCACAACAAGTACCACGTTATGGAAAACCTGGAGGATGAAAACGCTTTCCAGCCGTTCAAGACTATTGACGATGCTATAGGAACTGTCAGAGCGCGCTCCGACAATATTATACTGCTCTCCGATCACGGATTCAAGACTTACAAGAACGTCTTTTATGTCAACCAGTGGCTGGAAGAACATGGCTATCTTGAGACAGAAGGCTCGATGGAGGCGGCATGGGTCGACAACATTTTCATCGACAAGGTTATAGAAGTAGCGACAAGCTCGAAGGTTTTGAGGAAGTTAACTCGGAAGCTATACCTTTCAGTCGAAAGCTACGTCCCGCTGCCTGACAACGTAAAAGTCAGGTTGAGAGGGGCGCTCAGCGAAGGAATAGACTTTGAAAGTTCGAAAGCTTTCTGCCCGAGCTCGGACATAGAAGGCGTATACGTCAACGACGAACGTTTTGAGAACGTTGTAGAAGACAAGGGGCGCTTGGTGCGTAGTCTGAAGCAGGAACTGCCTGACAGGCTCGACCCTGCGAAAGCCAGCGAAGTTTATTCGGGCGAGGAAATGCGTGAAGCACCGGATATAGTTCTTCGTTCAGATGAGTACAAGATTTCGAGAGGAATCTTCGGAAGCATTGAGTCTGGAGCAAAACTGAATCACCATGGAAGGGAAGGCTTCTTCCTGGCTAAGGGGGAAAACTTTTCGACGGGAGAAGGCGACATCAGCCTCTACGACTTTGCGCCAACTGTTGCAGAGCTATTCGGCGTCAACTTTGAAGCGGATGGAGAAGAACTCAATATAGTTCAGGAAAGGTCGGAGCTCAACGAGATTTCAGGGCTCGACCTCTGAAGTCGGAGAGATAAACTGCGGTTCCTAAGAGTGCTGTGAGAAGAACACCTATGCTTCTCTGGAGTATGACAAGTGATGCGGAGCTGCTTGAAGCCATACCTGAAACAGCTAAGAGCCCGACCCCGGTTATCTCTACAGGTCCGACTCCGGCAGGTGTGATTGGAAGGGAGGAAACAAGGCTCATCGAAGACGTTACGAACGCGGCTTCGAAAGCACCGAGGTTCAGGTCAAGCGAAACCGCTAAAATGTAGAAAACCGCTATCTCTGCTATCCACTTGT
The DNA here is from genome assembly GCA_042217575.1 of Candidatus Nanohaloarchaea archaeon. GTDB lineage: Archaea > Nanohalarchaeota > Nanosalinia > Nanosalinales > Nanosalinaceae > JBDGSK01. Next base: position 39,093 of record JBDGSK010000001.1, on the reverse strand, counting down.
AAGAGGTCAGTAAGAGATTTTCCAATGTCTTCAGCTTTGAGGAAGAGGTCACGCCTGAGTGAAAGTTTTCAAGGGCATCTGCTACGCGTTCAGGCAGGAAAGAAATCCTTCGCCCCGAGTACTCCATGAAACCGACTGCGGCGACGAACAGGATTAAGGCGGCGGTAAACAGCTTGACAAGCCAGGCCGCTGAGGCAGTAAACGCGGGAGCGACAAAGTTGGCTGCGACAACGACTACGGCGGTGACTACGAGCGCGTCGTAGAATCTTTCTAACGCGACAGCGCCGAGCAGCGAAGAGTGAGATTCTACCTCTGTGTAGTTCTCCATGATTTTTGACCGGGCAATATCGCCGGAGTTACCGGGAAGCAGCTGGTTAAAGCCATAGGCTACCGATACAGTCTTCAGAGAGTCCTTCAAGCTGAGCTGTTCGCCGACCGAGTTCGCGAGATTCTTCCATCTTTTAGCGGTAGCGGCGTAAGTAGAGAAGAACAGGAATGTTGCGAGTGCGTAAAGCCGTAGGTCTGTCCTGAGAACTTCGTTTAACACTTTTGAAAAGTCCACGAGAACTAAAAGAGAGCCCAAGAGCAGCAATCCGAACAAGGTTTGAACGTAGTCCCTCAGCCTGAACTCAGTCATTGTTACGAAGCCTTTTCTCAACGTTCTTAATCTGGTCTGCGAGAAGCCCGAATATCAGGAGTTGGACGCCTATAATCGCGAGTAGCGACGCGAAAAGCGCCGGCCCAAGGTTGGTTATTCTACCTTGCTGGAGCTTCTGCATCAATGTAAGGTATCCGGGATAAGATGCCAGCACGAACATGAAAAGCGCGGCTACTGAGAAGAACTTCAACGGATTCATGTCTCTGATGCTCCAGATTATAGTGTTTATGATGCGCCATCCGTCCATGACAGGATGTAGCTTGCTCTCTCCCTTCCTCTCGTTGTAGCTTATCTCAACCTCTGAAAGAGGAACGTTGTTTTCGATAGCTGTGAAGGTCATCTCGGTCTCAATCCCAAAGCCGGGCTGCGTGGTCGCTGTGTAGTCGAGGGATTCTTTCGTGAACGCCCTGAAGCCTGAGAGCATGTCGTGGACCTTCACTCCCGTAGAAAAGCTTGTTACAAGGTTGAATATCCTGTTTCCTGCCCGGTTGAGCAATGGTATCGAGCCGGGCGTCCTGTTCGTCCTCCAGCCTATGACGTGTTCCGCCTCGCCAGCAAGTATAGGTTCAAGCAGCTTTCCGACCTCTGAAGGGTCGTAGGTTGCGTCCCCGTCAATCATCACGTAGATATCTGCGTCAATCTCGTTCAACGCCTGTCTGACCCCGTCGCCTTTTCCGCCTTCAAGGCGCTGGTGGAGAACTTCAGCCCCGGCTTCCTTTGCTTTTTCCACTGTCGCATCTGTAGAGCCACCGTCGATAACGTACTTCTTCAGCTCGTGACCTGAATACTCTTCAGGAAAGCCTTCAAGCACTTGTTTGACGGCTTCCTCTTCGTTGAGCGTTGGCACGAGTACAGCTATCATTGGAGCGCAGACCTGTTGATCCTGTAAATCATTGCCATTGGTTGTGTGCGGTTTCGGACAAGCGGCATCTGTGTTCTGCCGAAGCTTTTTACCGGTGTCAGGTAGCTTGGCGGCGACTTAAAGCGGGAAGCAGCTTGCTGCGGCGAGACCTGGCCTGACCGAATCTGCCTTATGAGCGAGTTAGGTAGCTTGTAAGGAGGAATATCTGTCATCAGCCACTCCGGCTGTGTCCGCTCGTAGATGTCGACTTCAAGGTAGGTAATGTTCTCCTCTATCAGGAAGTCGTCGAACTGCGTTCTGTTTACGCGCGGCATCTTGGCGACTCTCGGATAAGCGAAGTACTGTACCTGAACTGCGGAAGAAGCCGCGATTCGCGTGTCTTCAGGCGTGTTCTCCGCAAGCCAAGTTCCTGTTGACTCGACGTGCTGGAAGCTGTGGCCGGTAACCATTCCTGTTCCCTGGAGGAAGGAAAAGGCCACGAAAGGAAGCACTGCGAGCAAAGCAATTTCCTGCGTTCCGAACTGTTCGAAGTCGAGAGCCTCCGCAATCCACGATGAAGCGTCGTAGACTATGAAGGCTGCGACTGCGACGAGCGCGGGAACGGTAAACACGATGTAGCGAGGAACCTTTGTTCCTGGAATAGACATGAAGCCGATTCCTGCGCCAATCCAGAGCCACAGCAGTTTCTGGGCGTCATCCTTGGTCAACGCAGCCACCGACATTAGCGTAATCATTGGAATCAAGTCCGGCCGCACCATGTAAGCGGCGAAGACGCCTATCCCTGTCGCGACAAAGTACTTGACGAGGAAGTCAGGGTTCTCCTTGGCTCTCTCCGCCGCGTACTTGACGACAGATGCGCCGACAAGTATCGTCACCGGAAGGCTGAGAACGGTCGGCATGTTCTTAATGAAGAAGAAGTCTCCGTGGACATCCAAACCTCCTGTAACTGCGAACTCGAGTGCGCGTTTAACTCCGCAGAATGCGAAGCCGCAGACCGCGAAGTTTCTCAGCATCCAGGGCAGAAGTACAAGTAGAGCCAGTCCTGCCGAGACGTAGTATTTTCTCTCTGTAAGAGTTTCTTTCAGGTCGCTCTCCATGAAAGAGGTATCGGTAAAAAGCACCTGTTTCAGTTCGTCGCTCTTCCTGTAGAAAAAGTAGATAGGAATAACAAGTCCGAGCGTGTAAGCCGGCTGTTTTGTCATCAGTGAAAGCGCGACAACCGGTCCAAGAAGCCAGATAGCGTACTTTGAGTATTTCCGGTTATCCATCCCGTAGAACAGCAGGTATACCGCTACAGTGTAGATTACTGTCAATGTAGCTCCGATCAGGACGCGGGTACTCAGGAACCAGAAGACAGGGTTCACTGCGAGCAGCGCTGCAATCATCAAACCGGTCGTCCTGTTCTTCATGTCCCGTCCAAGAAGGTAGCCGACGAAGACTCCGAAAGTGGAAACCACAGGACTGACCAATCGCGCGGCTGTTTCACTGCTGAAAAAGTAGTTCATGACTGCGATGAGGTACGGAAACACGGGAGGGAACTCCTGTATCTGCAGTTTCCACTGTGGCGCAAAAGAACTGTAGCTCAGAAGATGAGTTGAAACCTCTTTCCCTATCTGGGCGTAACGCGCTTCGTCAACCCAGAGGCCGGTGAAGAAGCTGTTCGCCAGTCTAAGGTAGAGAGCGACTCCGGCTATTAACAAGAGCCCTAAGAAGTACTTGCTGGTGACTGTCTCACGTATTTTTTCCCTGTTTAACTCGTCCCTGAAGTCTTCTATTATATCCATGTTTACACCGTGAAAGCTGCGAGTGCTGCTATGCATACAGCCGCTTCAAGCATTGTTAAACCTATCGTTACTTGTTTTTCGGTTAATCCGCGCCGCATTAACGGGTGTGTGAGCGAGTAAGTTTTCTCGTGCTGAGGCTTCAGTGTTCCGTCCTCCTGCAGAATACCCCAGGAGTGAGCCTTGAAGCCGCTCCGCAGCTTCAGGAAGAACTCGATGATGTAGGGTGTGAAGATGACTACCCCAAACTTCTCCATGTTCCCGACAACCATCGCCGAGAAAAGTACTGCGCCGGACAGGTACGTCAGCGAGTCGCCAGGTAAAAGCGACGCAGGGTAGAAGTTGTAACGCATGAACGCTAAGAGGGGTGCGGCAAGCCCGAAAGAGATGATTGCGGCCTCAGTCCTTCCGAGCGAGAGAGCGTATACTCCGAGCGCTGCAGAAGCTACAAGACTCATAGCCGCTGAAAGCCCGTTTGTTCCCGCAAGCATGTTCACGACGTTTGAGACGAATAGAAGCCCGACCGGCAGAAGCACGAGCGGATAGAGTATACCCCAGTGGACTACACCGATTAAAGGAAAGCTCATTGTCCAGGACCCGGCTCCCACCGCGATCAGCGGTAGCGCGGCCGGGAGAACGAAAAGCATCTTCGACATCTGTCCAAGCCCGGCTCTTTCGATATACTTGCTGCCCTCGTCCTTCACGTTTTCTCCCAGTCCTCCTGTGAAGCGCTGCCAGAGCTTCTCGGTAGGGGTGTCGGAACGTTCTATCTCCTCACCCTCCCTTATATGGATGTCGTCCATGAGTCCGATCAATGCGATTATGTTGACTGAACTCAGGGCTGCGAGCACAAGTTCAAGGTTGATCGAGGAACCGCCGACCAGCTGCAGGTAGCCTATGTAAAAAGTGACGGAGACGATGAATCCGAATAGAACAAGAAGGCCTCCTGAGGTCGCGACCTTGGGCTTGCCTTCTTTCTGCTGGTCGACACCGTAGATTCCTGAGGAAAGCAGGTATTTCCTGGCGTACGGAGCGCCGAGCAGAACTGTCAGAAATCCGAGGAAAGCGGCAGCCGTGAGCACTATCATAGAAGTTTGTGCGGCTCCGGTCTTTTTGTTTCAAATGGTTTTTACTCGATTCCGTTTACCTTCCACATTTTGACGTAACCGTTCGAAGCCTCCGGCAGTTTCTTGACGTAGTCGATGCCGTAGCCATCCATCAGGTAGAGTCTCACCAGGACAGTCTTCCTGATCTCCTTGGGCACCAGGACTACACGCGCGTTCCCGCCCTGTGAAGCTCTCGGGATGCTGTAGAACGGATGTCTTGCCAGGCAGTAGCTTGAACTTGTGTTCGTGTCGAACATCTTCGCGCCGCTATCAGTCAGGACGCAGTCGATGCTGACCCTGCCTTTCCCGGTCTCAAGCAGTGGCGGTGATGAAACTCTGATGTTTCCTGTTCCTATCCTGTAAGGTACGTAGAGACGTCCCGCCCTTGAACTGTAGGTCACGATAGTCTCGTTGCCCTGTCGCGACATCGAGTTCTTGAGGCCGCCGCTGGTACTGAAGGTGAGCATTGAGTTGAAGCGTTTGTTGGTTCCCTTGTGGATCTGGCTGACCGCCGAGTACTTCCCGATCATTGACGAGTCAAGCACTATGTAGTCGACAGACTGCTTCTCCAGGAAGTCGGTCGTGTTCTCCGGAGTCTCCGATGCCAGGTAGTCGGCGAGAGGATAGTTTATCTTCCTGTCGCTCGTGTAGTAACCCAGGTTGCCTCCGTCAGCTACCGCGGCTCTTCTTCCGATTGATTCGAACCAGTATCCGTAGTCCCACCATGAAAGGATGACGGAGTTCTTCGGAGTCTGCTCTCGCATGTAATCCAGGCTGGTATCCCAGGCGCTGTTAGGCGATCCGCCCAGTCTGCTGGCTGCGTTGAAGCCCGAGGCCAGGTTCACCACTACCGTGGCGATGACGATCACTGCAAGAACCGTCTTCCGCAGATCGGAGACAGGTATGCTCTCCTCGAATTCGTCGATTCTCTCCTCCGGAATCGCGAGGTAAGCTGCTCCGTTGACAACCACTACCGCGAGCAGTGCGTAGACAATCTGTAAGCCTGCGGCTAGCGCTACGAACACTATCGCAACGTCAAAAACGATAATTCCAAGGACTGTCGCGATGTAGAACAGGCCGCGATCTTCCAGGTCCCTGATCCTGCGCAGAACTTTCGTGAAGGTGTAACCGGCCACGAAAGCGGTAGGGAACGCCGCGAGGAAAACCAGTCTTGAACGCGTGACGGCCGCGAGGATGTTCGTCGCCGCCCAGAAAATCGGGAGCAGGTAGTACCAGTGATAGTCTATACTGACTTTTTCCTTTAAGCCGTCGAACGAGTAGAGGATTCCAAGTCCGCCCAAGATTGCGACGAAGGATGGTCCGACAACGAAGGTTATCGGATCCTGGAAAAGTATCGAGAAAACTGCAGACCACGCCACAAGGACGCCGATCAGCAGCTGGTAGTATCTTTTGCCTTCAACTTCTTCACCGAAGCCGAAAAGGTTCCAGTTCCTGAAAACCATCGCTGCCGAGTGAGTGCCGAGGAAGACGACACCGATGAACGCGAGCGGCCACGCGCCGTTCAAGTTTGCGACAAGTGAAGCAATGCTTCCTATTCCCGGGGGAAGAACGCTTCCTGCGCTCAACGCCCCGAGCTGTCCGGCGACCTGTGAAAGAGACGCAGCCTGGTTCTCCGCGACGGTTCCTGCGACAACGTCCGCGGAGTTTCCTTTCCTGAGCGCGAGGTTGATGAACCCGGAAGCTTTTCTCGCAACCCACGGCGAGTAAAGCGGTGAAAGAGCGATAGCCGCCAGCCCGGTAAACGCGGCTGCAGGGGTGTAGAACTTGTAGTAACTTTCCTTTACGAGCGAGAGCTCCTCCACGAGGTAACGCCCCCAGAGAAGCCCGAGCATTCCGAAGTTTACAAGTGCAAGAGTGCCTGTAAGCCAGAAACGTGAGGGGTTAAGGCCTGACGCGGAAAAGACGCCTATAACCACGAGCGGTGTGTAGGCTTTCACGAGACCTCTGATATCGCTGTTCATCCAGAGCATTACGCCGACTGTCATCGGGTAGAGGAGCCAGAGCATCTTTGAGCCACCCCATGAAACTGTGAAAAGCGCCATCATGATGCCTGAGAGGACTCCCCAGATGTACTCTTCGCGTTTCCATGCCCTGACGAAGAAGAACATTGAGAACATCATGAAAGCGGTGCCTGTCGGCTCCTTCTCGAAGAAGCCTGCTGTAGTTCTATGCATGACCCCTGCGATTGTCGCAAGGAAGAAAGCCGAAGCAAGACCTGTTTCCCTGTCGAATATCTCTTTTCCAAGGAAGTAGGTGCCGAGGACGCCGATAGCTCCCATAAGCGCAGGGTAGAGCTGGGCCCATTCAAGGTAGTTCATGAAGAGGAACGGCCCGAGGTAATACATGAACGCGGGCACGAAGATGTTGCCCTGGTTCAGTATGTGGGTCGGAGTGGCGTAAGGGAAGTAACGAGAAAAATCAAGCAGCGGCAGGTTGCCTTCAAGCGCCAGGTGTTTCGACATCCTGAAAATCATGTACGGGTCGAGCGCCTGGAGGTACTGCATCCCCTGCTCCGGCAGATACCGGAGGTAGAGCGCTATCGAGACTGTGAAAACCAGCGAGATCAGGATCCAGTTCTGCTTTAATCCCTCATAGCTGAGCAGTTCGTCGGCTCTCTCGGCGTGCCTGGAAAGGTTAACCATTATGGTAACCGTAGTTCGGCGCAGCTTTTTATTATGTTCCGGAGGGCGCCATGAGAGTTTATAAGGTTTCCAACTGAGTCTTTTTGACAGTGGACTTCAAGACCTACTTCGACAGGATTTACGAGGACTACACGAAGTACTTTGTCGTGCCTCTAGCCATGATTGTCGTGGCTCTTGGAGTGTTAGGTTTCAACTACATGAACCATCCTGAAGGCGTTTTCTCGCAGGGGCTGGATTTCAAGGGCGGGATTGAAGTCGTCTACAGTGCCGGGGGAAACTTTACCGCTTCCGGGATTGAACAGGCGTTCGCAGCCGAAGGCAGAGGAGGCGTAGAAGCTGTCAGGCAGTCAAACGTCGGCAGCGACGGACCAGGGCTTGTCTCAGTACAGGTTCCAAGACCGGTGATGAGTGTCGAAGAGGTCGACAGTATAGTCAAAACCACAGGGCTCACGGGCGAGCGACAGGACTCGAGAAAGCTTTCCCCGATGATATCGCAGTCGTTCAGGACGCAGGCACCGATCGCGTTCGTACTCGCCTTCACGATAATGAGCCTGATGATATTCGTAGCGTTCAGAGACCTGACGCCGTCGCTCGCGGTCATATTCGCAGCCGCGGGCGATATCCTGATAGCTCTCGCAGGCATGTCGTTTTTCAGGATAAAACTTACTATGGGCTCGGTCGCCGCGTTGCTGATGCTTATCGGTTACTCGGTCGACACCGACATCGTACTTTCCAGCCGCGTACTTGAACAGAGAAAGGAGAGCCTGAGGGAACGCATCTGGAGCTCCGTCAAGACCGGTGTTACGATGAGCAGCGGAGGTATCGCAGCGTTCTCGATCCTTTACATTGTATCGATGCAGATTGTAGGGCCCTCCGAACTATCCAACATCGCGGCGGTTATGGTGATAGGACTTCTCGCGGACATGCCGTTCACCTACTTCGGCAACGCGATAATACTCAAGGAATACCGGGAAGGCGACCTGAATATCTATGAAAAGTTGAAGAGGTGGCTCGGATGGGATTAGAGGAACTGAAGACGGAATGGAGGATATGGCTGCTCGCGTTCGCGCTGATATTCTCGCTTGTCATGCTCAGCCCTTCCTGGAACGACCAGGGCACAGGGTTCAAGACTAACCTGAACACAGGGATCGAAATATCGGGCGGTATAAAGGTGCTTCTGGCACCGAACACGACCGCGAACGTGACAGAAGAGAACGTCACGAGAACTATGAACACGCTTGAGCAGAGGATAAGCGCCTTCGGACTGACCCAGACCTCTACACGACTAGTAAAGGTTAACGACAACACGCTGATACAGCTGAAGGTTTCGAACATCACCCGTGAACGGCTTGAACAGCTGACATCCCAGAACGGCAGTTTCTCCGCCAGGATGCCCTACAGGGTGAGCGGCACAGAGACCTTCGAGTTCAGCCACCTGGATGCTTCGTACACTATGAAATACGTGGACGGCGTACTGAAGGCGGAGAACAGGACCTACCGGCCGAATGAGACGTTCATGCTTGAGGGCGTGAAGTTTTACTACCACAACAACACTGAAAACTACGCCAACCTGGAAGTAACGGTATACACCGACCAGGATATAATCAAGGTAAAGGAGTCGGAGGCCTCGGTCGCCAACAAAAAGTTCAGCATCCCGATACTTCTCGACACGGAACGCGCCCGCATTTTCCAGGATATAACCCAGAACTACCGCTCGCTCGGCGGCAACCTGGCGCACGAGGATGGCTCGCTCGTAGGAATGAACCTCTACGTTGAGGGAAGCAAGGTCAGCTCGCTGCAGACAGTCTCCTCAGGCTTCAAAAGGGGTGGCGTGCCACGCGAGTCATACATAACCGGAGGGGGAGCGACCAATGCCGAGGCACGCCAGCAGATGAACGCGTTGATAGCTATCCTACAGGCCGGGAAGCTCCAGTACCCTTTGACAGTCGAAGAGTTTTCCCGGACATCGGCACGCTACGGAAACCTATTCATGTCCACCGCGTTCCTGTCGATTGTCGCCTCACTGATAGCGGTCGGAGGCCTGATTTACCTCCGCTACGGACACCCTAAGTATGTGCTCCCGATCGTCTTGACAGGCTCCTCAGAGGTGCTGATACTGCTCGGAACCTTTTTCTCCACAGTCGTCACGCTTGACCTGACCTCTATCGCCGGCATAATCGCGGCAGTGGGCACAGGGGTCGACGACCAGATCATTATAACCGATGAATCCGACAGAGAACAGATGCTGGACTGGGCTGAAAGGCTGAAGAAGGCATTCTTCGTCATCTTCACCTCGGCCGCATCCACGATCGGCGCAATGATACCGGTGGTAAGTCCCTCGTTCGCCTACCAGGCAGTCGGGGCGGCCGGTGCAGGCCTGATACTTTACACTCTCTACACGAGGAGAAGCATAAACCCTCACTTCATCGCAATCGGAAGCATAGCGCTCATCGTCTCAGTCGTATCGGCGACCAACCTCGGAGGTAGCTACGCGCTCCAGCAGGTTCGCGGGTTCGCAGTTACGACGATCCTCGGAGTCATGATAGGCATCTCGATCACGAGACCTGCCTACGCCAAGATAATCGAACACATCGACTGATAAACGGCGCCGAGAAATACTGTGCGTGAAAGTTCTGGTAACAGGAGCAGCCTCCGGCATAGGAAAGGCGACAGCCGAAAAACTTGCGGGAAAGCACGAGACTGTCGCGTTCGACATCGACGGAGAAGCCCTTTCCGGACTCCCTGCCGGGATAGAGAAGGTACAGGGAGATGTCAGAGATGAAGGAGATGTCGCCAGCGCGGTCGAGGGCCGCGAGCTGGATGTGCTGGTCAACTGCGCCGGCTACTACGAACTCGGCGCGATAGAGGACATGGAGCAGGACGACGTCCGCAAGATATTCGATACCAACTTCCACGGATACCTCAACTTCATAAGGAACGCTGCTCCCGCACTCAGGGAACGGAACGGCAGGATAGTTAACGTCTCCTCGATAGCCGGAAGGATGTCGATGCCGTACTTCGGCGCTTACTGTGCCTCGAAACACGCTGTAGAAGCCGCGACAGACGCACTGAGGATGGAGATGGAAGGCAGGGGTGTGGAGGTCGTCCTCGTGGAACCTGGCCCGGTTGAGACCGGCTTCAATGAGAGGGCGAGAAAGGCTGTCGAGAAATATCTTCCTGACTCCGTGTACTCAAAGGACTACGAAAAAATCCTGCAGCAGGAAACGCGAGGGGTCGATGCCGGAAAAGCAGCTGAGAAGGTGGTCAGGGCTGCAACTTCGGAGAGCCCTCGCCGCCGCTACACCGTCACTTCTGAGGCATGGCTGGCGCCGAAGCTGAAGCGATTCCTGCCGAGGCCTGTCTGGTACCGGCTGGTCAGAAAACTATCTGTTACTGGAGCGCCATGACTGCCGAGGCGACGTCGCCGTTCTCCTCAAGGGCTTCTCTCGCCTCTTCTTCCGAGGCACCTGTCTTTTCGACAACAAGCTCGACATCTTCCCCGGAAACTTCCTGCTCCTCGCTGTAATCGCCCTGGAGCTGGAAGATTTCCTGTCCCTGCGCCTCGATCTTTGAGAGCGAAGGGTTTTCGAAAACCAGTTTTCTATCACCGACTTTTACCTCGACTTTATCGGCGTCGACATCTTCCATGTCAACGCCCATCTGCTTCATCATCTTCGACATGTCCTTGCCGCCGAACATGGTGAAAGATTATACCCTGTTTTTTAAATCGCTGGCGAGCCAGCAAAAATATGCTTAAAATAGTGCTTACAACAGTTTTAGGGGTTTTTGCGGGCGTCTTTACAGGTCTGACGCCCGGCATACATCCTAACACTGTAATATTCTTTTCGATGCCGTTCTATTTTTCATCAGGTGTCGAAACAGTTGTATACGGAGCTTTCATCTCGGGACTGGCGGTTTCACACACTTTCCATGACTTTATACCGTCTCTCTTCCTGGGTCTCCCCGATTCCTCCACTGCGCTCTCGACGATACCGGGGATAGAACTGGTTTCCAGAGGGAGAGGTCTTGAGGTCTTCCGCTACAGTGTCGAGGGAGGAATCTACGCGACGCTAACGGTTGCGATCCTCGCCCCGCTTGTGCTTGCCGCCGGCCCGGCTCTCTACCCGGTTCTAGAGCCGGCGATGGAGTACCTACTGCTTTTCTTCCTGATCACGACCATCCTCAACACGTCCCGGATCTCAAGATCTGCTCTCACAGCAATCCTGTCGGGGATTCTGGGGCTTATCGCGTTCAAAATGCCGGTGAACCAGAGCTACGTGTTCATACCTATATTCTCAGGACTTTTCGCTGTACCTGTAATCGTATCTTCTTTCTCAGGTCGAGCCATCCCGGAGCAGCAGGATATCGGAACCGTGGATTCGGTCGCGCGGAACGGGGGTGCGGCAGGAGCTATGGCAGGTCTACTTGCAGGCATCGTCCCCGGCGTTGGAGCGGCGATCGCCACCTCGTTTCTTTCGCCGCTGATGACGGACTCACGAAAGCAGTTCATAGCCGGGCTTGGAGGGGTGAACACGGCCGACACTCTTGTGTCGCTGATCGCTCTTCTGGCCCTCGGAAAGGCCCGTTCAGGCCCGGCGGTCGCGATCTCGGCAGTGACCACAGTCACAGCTCCCGGAGTTGCGATGCTTTCCGGGGCGTCGCTGCTTGCCGCAGGCCTTTCCGCCCCGATTGCGCTATACGCGGGAGAGAAATTCGCCAGGTTCTCCTCGGGAGGGAGTTCTGAACCACTTCTCGCAGCCGCCCTGTCTGTGGTATGTGTCTCGACACTGTTCCTCACCGGCTTCCCGGGCGCCCTGATACTCGCGACTTCCTCTGTGATAGGCTACGGGGCGATGCTCTCCGGCGACCGGAGGCCCTGCATGGCTGTTCTGATAGTCCCTGCGATAATGTTTTTTGCGGAAATCCATATTTTTATGTAGCTGACTCGGCCTTTTACACGTATGAACGAGCGTCGCGGCACCCTGCTTGTTATGATGTTACTTCTCGGGTTCGTATCCCTCCTCATGGTCAAGCCGTTCATAGGCTACGCGATGGGTGCTGCCATCCTCGCGTTTCTCGTCCACCCGCTCCACAGGAGGCTGAAACGGTTTACAGGGGAGAAGCTCTCGGCGCTTTTCCTCGTATTTTTCTCAGTTGTAGTGGCTGTAGTACCTCTAACGCTTTCCGCGCTCGCGGTGGTTGATGACGCACAGGATCTCGGAGAAGATCTTAACCGATCTGATCTCGTGAACACGACAAGGATCGAGCAGAGGTTCTACGAGCTCTCAGGTTTTCACGTCGATGTGGAGAGGACTGTGGACTCTGCTGTCAGGGAGTTTACATCGAAGACCTTCGGAAGCGTTTCAGAGATAGTTGGGCTGATCGCCAACGTTTCAGTAGGTATTTCTGTGATGATGTTCCTGCTCTACTACTTCATAAAGGACGGAAAAGAGTTTGTGAAGTGGCTGAAAGACTTCCTCCCGTTCCCCGAGGATATAACAGAGGATCTTTTCTCCAAGGTCGATCGCACGACTTGGGATGTTATAGCGGCGCACGTCCTTATAGCTGTCATACAGGGTCTTGTCGCAGGATTGGGCCTTGCCGCCACAGGAGTGCCGAACTACATATTCTGGACGTTCGTCATGGTCATACTTGGATTCATACCGATAATCGGAACTATAATGGTGTGGCTGCCCGCATCAGTCTACCTGTTCCTGGTGGAAAGGCCTCTGGCAGGGATAATGCTCGCACTTTACGGCTTCATAGTGGTCGGCCTCACGGACAATATACTCCGGCCGATAATCATAGACAGAGGCTCAAATATCAATCCTTCCGTGATAATTATAGGTGTAATAGGCGGCGTTTATCTTTTCGGCGCCGCAGGACTCTTTATAGGACCTATAATACTCGGAATGTTCAAGTCAGTGCTTTTAGTCTACAAAAACCACTACAAAGATTTATAAGTGGCCCGGTTCTATGACTGCTTAAGATGGCAGACTTAGCTACATCGGCAGCAGTTGCGTCGCTTATAGTCGGCCTTCTTACTATTCCGGCAGCTTCAAAGACGGTAGACGGTTCAGCGACTACAGTGAGCCAGCTACCGGATGTATCTGCCGACAACGCCACGCCGCGAGAGGTGTCTCGCAGTGTTTCTTCCTCCGGTTTCCAGGCCCGTATAGAGACGGCATTCAACCGTTTTGCACTCCATGCCTCGCCTGGCTCGGCTACGGCACAGCTAGAGTCTCCGGGTGCCAGGCTGAAGGTGGAGAGACAGCCTTCGAAGACGACCTGGACACTGACAACTTCTTCCGGAAAACTTGAAGTGACGAAGACTCCGGAAGGCGTAACGGAGAAGGTCAATTCTCCCGGAGGAACTCTCAAGGTGTCCCGGAAAAACGGGGCTATCACCCGAAGCTTCACAGGCAGTGACAGAAGCGAGGTTATGGCCTCATATCACGACCTCCGGGCGCTCATGGAGCAGAAGAAACAGGAGCTTGACAGCAAGAGAGAAACGCTGGAGGAAACCACGGAACCGAAGATTTCTGTAGAGGTCAACAGTTCCACGGCCTCAGGCTTCGGGAACGAGACCAGAGAGTTCGCCGTGATCAGGAACAGAGGGCTCTCAGGCGTAAATCTCTCCGGGTGGACGCTCTCCGACAACTCGGGCAGCTTCCGCTTCGATAAGGTAACGATCGCTCCAGGAGAGAAACTCCGGCTTTACACCGAGGATAGAGAAAAACTGGACCTCAAGGAAGAAGCGATCTATGGCACCGATCTCGGATGGAATACGGGAGGCGACACAGCGACGCTCAGGAACAGGAAAGGTGAAGTGGTGGCGAAAGCCGCTTACTGAACCTTTTCCACCTCCCCTTTTATTTTCAGCTTTTCACCGTTGATGACTCGATGCATCACCAGCTCCTCCTTTTCTGCGACAACAACGAAGTTCTCCAGAGCCTTCCTGAAGCCTCCGAATCTTGCGGATACCACGTGCCGGGAGCCGATAATGAGCGCAAGAGCGACGTAGAGATATGCAAGAACCATAAAGCTTGTAGAGCTGAAGCCCAGAGCGCTTACTACTCCGTAGCCGCTCCCAGCGAACGCAAGTCCGATACCTATGTCTTCCAGGACTGTTTTCAACATATAGAACGGTTTAAATCGCCTGTATAAAATTTTTCACGTGAAAAACCCAAGCTTTTTGACGTGAAACGTGAAACATTTCTCCGTGACCCTGTACTATCAGTGTCCTGACTGCGGGTTCAAGCAGAAATCCGAGGCGAAAAAGCGGATCAAGTGCCACCGTTGCGGCCGCAGCTACAAGCCGTCGAAGGCCAAGAAGTTCAGGAAGAAGACGGGCGAGGACGGAAAGGAAGGATTTTTCAAGTACAGGAAAGACGAGTGACTGAAATAGCTTGCGCTCCAATCCCTGGATGTGGAAAAGTTCTACATCGACGGGGAAATAGATCTTGAACTGACGCTGACATGCGGCCAGACGTTCTGCTGGCACAGGATGGATGGAGAGCTTTACGGCAGCGGACGCCCGGAGTTCTACACTTTCAGGAACGGCAAGCCCATAATCGCAAGAGAGGAGGAAGGACGTGTCATGGTCGAGACCTCACTTGCCCAGAGGGAAGCAGAGGAGGCGCTCGGTGCCCACCATGACCTTGAAGAAGTGTTCGCGGACGTCCCCGAAGACGAACCGCTTGAGACCGCAAAAGAGGAACTCTGGGGGTTAAGGATAGTTCAGGACGAGTTCTTCCCGTGTCTTATCAGCTACCTGTGTTCTCCGCAGATGAGGATACCGCGCATAAAACAGATGCATGACGGTATCGCGGAGAGGTACGGCGAGAAACACGAGGTGGACGGCGCGGAACTGCTGAAGTTCCCGGAACCTGAACAGCTCCGCGAGGCCTCGGAGCAGGAACTCCGCGATTTAGGTGTCGGCTACCGCGCAGAGTACATTGAGGAGACTACGCGTCAGTTCCAGGAGCTTGACGAGGAGGAAATCCGGAAGATGGACTACGAAGATGCCAAGGAGGAGCTGAAACAGCTGCACGGTGTCGGAGAAAAAGTCGCTGACTGCGTACTGCTGTTCTCGCTGGGCTTCTACGAGGCGTACCCTATCGATACATGGGCGCAGAAATCGCTGAAACAACACTACCCTGAACTCCATTCAGAGGACTACCGCGAGACATCGCAAAACATGCGGCGGCGCTTCGGAAAGTTCTCCGGCTACGCCCAGGAATATCTTTTCCACGCCGCGAGAGAGGGAATAATAGAGGTGGAAAAGTGAGAATCGGGATAGTCCGCGCTAGGTTTAACGAAGAGATAACGTCCCAGATGCTGTCTGAGGCAGAAAAAGCCGCTGGAGAACACGAAACCGAGCAGGTTGAGGTTCCGGGAGCGTACGACACACCTCTCGCAGCGGACCGGCTTGCAAGAAGAGAAGACGTGGACGCGGTCGCAGTTATCGGAGCCATAGTGAAGGGTGATACAGAACACGACACAGTAATAGGTAACACGGCTGCAAAACAGCTCTCAGAGGTATCGATCAGGCGGGACACGCCGGTAACGCTCGGCATAACAGGACCCGGAATGACGGCAGAAGAAGCAGCAGAGAGAACTCATTACGCCGCAAAAGCAGTTGAAGCCGCGATCGAGCTTGTGAAAGAATCTGGAGAATATAACTCATGAAGCTGAAGGTTGTCCGGGATGACCTGGAAAAGGAGGAGAGTAAAGAGGTAGAGCTTGAGAAAGATGCCAGGGTAGACGACCTGCTGGAAACTCTTGAACTGGAGCCGCAGGAGGTTCTTGTCTCTCGCGACGGCAAAATACTGACTGGAAAACACACGCTTCAAGACGGCGACACACTGAAGGTAATGGATGTGATCGCCGGAGGATGAAGGCTTTTATTCACTGAGGTCTCATAATACCATGATGGATTTTCTTGAGGTGGAGGGGAAGAACAAGAAGCAGATAGTCTTCGAAGTATTCAATCTCAACGGGCTGCAGAAAAAGATTTTCGAAGAACTGCAGGACGCCGAGCTAACCGTTAAAGAACTGGCCAACCGGGTCGACCGCAACCGCTCCACAGTACAGAGAGCGCTCCAGGAGATGCTTGACAAGGATCTGGTAGTCAGGGAAGGGAAAACTGACAAGACTGTATACTACGTCTACACAACGCTTCCTATGGACGACATCCTGGAAGTCACTAAGGAGGCACTGAACTCCTGGCACCGCAAGGTCAAGAACAAGCTCAGCTAATAGTTCCAGAACAGGAAGAGGAAGTACCCGAGCGCGACCAGTTCGCTCAAAACCCCTCCGGAAGGCGCCGAAATGTTCGCAAGCGAGAACCCAAGTCCTGCAACGACCAGCGCCGCCACAAAGTATTCTGACCAGTCCTCCAGTAACTCCCTGAAGTCTTGACCGGTAAAACCTGAATACGCCAGCACACCGGCCAAGAAAAACTTTGAACCAAAAACAGCCAGCGCCCACGATTCCACTACAGTTCCGTAGACCAGCGATACAAGGGCGTTCAACGCCATCGGTACTTACTCTTCTTCGACGTTGTCGGTCTTGAAGTCCTTGATGATGACCACGTCGTCGACAGATTCAACCATGTGGTAAGGAATCACGACGTTCCTTGAACCCCCGACCTTTTCAGCCAGGTAAGAACCTTTCTCAGCCCCTACGACAACCGCACGAACCGCGAACTGGCCGATGTTAATCTCAACGTCTTTCAGCTTTCCGCAGTGAGCACCTTTACTCGTGAAAACGTCTTTTCCGGTGATATCTGAAAAGTCGAGGATGTTCTCCGCCATTATATAATCACTCTAAGCCAAAATTACCGTTCAGAAATTTATATACCTTGTCCGCGAAACCCGCCGCAACAACGGCATTTTAAACATTTCACGCCCCACTACCAAAACACAGGTCAAACTCCGCCACCCAAACTCACCGCCAACAAGTCGGGGTCGCATAGCCTGGCCATTGCGGTGGCTTGCTAAGCCACTGGGGGTGTTTATGCTCCCACGCGGGTTCAAATCCCGCCCCCGACGCTGAACCTTTTCAGCTCCCGGCGACTTTTTCCCAGTCTTTCCGGTTTTCCAGTCTTTCTATAATCTCTTGGGTTTTGAACTTGTCCGGTTCAAGTGTTTCTTCGATGGCCTGTACGGTTTCGCGGGCGAGTTTTTCGCTGTACTTTTCGGGTTCGACTTCGCGGTAGATCAGCCGGTACTCTTCTCGGAGCCGGTTCCGGGTTTGATGGAGCTTCATGCTGTCTGCGTAGCCTGAGGCGCCGTTGAGAATCTTTTCTTCGAGGTAGATTAATGTGTCGATGTAGCTGCGGAATTCCCTGTCTTGAAAGTCGCCGCCGCTGATTTTCTTTTTTATGTAGTCTGATTCGACCTGGTCGTAGGGCTTGAGAGGCATAACCAGGATTTCGTGGCGTTTCAGTAATAGTTTCAAAAAGTTTTTTGCGCTGTATTCAATTTATGGAGTTTTTCGAGTTCGAGAAAGTTGCGGAGATGCTCAGGAAGAAACGTCGGAGGCTGGGCGTGAAGCAGAAGAAGGCGGCTGACCTCGCCGGGTTAAGTCCGAGCCAGGTGAACAGGATGGAGAAGAACTCCGTTAACCCGAGCTATGGATCGGTTTACAGGCTTTACACGGCGCTGGAAGCACTGGAGAGCGAGGAGGCTGAGACCGCTTCCGACCTTATGAACGGAGAGGTTACCTGGATATCTGGAGGTGAGACGCTAGAAGAGGCGGCGAGAAAGATGAGGGAGAACGATTTCTCGCAGCTGCCGGTGAAGGTGGAAGGGGAAAACGCGGGGAGGATTACTGAAAAAATGATTATAGGTGCGGGCGATCCTGATCTTGAGGTGGGAGAGGTCATGGGCTCTGAGCTGATGAAAGTTGGAGGGGATGCCCGTGTGGAGCTAGTTGAGGAGATCCTGAGGCAGGAACCTGCGGTTCTTGTTGAGGGAGAGAGCGGTTACCAGGGCATTATCACAAAAGCAGATCTGCTCTGAGTTCAGGTTCATGTGGTCGCGCGGTGTGAGATGCTTATATCTTCCGTTTTAACGGTTGTATTGCCAAACTGTTTAAACTGTCTTCCACAATCAACTGTTTATGAAAACGATATTTGCGGTAGCTGCCGCGGTAATGATGCTTGCAGTTGTTCCATCGGCGACAGCCCAGAACAGTACAGGGAACAATACAGAACTGAAGGAGCCAGGCTTTTTGAAGCCTAAATCGGCGCTCTACGGCCTGGAAGTGGCGTGGGATAACGCCGCAGTATCCATAGGTCTGAAGAGGGCGGCACAGGTCGCGCAGGAGAGAGCAGCCGAGGCCAGGGTTATGGCCCGCCGTGGAAACTACGGGGCGGCGCAGAGAGCCGCCAAGAATATGGCGCAGATCGCCCAGAGAGCGAAGTCGGGTGACGTGCCGGGCCTCCAGAAAGCTGAGAGAGTTCTCGAACGCGTTATGCAGAACGCTCCTGAACAGGCTCAGCAGGGCCTCAGAAATGCACTCCAGAACGTCAGAAATGCCCGTGGCAACGCCGCGAACAGGACGAGAGGAAATGCTCCGGGGATGAACAGGACTCCCGGAACGACGCCGGGAACGACGCCCGGAAGCGGAGGGCAGCCGGATAGCGGCCGGCCATCGATGGGCGGGAACGCGTCTGCAGGAGAATCTGCCGGCAAACCCGCTAACTCAGGTTCTCCCGGGCGTTAGGCGTGTCGGTCGAGTTACCGGTACTTGCCAGCGTCTTCCTTACAAGTCTGCTGGCGGGTGCGGGCGCTCTTTTCCTGGTTTTAAGTGAGGAAGAGATTGAAAGGATTCTGGTATTACTCGTCTCGCTCTCCACGGGTGCGATCTTCGGCAGTGCTTTCATCCATCTCGTGCCGCGTTACGTCAGGGACTTCGGTTTCACGCATATGACAGGTCTTCTGGTGCTGGCGGGGGTGGCAGGGTCGCACCTGATGGAGAAAGCGGTGCACTGGCACTGCCACAGAACTGAGCATGAGGTCGAGCCTTACTCCTACATGATCCTGGCGGGGGACAGTCTGCACAACTTTATTGACGGTATACTCGTCGCTTCAAGCTATCTGGTCTCGCTCAACGCAGGGGTCGCTGCCACAGTTGCAGTCATGCTTCACAAGATCCCGAAAGAACTTGGAGACTTCGGAACACTGGTCAGCGGTGGCTTTTCCCGGGGAAAGGCGCTGGCATTCAACCTCCTTGTCAGCGTTTTCATGTTCGCCGGGGCTGCCGGAGTCCTGGCTGCCTCCAATGTAGTTGGGGTGGAGAAGTTCCTGGTTCCTCTGACAGTAGGCAACTTTGTTTACGTCGGCGGCACCGATCTCTTCCCGGAGATAAAGCATCCTGACGAGGAGGCAAGCGAGGCAGCAGTTTTCGCAGTGTTCCTGTCGGGTATAGCACTTACCTATCTCGTCACACTGCTATGAGAAAAACCCTATTAACTTTCCCGCGAAAAGTTCTGGACGATGAGTCCGGAGTTTCACTTCTCAGGCGGATCAATCGAGGTCATAACAGGGTGCATGTTTTCAGGCAAGACCGAGGAAATGCTCAAAAGAGTTGAACGGGCCGAGATGGCGGGAAGAGACGTGGCAGTCTTCATCCCGGAGACAGATGACCGCTACGGGGAGGAAAAAGTGGGATCTCACAGCGGCAGAGAGTGGAGCGCCGAGGTAGTCTCCCCTGAACAGCCGAATATCGAGACCGGGGCGGACGTTGTCGCGGTCGACGAAGCCAATTTTTTCCAGGGATCGCTCGTTGAAGAGTGTCAGAGGCTTGCATCGGAAGGCAAGCGCGTCATCGTATCGGGGATAGACTCGACCTTCCGCGGCGAGCCCTTCGAACCTGTGCCGGAGCTGATGTCCGTTGCGGAATACGTTGACAAGCTTCGGGCTGTCTGCGCTGTATGCGGGAAGCCGGCGTCAAGAAATCAGAGGATCGTGGACGGCGAGCCTGCGCATGTTGACGATCCTACTGTAGTGGTTGGGGCGGACGAGAAATACGAGCCGCGCTGCAGGAACTGCCACGAGGTCAGGAGGTAGCCGCTTTCGCTATCAGTATTTCGCGCTGGACGTGATAGCTTTCACGCTTCACCATCGTAAAGTAGCTTGAGACCGCGAACAGCACGAAGATGACAGAGGTTCCGAGGTAGGACGCGATTCTCTGGATAATCCTCAGCTCTCCTATGCCCAGAGTGGCTGCCAGGGCTGTTAGCAGGCTGGCGTAGAATAGCAGTTTTACAGAGGACTCGATAAGCTTCATGTGCCGGTACTGCTTAAGAGAATCCCGGTAACGTGCCATCTCCTCCTTGCTTATCCTTCCCTCAAGATAATTCTGCACCTCCTTGTCAGACTTTCCCAGAGGCGTCAGCTCGAACAGCAAGTTTTTCAGATTCAACAGGTAAACGTTAACTACGGCGAGTTTTAACTTTACTCTATGGTGTTTCAAGGAGCTGAAGCCCCCGGGTTCGAGGGCGAGTGGTTGAACACTTGCGGCGTAGAGAAAAACGAAGGGGTCATACTTGTTGACTTCTGGAGTTTGAGCTGCCCCGAGTGCCAGAGCAAAACAGCGGAGATGCAGGAGCTTCACGCCGAACGCCAGTTGAAAGTGGTCGGGGTTCATGCCCAGGAGTTCGGGTTCGAACACGAGAACCTGGAAGAGCATGTCGATGACTCAGGTATAGAGTATCCTGTGCTGAAAGACCATGGCAAGAAGACATGGAGAAAGTACGGTAACAGGAAGCGTCCGCGCCAGGTCATAATAAAGGACGGTGAAGTCGCCTGGAAGGATGCCGGCGACTCCAGAACGCTTTCAGAGGCCCTGAAGGACATACTGGAACTTGACGAGGAACCTGAACTACGTTCCGGGGGAGACCACACCCCCATGAAATATCTCGGCTACTCGAAATGTACAGGGATAAACGAAAGCGGCAACTTCCGCGGGAAGAGAACTCTGGAGATGCCGCAGGGAAGGAGGATGAACGAGGTATACCTCTCCGGGACCTGGAAACAGGAAGAAGACTCCCTGGAAGCAGTGAAAGATGCGGAGCTGAGGATAAAGTTCAGGGCGTCGCAGGCCGAGACCGTGATACATCCGGACGGCGTGAAAAAAGTAGAGGTGAGGCTTGACTCCGCACCGCCCGGCGAAAAAGCAGGTTCGGACGTTGAGGACGGCGCTTTGAAGGCTGCGAATCCGGGAGTTTTCAACGTGGTGAACGGGGCCGAAGAGATGCAGTCAGAACTCGTCCTGAGACCGGAAAAAGGCACGAGGCTCTACGCGGTAGCTTTCAGGAATACGGATAAAAACTTCAGGAATGATTGACGTACCGTGAAGAACACAAACCTGTACAGTGTCGCCGCTCTTCTACTGGCCCTGGGATTCGCGGCCGGCAGCGTCTACACCACAGCCCGTTTCGACCACAGGATTAACTCCCTGGAGAAAAGGCTGGACGAACCCAGGAACGTCGTCACCATCAACAGGACGGAGAGAGACCTGACCGCGCTGTTCGAGCAGGTAGACCAGTCAGTGGTATCGGTTAGAACCTTTGGCGAGAAAGAATCGTCCGCCTCAGGCTTTGTGTACCGCAGCGACGGCTACATAGTAACCAACCAGCACGTCGTCGAAGGCGCTTCACGTGTGGAAGTGACCCTTGCAGATGGAAGGGTGAAAAACGCAGAGGTCGTCGGCACCGATGTCTACTCGGATCTTGCCGTCCTGAAGATAGACGCGAAAAACCTTGACCCGTTGCCGCTTGCAAACTCTTCACAGGTCGAGGTAGGGCAGCGCGCCGTAGCCATAGGAAATCCTTTCAGGCTCAGCGGCACGATGACCTACGGAATAATCTCACAGAAGGACAGGCTTCTCCAGGTGGAAGGCGGGTTCTCCATACCTAACGTGCTGCAGACCGATGCCGCGATCAACCCTGGCAACTCTGGAGGCCCTCTGCTCAACATGCAGGGCGAGGTCGTGGGAGTCAACACCGCCATAAAGTCCTCGACTAACACGTTTTCCGGCGTAGGCTTCGCAGTACCTTCCAATAAGGTGAAGAGGGTTGTTCCAGAGCTTATAAAGGACGGTGACTACGAACATTCGTGGATAGGCGTCCGCGGAAGAGACCTGACCTCGGACATGATCAAGGCGATGGAAAGAGAAGTGGAATCAGGTTTCATGATCCTGAGCGTGGTCGAGAACAGTCCTGCGGACCGGGCAGGCCTCCAGGGCACGAGACAGACGGCAATCGTGGACGGCAGAGAAGTTCCGGTAGGAGGCGATGTCATAGTTGCTATAGACGGCAGAAAGGTCAGGGGGATCTCCGACATACTGAACTATCTTGGAGAAGAGACAGAGCCAGGGGACAGGATAACCCTTACAGTTATCAGGGATGGGAGAAGGATAAAGGTTCCGCTGACGCTCAGTTCGCGTGAACAGAGTCAGGGCCGGTAACGCAGTAAAGCGGCGATCCCACCAAAGTTTTCGAGTCTTTCGCCTGCCTCGTGATCGGTATGCACCAGTTGAACATCTCCGCCCTGCTGCTCGACCTTTTTCGCGATACCAGGGTTTTCACGGTGCCTGTCGTGGGTTATAACCAGTTTTTTCACCGCGCCCTGCTCCGCCAGCTGCTCCACTTCCTCGCCGTAGCCGACGTTTTCATCCTCGCGGAGCGCATCAAGAAAATCTTCTACAGCCTCCGACTCCTCCCCGATACGCGACTCCTCGACAACACGCTTCAGCGCGCCGCGCTTGATAGCCTCGTGAAGCCCGGTTCTTCCTGTGACAGACGTGTCCTGGACAAGAGTCTTTTCAGAAACTTCATCGTCCAGCATGTCTTCAACCCGTTCCTTGTGGAACCCTGGGCCGCCCAGAATCACGTTGTCAACATCTTCCGCGCTCCGCTCGATAACAGTCTTCAGCTCATTGTAGAAGTCGTCGTCCGACTTCTGGTCGCCGTACATCTTTCCCGGGATGTTGAGGTCGACCTTTGAAAGATCGCGTATGCCTGATTCCTCGACAACGTAAAGGTCGGCCTCACCTTTCTCCACAAGCACGAACAGGACTTTGTAGGAACGCCTGTCCTCCATCTCCTCAAGTCGCTCCCAGTCGTCCTGTGTAAAATCCTTCCAGAGCTCGAACTCGTCGTCCGGCTCCAGGTTGAACGTGTGGTATCCCAGCTCGATGTCTTCCGCGCCCTCTGTGATCTCGCCTGTAACCCGAAGTCTTTCACCGCGGTAGTCTGTCTTCTCTGCTTCAAGCGTTATGACCACGCTCTTCTTCTCACGGCCCTCAAGACTGGTTCTCTGAGTCCTCTTCCTGAGCCGGTCTCCCGGTATTATAAAGTCCTTCAGGTGCCAGAGATCGTCCTCATTCTCTATCTTTATCCTGGCGTAGCCGTCACTTCTGTCGGTTTTCAGCAGCTTCATACGAAACAACGACGCTGCCTACAAATAAAAACCTCGAACTATCACCAAGGTTTATGGAGGAAAAGTTCAGCGCCGTACTTGTCGCCGGACTCACGATCTTTGGATTAGTTTTCGCGCTCGACCATGTCGGGGTCGCGAGCGGCCCGCAGCAGAGGGTTCTCATGCAGGGAAGTCCGGGCGATGTGGGGCAGGCGACTGAAGACCTCAGAACCATACGTTTCGGCAGTTTCACGGTCGGTGAGGCCCGAGGCGACATAAAAGTTTTCGAGGAGGAACGAGCCTCTCTTGAGGACATGATGTTCGGAGGGAACGCAGTAAAGTTCCGGTACAACGCCACCCAGCCCCGTGGAGGAAAGATCACATTTGAGGTGCTTGGAAGACGTGGAAAGGGAACGGTCTACGTCAAGGTAAACGGCAAGAAAATATTTGACCGGTACCTGATCTCCACAGGAACTCCGGAAGTAAAAATACCTGAAGGCGCCCTGCACAGCGGCGTCAATACTTTCAAGATAGGAACCTCTGCAGACTTCCTCAAGGAATCAGTGTACACGATCGAGGACGTGGAGGCAAGGGTCAACGACAGAAAGTTCCACGATTTCGAGGACAGTTTCCAGATGTACAGCCACGAGCTGAAGAACTTTGTATCCGCCAACGTCACGTTCGCGCTGCCGCCTGACTCCTCGACACCTTCATCGCCGCTGAAGATGTACATCAACGACAACCTGCTGTTCAACCGGTCGATCTCAAGATCGGTGCAGGAAGTGAGGGTCACCATGCAGAACGCCGACCTGCAGCGCGGCGAAAACACGATAACCTTTGAAACAGATGGCGAGGCCAGGTACTCGCTCAGAAACGTGATGATGAACGTCAGGTACATCGGCAACGTCCGGCCAGGAAGCTTTGAGACAGAGTTCGAACTCGGGGATGCACGACTTGACTACGCGAACCGGAGGGCCACTACGGAATACATAGAGTTCAGCTACATACCGCTTGAATCAGTATCGCCTATCGAGATCGACCTGAACAGCTTCAACACCACTTTCAACCCTGAAAGAGGAGAAAATAGAATAGAACTTCCTGAATCCGCTGTAAAAGCCTCGAACAGTATCAGCATGGAGAGCGCCTCTTCGTTCCGGCTTTCAAGCCTCCGGGTCGTCTCGGAGCGTGGTTAAATGATAACGGATAAGATAGGCTACCTAATCTACTGGATTTTAGAGACTGGCACGCCCCTGACCGACTTAGACGGCCTCGGGGTCATCGCGCACAAGTTTCCTATAGTCGCGCAAGTTCTCCCTCTCGTCGAGCCGATAGATTACAACCGTGTGTGGCATGATACCAGCTGGTTCGGGGCAAAGGGAAAGCTGCTGATTCTTCTTGTGGTCCCATTTGTCGACCTCGAGTTCTTCAAGATGCTTGGGATGAATCCGATGAAAGACTTCGAGAAAGCCGCGGAACAGGAAGCAGAACTTGAAAGCGCAGAGTTCGACCCGACAGCTTCAGGCGGGCAGCCGGTCACAAACAGGAGAGCGCCGAGAAGCTCGGGAGGCGGCGGAGAAGCACTTCAAGCTGTCGGAAAGGTCCTGAAGTACGTTGCGCTCGCCGCGCTTCCTTTAGCGCTTATCTTCGGGGCCCTGACAATGGTCGGCGGAAGCGGCTACGGACAGCTGGCAGGGAATGTCGTCGGCAATCAGATTGCGGGAGTGAACTTTGAAGCAGGTTTCGACATGGTAAGGCAGGGAGTCCAGACATTACAGTGCTTCGGTAACGCGGCCTGTATGCGTGCCTGGAGGTACAACAACACCCAGAGGCCGGGTTCTGAAGCCGTGGGCCAGAGCTACAGCTTGCAGGTCGAAGACTTCGCGGTTAATGGCGGTCACGACCTCGATATCGCGGGAAGAAGAGCCACTTTCGATCTCCCCGTAAGTTTTTCGCTTTACAATCCGAGACACGGGCTCAAGGGCATACCTGCGCGGAACACAAGTTACAGGGTCAGAGTGGAAGACCTCCAGAAGCAGGAGAAAAAAGCTTACTGTGACACGGGCTGGGTCAGTATAGGGGGGCGCTACGCCTCCAAGATCGAGGGAGTGAAGCCGGGAACGATAATCCCTGGAGGTTTCGCCACACCTGTTTCAGGGATGGAAAAACTCAGCCTGTACAACTGCGGCCTTCTACAGCCGGGTCTCGGGCTTACACGACGGGTGGCGCTCGACGTCAGATATGAATACTCTTCACAGGCCACGCTGTACTTCGAGGCAATGTCGATGCAGAACCTTCGCTCGCTTGGCGAACGACCCGAGTTCAAGAAATCCCAGACCGCGGATACCCCTGTAAAATCGTACGTCAACGTCGAATCACCCGTCACCTTCCGACAGAGCGGAGGGAGAAGAGCTTCGAGAGTTTTCCGCGTCCGGCTTGGCATGTCGACAGACAGGCGGGACATAAAATACCGTTTCGACCCGGAAGAGTTCCGGTTATACGACTCGAGCAAGACGATAGATGTCGAAAACGCAGAGGGCTTCAACTCCAGCTCGGCCACCTGCCAGGGGCTTCAGAGGGTGGGAGAGAACACCTACAAGCTTTCAGAGTCAAGGATCAACTACACCAAGCGGCTTTACAGGCGCGGCAAATGGTTCGAGAAAGGCAGCGGCATGTCGCCTGTATCCTGCTCTATGGTGCTGGAGAAAGACGAACTTTCCACCCTCAGTCCTTCAGGGGAAACGCTTACGATGAGGATCGATGCCAACTACACTGTAAAAGTTGAGAAATCCGAGAACGGCTTCAAAGTTCTCAACGGGCGCTGCGGCACTACAGAACTTGACTGCCCGCTCCTTGTACCTCACAACAAGACGCTTTCAAATCCGGATCTGATCAGCAGCTGCACTACAGCCAAGAGCCTTGACGCAGCGAACGGCTGCGATGTCAGGATGGGAGAGAGATGGCATATCGTGAACAAGATCAACCGCGACAGTGTCGACCAGGAGATCGAACAGGGCGAAACAGCGTATCTATGGGAAAACATGAAACAGAGGTTCTCAGAGCCCTCAGATGAGGCCTGGAAGAACAGCTCGGACTTTGGAGCCATAGGAATGAAGAAGGAAGAACTGGCAAAGCTGGAGGCCGGAGGCTATACGCTGATCCAGGATGAAGAGTACGGAACCGGCGACGACGTAAGGCTGGAAAAAGTCGAGAAAACCCTCTGTATCGACAGCGGCACCGCGGAACAGTACATGAAGTACTGGGTCGAGAACAACGACGTCGACAGTGTGCTCTACTTCAACCCGAGAACCACGAGATGCGGTGTCAACACGCTTGCCTCAAGGATCGTAGACCTCTACTTCGCAGTCTACGACCCGCTCAACATCTTCGGTTACAAGACGCCGAAAGAGAAGTTCAAGAAACTGGACACGCCAGACAACATAGTTCTGCTGGATGGATCCGGTTTCCAGGCTGTCAAGCCCTGAAAAGGTTTGCAAGCCCTACAGAAAACCCGAGGATGCCTATGAAGAACATGTAGAGAGTCTTTCTGCGTCCTGAAGTCGACCTTGCCAGGTAGAGCGCGGCGGGAAGCACTACCGCGCTTTTCAATACGAATATGCCTTGCGGGCCGAACGACCTGACGAAGAGGTTTCCAAACACATGGACCTCAACGCCTCCGGCCGACAGCACGGCAAAACTGGTGGAGGCATCGAAATACTGGCCTCCCAGCGCATACATCAGATCTTTATCGGTGGCGGCAGAGAGCAGCACCGTAGAAGCCGCGAAAGGCAGGAAAACAGCGGCGGAAACGCCGGCGATGCCTGTGTTGAGAAAAAGAAGTCCTGGAAGAGCTCCGAGAACGCCGAGCAAAAGGTAGACTCTGTGAGAACTGCAATCCAGGGCTTCTTCAAGCTTCAGCGACACTCCAAGGGCGGCAAGAGCCGCGAAAACTCCTGCCGCAGCACCTCCTATCAGAGAGAACTTTACCGAGAAGAACGCAGCGACAGCTCCGAAAGGAGTCGAATAGAAGAGGAGTTGCCTGTCCGGTTCCAGACCTGTTCTTTCCAGCAGCTTAAGAAACATGTAGAAAGCCAGGAGAAGCAGTGCGACACCTGCCGCGGTCGAGGAAAGAGTCCAGTCGCCGGCTCCAGCGCCTCCTGCAACTAAAAACCTTTTAACCTCGGACAGCATAGGCTATGTATGGAGCAGAGTCGCGCAGCCTTAAGTCTGTTAGCTTTGATCGTGCTGGCTTCGGGCTGCGCACACACAACTGGAACCGACTCCAGTCCGGGTGACGCGGTCAAGGTTACGAAACTTGAGGTTGTACCGGATGAGATCCGTGCCGGCTCGAAGGTAAGAGTGGACATGGGAGTCACTAACACAGGAGTTCTTCCGGCAGATCTTATACTGGACAGAACCGGAGAACTGGATGGAGACGCCATACTCACTGATTACTGCCCTGATCTTTTCGATGTCACAGGCTTCGAAGCCTACTCGTCCTCCGAGCCGTCGACCCAGGACAGCTACTCTCTCAAGCAGGGTGAACAGGTGATGCTGAGCTGGGAGCTGACGCAGACGGGAGACATCGGTGTGAACGGTGCTCGCTGCCCTATGAACTTCAAGGTGCCGTTCAACTACACAGTAGAGGCGTACCGCCAGGTAAAGGTTCTCAGGAACGATGAAGTGGGTGCCAGTAAACCCGCCCACAGGTCGTCCGAGGGGCCGCTGAAAATACTGATCGAAACCATAGGAAGCAGCTCGGAGAAAGGAGTGCCTTACTTCATAAAAGGCGACAGCATAGGCGTCCTGGTTCAGCTCATCAACGAGAACCCGAGCGAGGCAAAGTACAGGGGCGCGGTAAAGGTACAGCAGCCTGTTATAGAGATGGCCAACACCGGCGGCAACTTCCGGCTGGGAGGATGCGACACACCGGAAGGTGAAACTCTGACGCTCTACGAGGGCGAGAGCATCGTTATAAGGTGTGGGCTGAACTACACTCTCGACGCGCCCAGCATCACCGGCGAGATCAGGGCAAGAACCAATTACACGTACATAAAGAACGCCGGAACCCGCGAGGTGAAGATAAAATATGCGGGCCGCTAAAATACTCGCGGTACTGGGAGTCATCGCCGTAGCCTCGGGCTGCGCCCACCAGGAGTCTCCGACCGGAACGGTGACACCTGGCACATCCCAGGGGAAAGGACTTGAGATAAACAGTTTCAGGGTCGCCGACACTACGCTTACTCCTGGCCAGAAGACCGTAGTTGTTTTGAACCTCCAGAACTACCACCGGCGTGACATAAACATAACAGAAATCTCGCTTTACAACCTCGGTATAATGGATGCAGAAAAGATAGGCTGCACCCCGCAACAGATAGACCGGGCGAAGAACGGCCTCAGGCCGCGGATGAAATGCAAGTGGAGACTCTCCGCACCTTCAGCGGAAACGGTGGGTGGATTCGAGCGGCGGTCACTCTCCTTCAATCTGCATCTTGAATACAGGTCCTCTCTCGTCAACAGAGAACCGCTTGAAATCCAGTTCAAGCCGCTCAAACAGTTGAACTCCACAAGCCAGGTAAGCAGGACTTTCGCCAACGGCGAGGTCAGAGCCACGATGACAACGGAATCGCCTGCGAGCTTTGAAGGCAGGACTGTGAACTTCAAGGTGAAAGAGATCGGAAAGGGCCGTACCGTATCCAACTACACGTTCAGCTACAGCCCTGATATATTCCACGGCTGCCCTGAAGAGGATCGGCCGGTAGTAGGAGAAAAATTCGAGTTCTCATGCACAGTAAAGGACTCCGAAGAAGTCGTGAGAAACCTTTTCTTTTCCACACGTTATAAATACGTCAAAGAACCAACAGTCGATGTAACCCTAGTGAGGCCGCAATGATGCTCAAAGACCGGAGTTCAGCGCTCGTCGTTCTCGCAATCATAGCTGTGGCCTCAGGATGCAGTCACGGCGGGACTGACAGCGGCGTCAAGGTCAGCCAGACTGCGGGAGTCACCATTCAAGAATTCTCAGCCTCCCCGGCAAAGATATACGACGGCCAGCCTGTATCCGTTCAACTACGTCTCAAGAACAGTGGCGGCCGCCAGGCAAGCGATGTCAGGGCAAGAATTTACAACATGGCCTTCAAGGGCGACCGTTCATGGACGATCGTATCCGGTTCAAGGGTCAAGGATTACAATACTCTGCGGCCGGCGAATCCCGGAACAGATACTCCTGCGCAGACAGTTCGACGCGTCTGGAGGCTCAAGGCTCCGCAGCTGGAAGGCGATCTGAAGATACCTTACACGTTGAACACCAGGGTCTTCTACCGGTACAGCACACGCGGAGTCACCGACATAACCGTTATGACCGGAGAAGAGTTCCGGAACTCCAACGTCGGCAAGTCACAGCCGAAACTTGACAACACCGGCGGTCCGATCCAGCTTGGGGTAAGGACTCTTTCACCTATAGTATTCTACGAGAACTCGGACTCGATCAAGTCCCAGTTCTGCGTCATCGCAGAGAACGTGGGCTCAGGCACACCTTTCCTCCCGGGAGCAAGTTACGACCGGGCTTCAGATCGACAGAACAAGAGAAAGATCAACGTCAGTGTACGGGCTTCGGGAACAACTGTAAGCTTTGAAAAGACCGAGAAAACTGTCAACATCATCGGGAAGGAGGGACAGACCTGCTTCACTATGAAGGCGAACTCGCTGTCAAGCGGAGCCATACAGGAAACAGTTCCCATAACGCTGACAGCAGAATACGGCTACTTCGTCGACGAACGCACTTCTCTGACCGTCAACGGAGCCAGGTAAGGAAGAATGGAAAGAGAAAAATTAGGTAGGAGTGTTTCTCACCACTCCCTGAGCAGGACGAGTGCTGTGATTCCTACGCCTACGAGGATCGAAAGCAGCAGTCGAGACGAACCTGCCGCTGCCTTGAAGGACTTCGTGACGGATCCTGTGAGAGAGTCCAGTAGCCCTTTCCTGCTGCTGTCGTCCTTTATCGCGTCCTTGACCTTTTCTCCCATCACAAGCCTGGCGGTCTCTGAACGTTCGACCTCACGTCCCTCGGCAATAGCCTTGATCTGTATCTCGCCCTTCTCCTTGTAAGGGATTCCGGCGTAGATGAACGCAGTCTTTGTCTTTGAAGGCGCGACCGTTACCTCCTCCGGCTTCAGCGATACCCAGGAAGGCCCGTCATGCGAGAGCTGGTAAGTGTTCTCCCGGGTGCCGTTGTTTGTGAGCCTGACTTTGTAGATCACGCTCCTGTTGTCCCCGGCGCTGACGATGGAGGGAACTACGTTCATGCTGAGATCCCAGCAGTTCTGTACCCTGACTGTAGAGGTAGCTGTTTTCTCGGGTCTTCCGAAGCTTTCGGCTGTTGCTTTCAGGGTTACACTGTGCTTTCCTAAGGTTCGCTCCGATGCATTGAACTCCACCTCAACAGTCTCAGATTCTCCTTCTTCAAGCTCAAGTTTCGATGTCTGGAGTTCGCCGGTGGAAGCGTTGAGACTGTAGGTTTCCTGGGCTGCCCCGGTGTTTTCTACCGTGAACTCTACTCCGGTGGAAACGTCTTCACACATCTTGAAAGATTGCCTGTCCGCGGTCACCTCGACGTTCATGCCGTTGTAAACCGTGTAAGAGGCTGTTGCAGAGCTTGTCACATGGGACTTCGCGGTCACCTTGACCGTCTTCTTTCCAAGTTTTTCAGGTCTTACTGTGAGGGTCGTGGAACCGGAACTCTTGCCTTCGATCTCAAGACTGGTGTCCGCGAGCTCTCCACGGGTCGTTGAAAGGGTGAAAGAGTCGCTGCGTGTCCCGGTGTTCCTGACAGTTACCTTGAACGTTGCAGCCGTCTCGGCCGCAACATCTTTCTGCTGCGGAGTGATGCTGACATCCGAGGCCCAGCATCTTTCAGCCCTGAAGTCGATCCTCTCAATATCCTGGGCGTAACTGCTTTGAGAGGAAGCTATGACGTTGAAAGTCTTCTGGACAGGCTTCTTCGAGGATAGGGTAAGTGTAACGTTAACTGTTTCACCGTCCTCAAGGTTGAGCTTGCTGGTCGAAAGCTTCCCCGCATCAGTCTCTAGGTCAAACCTTTCCTGCTGGATGCCATTGTTCGTAACCGTGAGGCTGTACTGGACTTTTTCTCCGAGGCATCCGGTTCTCGATGCGTCGCCGACCTTCACGTTTACCTTGTGTTCCTTGATAACGGAGACCTGTGCGGTCTCAGAGTACCTCTTGCCGCTGGCCTGTGAAGTGGCTGTAACCGTGAAGCTGTAGGTGCCTTCTTCCTTGTCTATGACCGGGTTATACCATAGATTGACTGTCTCCTTGTTGCCCGGCTGGAGGGTCACTTCGCGTGGAGCGATGGTTATCTCCGTCGGACTGCTGGAGGAGAGTTCGTAGGTATCCTTTACAGGCCCGGAGTTAACGACTGTCACCTCGAACTCGGTGAAAGAGTCGATACGGGTGCTGGACTGGCTTGGGAAGATGTTTACGTCGGCGGGACTTGCCGCTGCTGCCCCGGCGATCAAAGTTACGAAAAAGGCTGCAATTACAGTTTTAGTCAGGTTGCGCATAGTATTGTCACCTACAAATAACACTCTGTTTTAATCTTATATATTAGTCGATTTCAGCCGGATTTCAGAAGGGTAGAAGCCCTGTAAGCTTTTCAATCAGACCGGTTTTTCTGGCGCCCTTCGATCCCCCGATCCTTACAGTTACCTCTTTCCTGAAAACTGTGGTACCGCGCGAATCGACTTCTATCACCGGAGTAAAGCTGCCTTCATCGCTCCCCGTAATGTATACGTAGACGGTTTCACGTTCTCCCTTTCTCAGGATTACCTGTTCCTGGCTCTGTGAGATCCAGGAGGGCTTGATGCCGCTGACACTGATGTCGTACCGGCGCAGATCACTGTTTGTGTTGTAGAGATCCAGCTTGATTATGCCGGACTCAGTCTCGACCGCCGCTATTTTTGAAGGAAAGCTTTCTACTTCGCGGCCGACTTCCAGTACTTTAACAGTTCTGCTGACGGTACTTGTTTCGCCCGCGGTCTCTGAGGAGATCCTGTAGGTGTAGACGCCGGGTTCAGGGGCTTCGGTCCGGAAGCAGACTCTTCCGAGGCTTCTCCGGGTTTCAAGCAGCTCTCCGTTCCTGCTCAGTCTGACTTCGGGCGTTACCTGCGATTCTGCCCTGGCGCAGATCTCGAATGCTGTGCCTTCGAAAACTCTTGAAGGTGCAGTGGCCTCTGAGATGGTTGTAGTTGCCTGAACTCTTAGAGGTGTCGAGGATGATGCGCCGCCGGTTTTAACGGTTACAACTCCTGTACCTACTTTTTCAGGCGTGATAAATGCCTGGTAGTATCCGTCAGGTTTGGTGGAAACTGTTGCAAGTGTCTCGCCGTTCCGACTGATCTCTACAGTGCTTCTTCCCTGTGCGCCGTCAACGAAGCCCTTGATCATGACGGTCTGCCCGTACTTCACGGTTGAGGGCTGGGCCTGTACTGTTATAGAGCTCTGATAGTCCTGGCTTTCGGAAAGATCGATTTCTACGGTCTCGTCTCCTTCAAGGTCGACAGTTCTCGTGACTGTCCTGAATCCTTCGAGCGAGACCTGGATGCTGTAGGAGCCTTCTTCCAGGTTGAATGAGGCCTTCCCGTCGTCCGTGAAGTGTACGATATTTTCTTCCTTGATCTCCACGCGGGCATCGTCGAGCCGTCTACCTTCTCCGAAGACCCTGACTGTGAGTTCAGATTCCCGGGTTTTTTCCATCTGGAACCTTATACTCTGTTTCTCGCCCGGTTTGAGTTCGACAGTTTTACCCTCCTTCGTGTATCCATCCTTTGATACTGTCACTTCGTACTTATTTTCGACAAGTTCAAATTCTGCCTCTCCGTCGCTGTCGGTTCTCTCCGTCTCTGTGTCGTTGTTCTCCACGCGTACTCGTGCATCTTCGAGTTCGTCACCGTCCCCGTCTTCCACAGTAACTTTGAGCCGGGCTGGTGAGTCGGAAGTGTCGGCATCTACTTTGACGGAGTCGCGGTAGGTCCTGGTTCCGCAGGGGCTTCCCGAGGTCTTGATGAGAGATTCGATCTCCGTGTCGCCGGTTACCTCAAGTCCTGCGCTGAAGTTGTATGATTCGCCTCCGGCGATCTCCTTACTTTTGCTGTAGAACTCATCGCCGTCCTCGCTGAAGTTAACCTTCAGATTCTGGCTTTTGCCCCTGTTGGTCACGTTCAACCATGCCTTGATCTCTTCGCCGCTGTCTACAGTTCTGTCCGATACTCTGAGACCGGAACGTCTGATGTCGCAGCTCTTCTTCCCCACTGTGTAGCTGGTGGAGGCGGTGTCTGTGGTGCCGTCGCTGTCACGAACCTGTACGGTGGCTTCGCCGTCGAAACTGGTGCTGAAGCGTTTGGTGGTTGTGCTGTCTGTTGTCGTTCTCTCGTAGTCGCCGTCACCGTCAAAGTCCCAGCGGTAGCGTTCGATGCCCTGGTCGTCACTGCTTTCCGAGGCGTCAAACTTTATCTTCTGGTCTATACTGGCGTTTTCCGGGGAGATTTCAAGTCTGGCGGTCGGTTTCTCGTTCTCATCTATGCTGAACGAGGCACTAACTGTATTCGTGGCTGCGCCGTTTCTGAAGCAACGCATGTATACAGTGTGTTCCCCGCCCTCAAACTCTTCCTCGGCTTCGAAACGCCTTCCGTCCCTGTTCATCCGGTTGTCGCTGTCCGAGACGCCTGAGTTATCATCCCAGTAGCATTCGTAGTGAGAGGCGTCGATGCCTTCTCCAAGCCTGGCGTAGAAAGTTACGGGATTGGATGCTTCTCCCTCAACTCCGGCAGCGGCAAGTGCTTCACGCACGTAGAGTGTCTTTTCTCTTGAAACGGTGTTGCCGCTGAGATCAGTGACCGTTACTTCGATGGTTTTCTCGCCGGATGATTCTGGTGTAAAGCTGGATTTTTTCTCGCATCCTGCCTGCCAGAGCTGTCCGCATATCGCTGTATGTTTTTCTCCTTCCGCCGTGACGCTTATCGATTTGATCCCGAATACTGCGTTGCTGGTGGAGTCTGTGGCTATGACATTGATGCTTACTTCCTCGTGGGGAAGCGGCTGTGCCGGTGAGAACTCTATGGCGCTGATCTTTGGCGGCTGGTTTTCGACCTGTTTCTGTCCCGAGACCTCCACTGTCTTCTTCCTTGTAGAGCTTCCGAGCAGTCCCGCTGCCTTGACCTTCAGTTCGTAGGTGCCTGCGGATTCGGGTGTGAAAGAGAAAGTTTTGCCGCAGCCGAAGGAGAATATGCCCTGGATAGGAAAAGTGGCGGTATAAAGGCAGGTCTTCATGGCTTTCTTATCGCCGTTGACGTAGAACTTCATGCTGCTGAGAGGTTCAACGCTGAAGCTTACTGCCTCAACGGTAATCCTGTCTCCTGCCCGAGGATTGTCGGGACTGGTCTTCAGAGGCTCCATGTAAACCGTGTCAGTGCCTGCTGCAGGCGCCACGAAACCTGCCATGATCAGAAGTAAAACTATCGTTTGTTTCTTCATGAGTGTGTCCTCGCGAGGATATACTTCCAGTCGCAGCCAACTAACTTAAATGTTTTTGTTATCTGGAAGTGACA
Source organism: Candidatus Nanohaloarchaea archaeon (assembly GCA_042217575.1). Lineage (GTDB taxonomy): Archaea > Nanohalarchaeota > Nanosalinia > Nanosalinales > Nanosalinaceae > JBDGSK01. The sequence goes on along the minus strand of JBDGSK010000001.1, from coordinate 3,972 downwards.
ATTAGTTGATGAGGGTGTCGATACAGATCCTGTCGACAGACGGCCCGCGGTTGCCGCAGATTACTTTATTCCTGACCTCAAAGCTTCTGCCCGTCTCTGATGACGCCTCCCGCAGCTCTTCCACGACGGGTTCCCAGTTTCCATCCTCTATGAAGCGGTAGTAGTGGATGACGCCTCCTGGCCGGGTATGCCGGAACGCTTCTTCAAGGAACTCGTCGGCGCTGCCCGGTAGAGGCATCACAATCCTGTCAAATCGCCCCCTGTCCTTCAACTCTTTTCCTGCGTCACCTTCAATCACGTCCACAGTTTCCTCTACATCGTTCAGGGCGACGTTTTCGCGGAAATACTCGGCGGCTTCAGGGTTCTTTTCTATCCCTACTACGCTGGAAGGTGACGCGTTCTTTGCCGCCATAACTGCGAACGGTCCGACGCCAGCGAACATCACCAGGACGTCCTCCCCCTCCTCGATCTGGGATACTACGCGTTCTCGCTCGGTCGAGAATCTTTCAGAGTAGTAAGCCTCTGTAGGATCGACCCTGAAATCGCAGCCGAATTCGGTGTGTGTTGTGCCGGTTTCGCTGCCGTAAAGTATCCTGTAGTCGCCGACACGGAACTCTCCTTTCAGTCCTCCCTCCTTCAGGAGGACGGTCTTCACATGCGGGTGATGCTCCGTGATAGCCTCTACAGCCTCATCTTCATCCATATCCGGAAGCTCGCTGATGACCGCTATGTCGCCGATGACCTCGTAGGAGGGCGTTTCCATGTGCTCGCCTTCCTCTTCTATAACGGATACTTCCTCAAACCTTTCTTCCAGATCCTCCAGACCGGGATCAACGAATATTTTGCATCCCTTCAAAGCGTTTTTTTCCGCTTCGTCAACTGAATACTTTTCAGACGAAAACACCTGGTATCTGAGGTTCGCCTCCGGGACCTCGAAGAGGTTCTCGCTCTCCGACACTTCCATGCCCTGCTCCGTGAAAAGTTCACGGACGTACCGCTCAAGTTCCTCCTGCTCCATATCAAGTTAAAGTCTTCGCTCCAAATCATTTAACCGTATGCTTCGGATAATCGGGCTCGGACTGGACAGCGGGGAACTTACAAGGAAAGCAGAGAAGGCGCTGAAGGACGCGGAGAAGGTCTACGCCGAGTTCTACACCAATACTGAGACTGTTGACCTTGAGGAGCTTGAGCAGAGGCTAGACCTTTCTATCGAAAAACTGGAGCGTTCACAGGTCGAGAGAGACGACCTGATACTTGAGTCCTCGGCCGAGCGCGATACCGCCTTCCTTGTCTCCGGAGATCCTTTGACGGCCACGACGCATTACGACATCAAGCACAGGGCCGAACATCAGGGTATAGAGACAGAGGTTCACCACGCGCCGTCGATAATAACGTCTGTGAACGAGACAGGTCTAAACATCTACAGGTTCGGAAGGATAGTAACCCTGCCCGCGGACGGCAGACCGGAGTCTCTGATTGAACATGTGGAGGCGAATGATTCGATAGGTCTCCATACTCTGGTCTTGCTAGATATAAACTACAGTGCAGACGCGGCCGCCGCCAAACTGCTTGAGATGGGAGTCGATAACCGGGAGGCCGTAGTCGTCGAGAGAGCCAATTCGGAGGACATGAAGGTAACGGTCTCAGACCTGGGAGAGGTCGCCGGATCCGATCTCGGAGAGCCTCCGCATTCGATAGTCTTGACGGGCGAAAAATCCCACATGGAGGAGGAGTTCCTGGAGGGGCATCGATGAACGAGACGCAGCAAGAACTCCGGCGGCAGACGGAGAAGTGGCTGGAAAAGCTTGATGGCCGCCTTGAGGAACTTTCCGGGGAGGAAGTAGAACAGATGGAGAACGTGTACGCCTACCGCGACGATACAACGCACTTCCTTGAGGAAGAGGACTTCATCAGGGCCTGGGAGAGTGTTGTATACGCGTGGGGTATACTTGAGACTCTTGAACGTCTCGGGAAACTGGGCTGAAGTTATAATAGTAGAGAAAGAGAATCAAAGGCCATGGAGGATCCCTGGAAGTACCTTGCATTCCCTGTCGCGGCTGTCGCAGGCTACTCTGTCTCAATGATCGCGACAGAGGGTATAAGCAGCATGGTAGGTCTTCCGGATTTCGCGACGAACATAGCGCTGATAGCGTTTTCAGGGCTGCTTGCCGGCTTCGTGGTCGACGGATTGATACCGGCGTACCTCCAGAAAATCCGGGGAGACAGCGACGGCTTCAGTGGCTCCACCGGCGACTCTGGTTTTGATGACATGGACGGTGATGTAGATTTCGATTAAAGCCCTGGCAGCACTTTCCGCGTTCTTTCTGTTGATTCCTGCCGCCACCTCTTTTTACTACAGCAACGGTGAGTCGATCACACAGGAGAAGCTTTCGATCCCGTCATACGACTCCCAGGTCGATATAGCGACAGATCTTGTGGCGCCCTTTCTTCTAATAACGATACTGCTCCAGACCTTCATGCAGCGCGCACTGTCGTTCACACTTGACTCGGACAACTCCAAGCTGAAGAAGAACTCGCTCCTCATGGCTCTTGCTATAACCGCGATGCTTGTACCGACTCAGTTCTTCCGGATGGTTAACCAGGCGGTAGCGGTCATCTTCGGGAGCATCGCATACCTTTTCTTCATACTGGTAGGAGGAGCTTTCCTCTACGCTCTCTACCAGGGCGTCACCTCGTAGCAGAATAATTATAAGGCTACGACGTTTTAACGACGGTATGAAGACCAAAATCCTTCTCTTCAGCTCGGCCCTCGCCTCCGTTCTGCCTCTAACGGCCGCCCAGATAGCTGGAGGAGAGGGCGGCATCTTCACCTCGTTCACAGATCTTTTGAGGACGATTATAGGTGTCGAGACGCTCAGCCCGTCCAACATGTTTTACTTCGCAATAGGGCTCGGCATAATCTGGGTTACCCTGACCATAGTCCTCGAAAAAGGCCTGGAAAAGCTCGGGATGGAAGACGTTTTCACCGGAACCGGTATGGGGAATGAAGGAAGCAAGAAGATGCTCTACGTGCTCTCCCTGCTGCTGACCCTGATGATGGTCGGCACGGGCGCAGTGACAGGCCTGGTGGCAGGACTCCAGTCTTTCTTCATGCTGGCAATAGCCTCGATACTTCTCGCCCTCCTCATAACGGCGCTCTTCGGACTGCCTTCAGGCGCCCTATTCGGACTTGGCGGCGGCATGAAAGCTCTCGGAAAGGCCAGCGACTTCTCGGGCATAGACAGCGGAACCGCGAAGAAGGCCGGAAAGTCGGTCGGTAAAGGCCTTGAGAAAGCTAAAAACTTTATACAGGAAGCGGAGCAGGACATGAACGAAGTGGAGAAAGAAGAACAGGAGGCCGCGCAGCAAGGCAACTTCGAGGAAGCTAAACACGCTGCCAGAGAGGAGGAAGAAGCTGAAGGAGACATGGAGAAAGCGGGGGGAGAGATTGAAAGAGTGCTTTCCGCAGAAATGGACGAGATCAGCGAAACCCTGCAGGAAGCCCGGGACGCAGTTCGGATAGAGAATGAAGAGGAGGGAATGCTGGAAGGCAAGGAAAGCATGTACCGCCAGATAGACAGGCTTCTACGGTCTTGGTCGCAGGGCCTTCAGACCGCCTACTCTGAGAAAGGAGGCTGCAACTGGGATGCGTTCATGGGTGGCAAGTACAACGCCGGCGGCGAAAGCACGACCCCCAAGAACTTCGACGACCGCCTGAGATCGGCAGTCAAAGAGATGAAAGAACTGCAGCAGATGGAGAGCGAGGAAGAAGAGCTTGTAAAGGAGGAGCTCGCCGAACTCAGACAGGAAACAAAGGCTCTCATGGACGCAGTAAATCTCTCCCGGGAGATTGAGGCCGATCTACAGGAGATGGAAAAAGAAGAGGAGTACCTGGAAAAGTTCGCCGAAAAGGTAAACGAAAGGAAGCTTGCCAGGGAGGTCTCTACAGAGGAAGAAGAGTTGCGAAAGCTT